>NZ_JBBHDV010000016.1:0-65478 GCF_037478135.1 Denitratimonas organivorans
ACGATCTTGCCGCGCACGAACAGCAGCATGAGCACCGGCACCAGGGTCACCGACAACAGCGCGCCGCCGGCCATGGCGAAGGTCTTGGTGAAGGCCAGCGGCTTGAACAGGCGCCCTTCCTGCGCCTCCAGCGCGAACACCGGAAGGAAGGAGACCGTGATGATCATCAGGCTGAAGAACAGCGCCGGCCCGACTTCGCGGCAGGCGTCGATGATCAGCTGGGCCCGGCTGCGGGAGCCGTCGGAGCGTTCGATGTGCTTGTGCGCGTTTTCGATCATCACGATCGCCGCATCGACCATCACGCCGATCGAGATCGCGATGCCGCCCAGGCTCATGATGTTGGAGTTCATGCCCAGCGCACGCATGGCGATCACCGCGATCAGAACGCCGACCGGCAGCATGACGATCGCGACCAGCGCGCTGCGGGCATGGAAGAGGAACACCAGACACACCAGCGCGACGATCAGGCTCTCCTCGAGCAATGTCGTGCGCAGGGTCTTGATCGCGCGCACGATCAGGTCGGACCGGTCGTAGACCGCCTGGACGCTGACGCCTTCGGGCAAGCCGCGTGCAAGTTCCGCGATCTTGTCCTTTACCCCGCCGATCACGGCCAGGGCGTTCTCGCCGAACCGCGCAATGACGATCCCCGCCACGACGTCGCCTTCGCCGTCCAGGTCGGCGATGCCACGGCGCTCGTCGGGCACCAGTTCGACCCGGGCGACGTCGCCGATCAGCACCGGTGCGCCGCCTTCGGCGCGCAGCACCAGGCTCTCGATGTCCTCGATGCCGCGCAGGTAGCCACGTCCCCGGACCATGTACTCGGTCTCGGCCATTTCGATCACGCGGCCGCCGACGTCGCGGTTGCTCGCGGCGATCACTTCGGACACCCGTGAGATCGGGATGTCGAACTCGCGCAGGCGCACGGGGTCGACGGTGATCGAGTACTGGCGCACGAAGCCGCCGACGCTGGCGACCTCGGCCACGCCGGGCGCGGTGGTGAGCTGGTAGCGCAGGTACCAGTCCTGCATGGCGCGCAGTTCATCCAGCGAGTGGCGGTCGCTTTGCAGCACGTACTGGTAGACCCAGCCCACGCCTGACGCATCGGGGCCCAGCGCCGGTGCCACGCCAGCCGGCAGGTTCTTCGACGCGACGTTGAGGTTTTCGAGCACGCGCGAGCGCGCCCAGTACAGGTCCGTGCCCTCCTCGAAGATGACGTAGATGAAGGAGGCGCCGAAGAACGAGAAGCCGCGGACGTCCTTTGATTTCGGCACCGCGAGCAGGGCGCTGGTCAGCGGATAGGTGACCTGGTCTTCGACCACCTGGGGCGCCTGCCCCGGATACTCGGTGAACACGATCACCTGCACGTCCGACAGGTCCGGCTGGGCATCCAGCGGCGTATTCATCAGTGCGTAGATGCCACCGGCGACGATCGCCAGTGTCATCACCAGGACCAGGAAGACGTTGCGGACCGACCATTCGATGAGGCGGCCAAGCATGTCAGTGCCCCTCGTGGCTGCTGGGGGAGGGCGGAGTCTTCTCCGGGGCGGCGGGCATGGAGTGGCCGGCGTGCGGATCAGCAACCTCATCACCATGGGCTGCGTGCGGGTCAGCGGCGTCCTCACCGTGCCCGGCGTGCGGATCCTCAGTGGTGCCCGAGGGGGTCCCGTGTCCTGTGTGACCTTCAAGTCCTTGGAGCGCTGACTGCAGGTTGCTTTCTGCGTCGATCAGGAAGTTGGCCGAGACAACGACCTGCTCGCCCTCGGCGACCCCGTCCAGAATCTCGATACGATCGCCGCCGCGCCGCCCCAGGGTGACATCCCGCGGCGCGAAACTGCCGGGGCCGGTCTCGACCAGCACCACCTGGCGGGTGCCGCTGTCGAGCACGGCCGAGCGCGGGACGGTCAGGACCGGTCCGGACCCCGGCTCCTCGAGCAGCACCGTTCCGTAGAGCCCTGGACGCAGATCGCCGGCCGGGTTGGGCAGCGCGATGCGCACGTCCACCGTGCGGGTCATGGCATCGATGATGGGCTGCACGAAGGCGACTTCGCCCTCGGCCACCTGGCCAGGCAGGGCCACGGTTTCAAACCGGGCCGCCTGGCCGGGCTTGATGTCCGCGGCCTGCGCCGCGGGCACCTTGGCGATCACCCACACCGTCGACAGGTCGGCCAGGCGCAGGATGGTCTCGCCCGGCTCGAAGCGCGCGCCCTGGACCACCGGCTTCTCGATCACGACCGCGTCCGCGGGTGCGGTGAGCACCAGGGCCGTCTTGCCGAGCTGCGCGTCGCTGATTTCCCAGTTGCGCAGGCGGGTGCGGGCGGCATCGCGCAGCCGGATCATTGACGCCGCGCTCGCGGGGTCGGACGCCGCCAGCCTGCGGGCGGTCTCGTCGGCCAGCTGGTATTCCTGCTGCGCCGCGGCCAGCTGCGGGCTGTAGACGGACAGCAGCGGTTGCCCCGCGCGGACCCGCATGCCGGTCTGGTTCGCGTACAACCGCTCCACCCAGCCTTCGAAGCGTGGCGCGATCGCGTACTGCCGGGTCTCGTCAACCTCGACGGTGCCGCTGGTGCGCACGGTCGCAGCCAGGACTGCGCGCTGGACCGCTTCGGTGCGCACGCCCAGCGCCTGCACCTTGTCGGGTGGCATCACCACCGTTCCCGGCGCCGCGGCAGGCGCGTCGCCGGCGTAGACCGGAATGTAGTCCATGCCCATCGGGTCCTTCTTCGGCACCGGCGAGGTGTCCGGAAGGCCCATGGGATTGCGGTAATAGAGCACCTTGCGTTCCGCGGCCGGCGCTTCGGCGGACGTGGCTGCGCTCGGAGCATCGTTCGTCGCGCGGCCCGCCATCCAGCCGACGGCGAGGGCGGCGAGTGCGACGCCGATGGCGAGCGACAGGGTCTGGACACGGGTCATCGGATCTCTCCTTCGATGGCGCGCACGGCGGCGGCGCCCAACAGTTCGTCACGCAGTGCATCGACCCGTGCGAGGTCGGCGCCCTGCCATTCATTGAGTGCTTCCAGCAGCGTCCCGAAGTCGACTTCGCCGACCTGGTAGCTGGCCAGCGCGGACTGCCAGGTGGCGTCGGCCTGCGGCAGCAGCGTGTTCTCGATCAGCGCGCGGCGCTCGCGTGCGCTGGTCCACTGCGACCAGGCGGAGGCGCCGCTTTCCTCGACGGCCCGCAACGTGGCATCTCTGCGGGCCAGCGCCGCGTCTTCGAGCAGGCGCGACTCGCGCTCGCGTTCGCGGCGCGCACGCTGCTGGAACGGGATCTCGACCTCGAGCATCAGCTCGGTGCTTTCGATGCCGTTGCCGAGCTGCATCGCGCCAACGCCCACGGTGATGTCGGGAAACCGGTTGCGACGCTCCAGCACCACGTTCGTGCGGGCGGCCTCGGCGCGGGCCTGCTGCGACCGTACCGCCGGATGCGCATCCGCGCCGTTCAGGGCTTCGGCAAGGGACGCGCTGCGCACGAACAAGCCGGGCGCCTCGTCGGGCGTGGCCAAGGGCGCGTCGGAGCGGCGGCCGAGCACGGCGTTGAGCGTAGCGACTGCCTCCTGTTTGGCCGCGAGGCGCTCGATCCGCTCGCGCTGGAGGCTGGTCTGCTCGACCTGGGCACGGATCGCGTCCTGCTGTGCCGCACGGCCCAGGGCGTAGCGAACGCCGGCGATCTCTTCGATCTGGCGGAGGAGGACGATGCGCCGATCGAGCACAGCGACCGCCTGGTCTGCGTGCCAGTAGCGTACGTAGGCCGCCTCGGCATCAGCCAAGAGGTCGCGCGTCGCGGTGACGCGGTCGAGGCCGAGCGCGACCGCGTCCTGGCTGGCGACGGTCCGCGCCAGGCCGCGCTTGCCCCAGAGCGGGACGCGCTGGCGCAGGGCGTAGGAGACTTCGCGCCCGCCTTCGCCCCGCTGCCAAGGCACATCCGGACCGCGAAGCGTGAGTGAGGCGGAGGGATCAGGCAGTGCGCCGGCAGGATAAACACGCGCTTCCGCCGCCTCAGCCTCCAGTCCAACTGCGCGCAGTTCCGGGTTGCGTTCGATCAGCCAGGCCCGGACCGAATCCACTGTCCGGCCCGGTATGGGTTCTGCGGCAACGCTCGAGAGCGAGAACGCAAACAGCACGCTGGCGACGGCCCAGCCGAACAGGCGGAGACGGGGAGCTTGCATGGGTCTTCCCCTCAGTGGCTCGAGAACGGCTCGGTCGTCCCGTCACGCCGGACGAGTTCGACAGTGAAGGGTTCCCGCTGGCCGTTGGGCCCTAACATGCCGGGCGATCCCATCGGCATGCCAGGCAGTACCAGCCCAACCGCATCCGGCTTCTCCCGTAGCAGCCGCTTGATGTCCTCGGCAGGCACATGGCCTTCCACCAGGTACCCGCCGATCTCGGTGGTGTGGCAGGAGCCCTTGGCGTAGGGAACTCCCAGGCGTTCCTTTACGGGGCCGAGGTCCTGCATGTCATGGACCTCGACTTCAAACCCGGCATGTTGCATGTGCTCCACCCAGGCGCCGCAGCAGCCGCACCAGGGCGTTTTGTGAACGACCATCACCGGAAGCTGTGAGATGTCGACTGTCCGGTCCATGTCCGCGCCGACGGTCGCAGGCGCATTCGAGCCCGACGCGGTCGTGAGCGTCGTCGACGCGGCATCGTTGGAGCAGGCCACCACCGAAAACAGGGCCAATGCCAGCCATGGCGTGAAGCGGATAATCCGGATATTCATGAGTTCTCCCAAGAACCAAAGGTGTCTACTGATACGGGCTGAGAAGGCCGAGCACGGATACGATGAGCACGATAAGAAGTGCGCCCAGTCCCTCCATTCCGATGCTCCATTGCAGCCGTCGCCGCGGACGCACAGGCCCGAATTCCTTCCGTTCCAGTCGGGGCACCAGCCACCACCGGTGCAACGCCGCCAGCACAAGCATTGCGCCAAAGAGCGCGAGCTTGAGCGCCATCAGCCGCCCGTAGCTCCCCTCGAAAAGCATCGTCCCGGACCAGCCGAGAAGATCCGCGTAATGGAAGGCCCCCGACGCCGCCAACAGGCCAACGATCACGGATCCGGGCAGGGCAAATGCATGCAGGAGCGACCTGATCTCTCTGGCACCGGTGGCATGGCGGGTCACAAGCACCCCCAGCAGCGCTGCGATGGCTCCAAGCCAGGCTCCGGCGGCCAGAAGATGGACGACTCCCGCGACCAGGCGCGCGCTTCCCGCGGCGCCATCTCCAGCGGCGGCGTGGCCGTTCCAGGCGAGTGTCGCCAGCGCAATGCCGGCAAACAGGCTGACCCTCCGGACAGGCAGCGCGTTGCGGACCAGGCGCTGTCCAGCGAGCGTCCATACCACCAGCAGCAGCGCTACCAGGCGGACGAGCGTGGCCCGACCTGCCGCGGTATCCAGCAGATACCAGCGGAAGTCATCGAGCACCAGCTCCGATGCGCTCAACCCCAGGATGGCAGCCGGAGCTCGCACCACTTCGAGAGCCAGCAGGCCTACGCCCAACAAGCCTGCAGCCAGCAGAAGGATGCGTAACGGGGCACCAGGGGGATATGTCGAGTCCAGTCCAGCGTGGCGGAGCGCCCCGCGGGCATACCAGGCGTACAGAGGAATGCCGAACAGCAGCAGCAGGTCCAGATACTGAATAAACCGGAGTGCGTAATCGACAGCGAGGGCCATGGCAGCGGCCAATCACTCGACGGTGAACATGAAGTCACCCGTCGCCGGATGACCATCTTCGCCAACAACCCTCCAGCGCACCTGATAACGACCGGCATCAAGCGTGTGATGGGGGCTCACGCGCAGCGTGGTGCCGTCGTTGATCACCTCGATGGTCGCGTGGTAAGCAGCCGCGCTCGCCTGGCCGTCCATCCCGATTGGCTCCAGTTGCACCCTGGATCCGCGCTCGACCAGCCTTTCGCTGAAGACGAGGTCGATTTGGGTCACGGAACTGGCCACGGCGTCGACAGCAGGAGAAGAGTCGACGAGGGCGATGTGGGCCTGGGCGACGGTCGAAACCAGCAGGCCAGCGGCGAGGCTGATGCCCAAGGCCCAGGAGCGGGGGTTGAGAGTACGATTCATGGCGTCACCCGGCTTCGCCCCACGGTAGGAGGCAGGATTGGAAGGCCCCCGGCGGGGACCACCTTTCCAGCCTAGGGGGACGCCGCTGTCACCCCAGTGACCCATTCATTACTTTCCTGTCATCCATGCCGGGCCGCGGCAGCGCCTGGTCGCCAGCACCGTTCACCGCGCCACGACCGCGGCGGGGATGACATGACACAAAAGTAATATTGGGGTCAGCGTCTGGACAGTCGCCGCAGCCTAGATTCATGCCTCCGCCTTGCCGTCCCGGGCGTAGCTTGTCGTCTGGGGGGTGCGGGGTGGAAGCGCAATGATTTGGAGATCCTGATGTCCCTTGGTACCCCTGATGTCGGCCTTCAAGGGCCGGCCTTTACCCGCCGCCGGTTCGTCCAAGGCCTGGCCGCAGGCGGCAGCCTGTTGGCATTGGGCGCGTGGCCCAGGCAAAGCTGGGCATTGCGCTCGCCAGGCCAACCCGAGGTGCTGGCAGGCACCCAGTTTGATCTGAGCATCGGCGAGACACTCGTTAATTACACCGGCAAGACCCGACCGGCCATCACCATCAATGGTTCAGTACCGGGTCCGATCCTGCGTTGGAAGGAAGGTACCCGGGTGCAGCTGCGGGTCCGCAACGACCTTCCGCTTGGGTCGATCCACGGTGGGGCCACATCGATCCACTGGCATGGAATCCTGTTGCCTTCCAACATGGATGGGGTCCCGGGCCTGAGCTTCGACGGCATCGATCGGGGGCAGAGCTTCCTGTACGAATTCGACGTTCGCCAGGGCGGTACCTACTGGTATCACAGCCACTCCGGGTTCCAGGAGCAGGGCGGGATGTACGGCCCGCTGATCATCGATCCGATTGACCCGGAGCCGTTCACCTATGACCGGGACTACGTCGTTTTCCTGTCGGACTGGACCGACATGGATCCCGCCCGGCTGTTTGACCGCTTGAAGAAATTCTCCGAGTACGACAATTATTACCAACGTACGGTCGGCGACTTCTTCCGGGACGTGCGCCAGGAAGGCCTGCGGGAAACACTGCGCGACAGGGGCGAGTGGGGGCGCATGCGCATGACGCCAACGGATCTCTCCGACGTCAACGCCCACACCTACACGTTCCTCATGAACGGGGTCACGGCGCTGGGCAACTGGACGGCGCTGTTCCGCCCGGGCGAGAAGATCCGCCTGCGCGTTATCAACGGTTCGGCGATGACCTATTTCGACGTGCGCATCCCGGGTCTCAAGATGACCGTGGTGGCCGTCGATGGCCAGTATGTGCATCCCTTGACTGTCGATGAGATCCGGCTGGGCGCCGCCGAGACGTTTGACGTGATCGTCGAGCCGTCGGGGCAGGATGCGTTCACCATCTTCGCCCAGGACAATGCGCGCACGGGCTATGTCAGCGGCACGCTGGCGGTCCGCGACGGCCTTCGGGCGCCTGTCCCGGCCGTCGATCCGCGTCCGCTTCTGACCATGGCGGACATGGGCCATGGCGATCATGGCGCGCATGGCGGTAGTCATGGGAGTTCTCCAGCAGCTGAACACGCCGGAACGGCACAGTCGCACCACGACCACGGCGGGCATGCGTCCCACGGCCACGCCGCCCGCGACGGTGGCGGTATGCAGCAACACCCGGACAGCGAAACCGACAATCCGCTGGTGGACATGCAGACCATGACGCCAGAGCCCAAGCTCGCCGATCCCGGCATCGGGCTGCGGGAAAATGGGCGCCATGTGGCTACGTATGCGGAACTCAGGAGCCTGTTTGATGATCCCGATGGACGCGAACCCGGACGTACGGTGGAACTTCACCTGACCGGCCACATGGAACGGTTCTCCTGGTCGTTTGATGGCATCCGATTCAACGATGCTGACCCGCTGCGCCTGACCTATGGCGAGCGCATGCGGATCGTGCTGGTCAACGACACCATGATGAGCCACCCCATCCACCTGCACGGCCTCTGGAGCGACCTTGAGGACGAGCAGGGCAACTTCCATTTGCGCAAGCACACGGTCGACATGCCGCCTGGCACGAAGCGAAGCTATCGCGTCCGGGCCGATGCACTGGGGCGTTGGGCGTACCACTGCCATTTGTTCTATCACATGGAAGCGGGGATGTTCCGCGAAGTGAGGGTAGAGGAATGAGGCCGGTGAAATCCGCACTGTGGCTTGCGCTGGTTGCCAGCCTGGCAGCCCCCATGGCGGCCAAGGCCCAGCAAGATCACGCTCACGAGCATTCCGACGTTCCACCGGTTGCCGAATCCAAAAGTACGGCCCGCGGTCACGCAGATCAGGGGGCCGCACACGCCGTGCCCGACGAAGCGGGGCATGACTCCGCACATCATCTGCATCATGGCGCTCATGCCCTGACACACGAGTCTGGCGACCCTGGCAATATCCATGATCAGCCGGATATGGCCCACCCCCAGGAGGGCAGGCGGCCGAGTCACGAACCGCGCGATCCCATCCCAGCACTTACCGATGCCGACCGCGCCGCCGCGTTTCCAACCTTGAAGCCGCACCACCAACACGGTTCGAGTCGGCACTCTTTCTGGCTGTTGGACCAGTTCGAAACATCGGACACCAACGCCGGCACCGATCTCAGCTGGGAGGCCAGCGCATGGATGGGCAGCGACTTGCACCGTCTCTGGCTGCGCACCGAAGGCCATGCCCTGGACGGGACCGTTGAAAGTGGGCGGCTGGAGGTGCTCTACGGGCGTCCGGTCCGGCCATGGTGGGATCTGGTCGCGGGCATTCGTCAGGATTTCGGAGCCGGGCCGTCGCGAACCTGGGCCGCGTTCGGAGTGCAAGGGACGGCCCCTTATCTGTTCGAGGTGGAAGCGACCGGTTATATCGGCGAAAGCGGCCGCACGGCACTGAACGTTGAAGCCGAGTACGAGATGCTGCTCACCAACCGCCTGATCCTGACCTGGAAGGCGGAAGCCACCGCATTCGGCAAGTCCGACCCGGAACAGCTGGTGGGCTCCGGCCTGAGCACGGTGGAAGGCGGTCTGCGAATGCGCTACGAGATCCGTCGCCAGTTCGCGCCGTACATCGGTTTTGAGCGCGAATGGAGCCATGGACGCACCGCGGATTTGCGTGCAATGGCGGGTCAGCCGCGCAACGACAGCAAATGGGTTGTGGGGCTGAGGATCTGGTTCTGACGAACCTCACCGTGCGCGCCATGGCCTCCGCAACCGATGGCAGGATCAGTCACCGCCGCAGCTTTCGCCACAGATCCAAGGTCCGGCCCTTGAGGCCGGACCTTGAGTGTTGAAATCAGGCCGCGGACGCCATGGCCTCGCAGCTATCGGCACAGCGCCGGCAGATCTCCGCGCAGCGCTTCATCTGCTCGTCCTCGCCCATGGACTCGCAACTATCCGCGCATCGGCGGCATATCTCGGCGCAGGCACCACAGATTACGCCGTGCACGCTCGTACCACGCAACATTGCGTCGGCACTGGTCGCGCAGATGTCGGCGCAGGCAGCCAAGAGGCTGATGTGCTCCGGCGCGGCATGGTCGCCTCCCTTGGTCAGGCAGTAGTTGATGGTCTCCAGGCAAATCGCATGACACTGCGTACAGTTGTCGATGCACTCGTTCATTGCCTGGGGTCTGTCAGCGGCGGAATGGTGAGTCATGTGGATCTCCTTCTTCCTGACGGGCAAGAAATCGGCGTGCCCGCATCACCGCCCCCTTTTGAACGCAGTCAGTGGTTGTGAGATACCCCGGTCGCGCTGTCATGCTTTACAGCCTCGACCATCAACGGGTTGTTCACTTCGGCGGGGTGACAGCAACCCGTCCCGGGAGGATTTCCAGGCGGTTCCTGTAGCTGGCTCAGATCGCGGGTTTGATGCTCCTTCCCGGGGAGTCCCGACTCGCGCGAGTGGTCAGGCCTGGCGCTGCAACACCCGCCGTTCGTGCTGTGCGCTGTCGCCACGGACGGATCAGTCGCTTTGGCCGGGTGCTGCCCGGTCTCCCGGGCCGCTGCCGCCTCGGCTTCAAGTGGCGAAACAGGGGCGCTATCCCCGAGATGTTCCGCGTGGGGAATGCTGGCTGGCCCGGCAGAGGTTTCGCAGCAATCCCGGTCGCGTTCCAGCACCGTATACACGCCGATGGTCACAAGAAGGATCAGCAGAAAGGCCGCTGCGCCGAAGGTCGGAATCAGGCCTTCGAGCCAAGCCACCAGCGCCACCAGCAGCACAACGACCGCAGCGGTCTTGAGGCCACGAACAAACTGCGGACGGGGAGATCGCAGAAAGGGCAGCGGTCGGGACAACGGGCGCACCTCATTGCATGAGGCCGAACGCGCTTCGGCACGGTGTAACCCATGCTAGCGGCGCCCATTGTCGTCCCGCTGACTCCAGCATTACATATTGGTAATGTTCGCGTCATGTGGGCGGCAGGCTCGCCCGGATACCGTTACCAGGCTGCTACCAGCTGCTACCAATGGACAATCCGCTCCCCTCGGGCCCGTCAATAAACATGAAACTGCTGGTCGTCGAAGACGAAAACAAAACCGCGGACTACGTCCGCCAGGGACTTATGGAGGCGGGCTTCGTGGTGGATCTGGCCCGCACCGGCCTGGATGGGCACCACATGGCGATGACGGAGACCTACGATCTCATCATCCTGGACGTGATGTTGCCCGACATTGATGGTCGCCGGATCCTGAGCGCGGTCCGGCACGCAGGCAACCAGGTGCCGGTTCTGTTTTTGACCGCGCTTTCGGACGTGGATGATCGCGTCGAAGGGCTTGAACTCGGAGCGGACGACTACCTGGTCAAGCCGTTCGCTTTTGCCGAGCTATTGGCGCGGGTGCGTACCCTCTTGCGGCGCGGGGCGCTGCCCACACAGCATGACCGAATGCGGGTGATGGACCTGGAGCTTGATTTGCCCCGTCGACGCGCAATCCGGGCAGGCAAGCGGGTCAACCTGACCAACAAGGAATTTGCGCTATTGGAGTTGCTGGTGCGGCGGCAAGGGGAGGTGCTGCCTCGCTCGCTGATCGCGTCCCAGGTATGGGACATGAACTTTGATAGCGACACCAACGTCATCGACGTCGCAATACGGCGTTTGCGCGCGAAGATCGATGATGATTTCGAACCCAAGCTCATCCAAACGGTTCGTGGAATGGGTTACACGCTGGATGTCCCGGATGGGGAGTGAAGACCGGCGGTTGCTGCGGCGACCCGTGTCGCTAGCCTGGCGTGTCACCGGCTTGGTCGGCATCGCCATGCTGCTCGTCTTCCTGGTGTTCAACTGGATCAGCGTGAGATCCTTGGACCTGCATTTCGCAGAAATGGACGAGGAAGAGCTCGAGGTCATCTCCAATTCCGTAATCAAGGCCTTGGGGGAGATGGCGCTGGAAGGCGACCAAGACGCGCTCGAGCGGGCCGTACGGGGTCATCACGGTGTCTATTACTATGTCGCCGACTCCGCAGGAACTACGCTGTACGCACCCGAAGATGGTCCCGACCTCCGGCGGTTTGTCGAGAACCAGCAGCCCCTTCGGCTGGAGTCGGGCCAGCGAATGACCGTGTGGGAGGAGGCAGGCCACCATTACCGGGGGGCCGTCCTTCGTGTTGGCGACGATCAGCGGTTGGGGGAGCGCTACACGATCGCTGTGGCCATGGACATTGGCGTGCACCTGGCATTCATCCGCGACTTCAAGCGCATCCAGGGCTGGACAGTACTTGTGGTTATGTGCCTTGCGATCCTCGTGGCGTGGATCGCGGTGCGTTGGGGGCACATCCCGATCCGGAAGACCAATCAGAAGATCCGTGCGATTACGTCATCCCGCCTCCACGTCAGGCTCGACCCGGGAGAGGTTCCCATCGAGCTGGAAGAAACCATTTCTTCCTTCAACGCCATGTTGGGTCGGCTCGAGGACGGCTATGCCCAGCTGGCGAACGTGTCAGCCGACATCGCCCACGAGTTGAGAACGCCGGTCACCAACCTGACAACGCAAACCGAGGTCGCTGTTGGCCAGGTCCGCCCAGCGGATGAGTACAGGGAAATCCTGTATTCCAACCTCGAGGAGCTGGGTCGCCTGAATCGCATGATCAACGACATGCTGTTCCTGGCACAGACCGAAAACTCCCCCGAAAACATCCGTGTCGAGGAACTGGATGTGGCCGAGACCATCCAGGGACTGTTCGAGTACTTCGATGCCTGGGTTGAAGATCGCGGCGTCTCGTTGCAGTTGCTGGGCACGGCGAGCCACGTCCATGCGGACAAGGAAATGCTCCGCAGGGCGCTGAGCAACCTGCTTTCCAATGCGATCCGCTATACCCCTTCCGGCAAGGAGGTGAGCGTTCGCGTCAGCCAGGGCGCGGACGCCACAACGATCTGCGTGGAGAATCCTGGTCCCCGCATCGACCCAAAAGACCTCGCGAACCTGTTCAGCCGGTTCTATCGGGCGGACCCCTCCCGGCAACGCAAGGGCGACGGCGCCGGACTGGGGTTGGCGATCGTCAAGACCATCGTCGACGCACATGGAGGAGAGGTGTACGCAGAGTCCGACGACACTTCGACCCGGTTCTATGCGGTATTTCCCCTTCTGGCTGGGGATCGGCGCCGCTGATCGACCTTCGCGTGATGCTTCTCGGCCCGGTACTCGGGAGGTGTGGCGGTGGCGTCTCGCCTCGTGAGACCCGCTCCGGCCAAACTGGCCAAGATGTGACTTGAATCACGTTTTGGTCGGCCCCATGTGGGGTCAGGGAAGGGAGGAGAGCATGGCTGCCGGCAAGAAGAAGACACCACCCAGGCCACCCACCGGGGCCTTTCGCTATCCAACTGACCGGAAGGTCAAGGAGTTGGTCTGGATTCGGGCCGCCGGCCATTGCGAGATGTGCGGCCTCGATCTGACTCACGATTACCGCGTGGGCCAGCCGATGAAGCAAGGCGACGTGGCGCACATCATGCCAGCCAGTCCCCGGGGTCCGGGAGCCGATGCTGGGCATGGTGCGCTCGAGGCACAGGCTTTGACCAACGATCCCGAGAATCTGATCTTGCTGTGCCCGGCTCGTACACCGCGAACCTGCTTGGAAACACACGTAGCCACTTGGCAGGGCTGCAGGGCTGCGACGTCATGGCTCTCGAACTCATCCAGAACGCGGATGACGCCAAGGCAGAGTCCGTTGTCTTCGACATCACAGACCGCGGCCTTCTTGTCATCAACAGTGGCAAGTTCACCTACTGCGGCGATCTGCACACGCGGCCTTGCAACTTTATCGCCAGCAACAACTACAGCTGCGACTATCACCGGATCGCGGATGTAGGCAGCGGGGGAAAGCTTTCTCGTGGCGAGAACATCGGACGATTCGGCATCGGGTTCGTCTCGACGTATCAGGTCACTGACCACCCGGAGATCCGGTCCTCTGGGGTGAAGCTGACGCTCCACCCGGAAGAAGGACAGTGGTTCATCGAGCCATTCGAGCAGCCCGAAGGCACCACGTTCTTCTTACCTTGGGCGGACGACCCCAACACCGAAGCTCGACTTGCGCTGGGGTGTCGCACGTCAGCGCCGCTCACATTGACCAGCTCGTAGTTAGACCGCACCTGGTTCGTTCGGATCGAACGTGGGCGGTAGCGGTGGTAACCACCGACTCGGCCTCCATACGAGTGATGGGTCCTTGCTGTTGCGGTCCAGTTCGCAACTGCGCTGATCGGCGGCCTTCAATCTGGCCACCAGCGCCGACGGCATTGATCCATCCTGTCGCATGCGACCGCAGCCGCTAAGCAGGACCCGCATCGCGTAAGCACCGTCCGGCCATTCGGATTCGAGAACCTTCAACTCCCGCTCGAGCCGCGACAGGCCAACGAGTTCATGCCCCATTGCACGGGCGGCATTGTTGAGGAACATGTCCGACGTGTAGGACCACACCTTGCCAATGTCGTGCAATAGGCCTGCAGCCACACACAGGTCGCGCTCATGACCACCCACGGCCGCCTGCTCTGCCAGGTCGCGCGCAACTTCGAGGCTGTGGAAGGCAAGCCCTCCCGGGAAGGTGTGGTGGTGGCGTGCGGAGGCGGGAATCGTCCAGTAGCGGGCAATGACGTCCCGCTGGCGGAAGATCCGCAACAGCATGCGATGCAGTGGAGGTGTGTTGATGGATTCGATGAGCTCAAGAGTGCCCATGTAGGTGCCTTCAACCGGGCAGATGTCCATGGGAAGGCAGTAGAGCGAATCGTCCGGACGGTTATCCGTCGAGGCGCCGATCAGGATGGGCAGCGGGCTGGGCTGCGTTCTGGAGTCTACCGGCCAGTATGCGAGTTGAAGAGTCAACGTGGTGATCGGCTGGGAGAGCAGCGAGTGCAGCAGTTCCGCCGACGGAATCAGGCAATCGATCGGCGATGTCGATTCGTCGCGCAGCTGCCAGACCTTGTCCGGCGTCTCGAGAGCGTACTCGTCCAGCGTGCCCGGCAGGATGCCGCGGATCACTTTGACCTTGAGAGGGGTGGCTTCAGTCGCCATGGGAGTGATCCTCCTTGGACTGGCCGGAAAGCGAACGCACCAGTGCCTCGAGCTGCGGCCGGCTGAGCATCGTCAACGATGCAGGCAGCGTTCCCTCGGGCGCGGGGGTGCCGGGCCGGATTGCCGCACCGGCACTGACCAGTCCGGTGAAGGCGCGGCCATCGTTGCGGGTCAGGTTGGGCACATAGCGCGAATAGACGCGGAACAGCATCTCCGTGTTGGCATGGCCGAGCATGCGGGCCACCCACTCCGGGTTCTCGCCGGATCCGAGCATCAGCGTCGCGGCGGTATGTCGGGTCTGGTAAGGACGCCGACGCGTCAGGCCAACGTGGCGAAGCAACGGATGCCAGATGCGGTTGGTGAAGTTGACCAGACTGATCGGCTCGCCGTTGCGCTGGGCGAAGACCCACGGACAATCTTCGGGCACTAGCTTGCGCTGCTCAAGCAAGGCGGCGCGGATGGCCGGCACCATGGGGATATCGCGCATCGAGCCGTCGGTCTTGGTGTTCTCCAGCTTGCCCTTGACGATGGTCTGGCGCACCAGAATCAGATCTTGGTCGAAGTCGATGTGCTTCCACTCAAGCCCGTTGACCTCGCCGGTGCGCATGCCGGTGAAGAACCGGACCGCGAGGTAGGGTTGCCAGTCCTTGCGGACCGTATCGAGGATCCGGTGGACCTCTTCCAGCGAGAACGGCTGGATGTCCAGCTTTGGCAACCGCAACGGCTTGATGTTGCGGAACGGGGTGACGAACTCGTACCGCTCCGAAGCTTCGGCCAGCAGCATGCGCAGGGGTGTCATGATGTGGTTGATGCGTGACGGGGATAGCGTGTCGCCGTTCTTCTTCGCCAGCTTCCCGAGCTCGCCCCTGAATGCCAGCAGGTCCGCGCGGGTAATCTCGCCCAGTTGCCGAGCCCTGAAAGCGGGCAGGATGTGCTGGTCCAGCGTGCCGCGGATGGTTTCAGCGTGGGTGTCCCGCCAGCGGGGCTTGTTCTCGTCGAACCAGGTTTCGGCGAACTCTCCGAAGGTCGGGACTGGGCCCGTGGACGCCGGAAGGGATGTGGATGAATCAGCGCGCGCTTCGCTCCGGGGTGAGGCGGTCTGCGGCGCCGCGAACTGTGCGGCGCGCGGGCTGTCGGGGAAGAAGAGGGCGTAGTCGAACGTCCCTTTGGCGAGCTCACGCTTGATGCGATTTGCCAGCGACTCCAGCGTCCGTCGGTTGGCGGGTGTGTCTTGAAGAGCGGTTTGCTCGCGGCACCGAACCCCGCGATAGCGGAAGTCCAGAAACAGGCAGCCGGTCTCCCGGCGGGTGCGGATGTTAGCCACGGGCCAGTCCTCCGTTCGCCATCGGAATCACGGGGGCACGGCGCGTGGACGCCTGGCCAATGTCGCGCTCGATTGCCTCCCAGAGGAACAGCAGCTTCCGTCCGCCGAACGGGCGAATGTAGTGGACGCCTTCCAGCAGGACGCTGTCCTTGAGCCGATCACGGATCGTGCGGACGTCGTAGTGAATCCGGCTGGAAAGTTCCTCGGTGGTCAGGTAAGTTTGCACGGCGCGCTCCTTGTCGTTCATCGTCAACGGGTGTCGCATGTAAGCGACGTGTGACGGTGATAATAGACTACGACAGTCGAATGTCAACGACGAGCGTCGATTGTTGGCGACATTATTCAGGTTTCATTCACAATGATTCGATTCCGCCTGCCAGAGCTGATTGCCGACAAAGCCTTCAAGGAACGTCGTGTCGTGCCATTGGCAGAGGTCGCCCAAGCCACTGGCGTCCACAGAGCCACCTTGTCGAAGATCGCAAATCAACCTGGGGCGAATATCGGGACGGATGTCATCGACAAGCTCTGCAGGTACTTCGGTTGCCAACCGGGCGACCTGCTGACCTATGTCGAAGAAGATCACTCGATCTGATCAGCAGACATGCGAGACCCGTCTAGCAGGAGCCGATGTCCATCGGCTGGCTGTCCACCACGTCGCTCTTGACACTCGCAGTCGCGTAGCGGCGGTCTCATGGCTATTCAGGGACAAGGGCAGTCGTCTCTGCCGGGGAAGCCGCCGAGGTTCAGGGTGACCAAGGTCATCCGCGCATGAGATCGTGGGCACCGAGGCTAGTGCTCACACGGCAGCCGCCCGCAAGAAAAACGGGGCACAGTGTGGGCACAGAATGGGCACAGACCTTTTGGCGCGCCCGGAGAGGGAGAGTGGATGAGCTAGCGAACCGCAGGCTCGCGCATCGTCCGAACGGCCGAAAGCGCTGCGCGCAAAGGGTTGGGAATCGTGACGAAGTGCCATCAAAGATGGCGCGCCTGGAGGGATTCGAACCCCCGACCAATGGCTTCGGAAGCCACTACTCTATCCGGCTGAGCTACAGGCGCGTTGTGCTGTCACGTGTCCGCTGCGGGGAATGCGGTGCCAGCGTGTTCGTTGCTGGCTGCGAAGTCCCGGGCGGGCCGGCCGGGCGATCTGCGGCGATGATGCCGTGGGTCGCAGGCGCGGCGCGCAGGGTGCGGCGGCCGGCTATTTTGCCACGGATTGGGCGGCAGCGGGTGATCAGCGTGATCTGATCAGCGTGATTGCGGGGTGGACGGGTTGTCGCGTCGGGCGATGGCGTAGTCGGGGTGGTGGCCCTTGTCATGCTTCTAATGAGAACTGTTATCATTAACAGGTTTTCTCCCTCCACTGTTTCTCAAGGAATCGCCATGTCTTCGTTGCGTCTGCTTCCGCTGCTTGTTTCCGCTGCTTTCTTCGCCCAGCCGGCGCTGGCCGACGATGCGCGTCCTGACCACTATCGCGGCGAGGCGTCCGAGACGCTGGAGCAGGCGGTGAAGAATTTCTCCGAGTACAACGCCAAGCTGGAGGCGGTGCTGGCGGCGGAAGGCAAGATGGATCTGGAGCAGATGGACGCGATCCATCAGCTGACCTACACGCTGGAAAACGCGTTGGAGAAGATCCGCAAGGATCTGGACGGTCTGGCCGAGACGCTGGAGCAGGTGCACGTGGCGTCCGAACACGCTGATGAGGAGACCGTGCGCAAGGCCGGCGCCGAGTACCTGAAGGTGTCGCGCACCCTCGTGAAGTGATGGTGCGGGCTGGCGCCTGACGGTCGGTCCGTACGCAGGCTGCGTTGTGCTTTATCGCCGGATCACGGCGCTGCCGGCGGCCAACAGCGCGGAGTTGAATCGAGCCCGGCAAGAGTGTGTCCTTGCCGGGTTTTTCATGTGCTGGATCAGCCGCTGGCCAGCAGTGAGATGTCGGCCACGCTGAGGAAGCGGTCGGCGATGCGCTTGAGAAGGGCGAGGCGGTTGGCGCGCACGCGCGGGTCTTCGGCCATCACCATCACATCGTCGAAGAAGGCATCGATCGGGGCGCGCAGTTGCGCCAGATGCTTGAGCGCGGTGACGTAGTTGCGTTCGGCCAGGGCGTCGTTGGCGGCGGCTTCCACGCCCAGCAGGGCTTCGGCCAGACGGGTTTCAGCCGGTTCCACCAGCGCGGCGGTGTCGATGGCGTCGGATACCTCGCCTTCCACCTTGCGCAGGATGTTGCCGATGCGCTTGTTGGCCGCTGCCAGTGCTTCGGCCTCCGGCAGCGCGGCGAATTGGCCGATGGCATCCAGACGGCGGTCGAAGTCGTAGAGCGAGGCCGGTTGCAGCGCCGCGACGGCATTGAAGTGCGTGACGGGCACGCCCTTGTCGGCGTAGTAGCCGCGCAGACGGTCGAGGATGAAGGCGTAGAGATCGTTCGCCCCTTCCTTCTTAGGGGAGTATTGCTTCTTGAAACCTTCAGGATCGAAGGGAATGTCGTGATCTTGGAGTTCGTTAGCGAGGCTCTCGTACTTCTTGTAGTCCTGCTTGCTGACAGCCAGGAACGCCAGCAACTCTGCGTGGCTCAAGAGTCGCTTCAAGCTGAGATCAACACCGGACTCGATCATCGTCCGCGCCAACCCCAACGCATTGCGCCGCAGTGCGAACGGATCCTTGTTGCCGGTCGGCTTCAGCTCCGCCGCGAAACCACCGGCCAGCGTATCCAACCGCTCGGCGATCGCCAGCACCTTGCCCAGCGGCGAGAGCGCGATGTCGTCGCCGGAATAGCGCGGGCGGTAGGCTTCGTCGATGGCCAGTGCGATGGCCTCCGGTTCGCCGCCGGCCAGCGCGTAGTGGCGCCCGGCGATGCCCTGCAGTTCGGGAAACTCGTTGACCATGCGCGATTGCAGGTCGTTCTTGGAAAGCTCGGCGGCGCGGCGCGCGAGCTCGGGATCCACGCCCACCTGCGTGGCAATCGCCTGCGCCAGTGCGGCGACACGCTGCACCTTGTCGTGCACGCTGCCGAGTTTGGCTTGATAGGTGACGGTCTTCAGGCCGTCGCCCATCGCATGCAGGCCTTGCTTCAGATCTTCATCGAAGAAGAATTTGGCATCGGCAAAGCGCGGGCGAATCACGCGCTCGTATCCGGCGCGCACCTTGCTCACGTCTTTCGAGTCGATATTGGCGATGCCGATGAAGTGCTCGGTCAGCGCGCCGCTTTCACTCAGCACCGGGAAGAACTTCTGGTTGATCTCCATGGTTTCGATCAGGGCTTCCTGCGGCACGGCAAGGAACTCCTGCTCGAAACTGCACGTGACCGGTGCAGGCCATTCGACCAGCGCCACGACCTGTTCCAGGTTGTCGTCGGAAATGCGCGCCACGCCGCCGCATTGCGCGGCGGCGCTTTCCACCTGCTGGCGGATGCGGGCGCGGCGCTGTTCCGGATCGACCAGCACGAAGGCGCTTTCCAGCGCGGTGACGTAGTCGGTGGCACACGCGATGCTGATCGCGTCCGGATGATGGAAGCGGTGGCCGCGGCTGTCGCGCCCGGAGGCGATGCCGAACAGGCTGGCCGGCACCACGGCATCGCCCAGCAGCAGCACCAGCCAGTGCAGCGGCCGCGCGAAGGCATGTTCGTGCGCGCCCCAGCGCATTGGCTTGGGGATCGGCATTGCGGCGATGGCTTCGAGCAGGATTTCGGGCAGCAGTTGCGCGGTATCCGATCCGGCGCGCACCGAACGGTGCACGAAGCGTTCGCCCTTGGCATCGGTGGTGCGCTCAAGCGCGGTCCAGTCGATGCCGTTCTTGGCGGCGAAGCCTTGCAATGCGCGGGTCGGTTGGCCGTCCGCATCCAGCGCGATGTTCAGATACGGCCCGAGCAGCTCGCTGGACTGGTCCGGCTGCCGCGTTGCCACACCTGGCAGCAGCACCGCGAGCCGGCGCGGGGAGAACAGGGGTTTGGCGTCGCCGCGCTGCATCGCGATGCCGCGCTTCTCCAGCCCGGTGATGACGCCATCAAAAAGGGCCTGCGCCAGCCCGGGCAATGCCTTAACGGGGAGTTCTTCGGTGCCCAGTTCGATCAGCAACGGTTGCATATCGGAGTCTCTGTGTTTCTTTCCCTCTCCGCCCGGAAGAGGGTGCCCGAAGGCGGATGAAGGAAGGAATCGCTGCGGTCATCAGGGCGGCCGGATGCGGAGGTTTTATCCGCGGCCGATCCCCGATAGAAAGGTTTCAGGCCGCTTTCACACCGGGAAACCCGAGTTTCTCGCGCTGCTCGAAGTAGGCCTGCGCCACCGATTGCGACAGCTTGCGCACGCGCAGGATGTAGCGCTGGCGTTCGGTGACGGAAATCGCGCGGCGCGCGTCGAGCAGGTTGAAGCTGTGGCTGGCCTTGCAGACCTGGTCGTAGGCCGGCAGCGGCAGGCCCAGTTCGACCAGCTTCTGCGCCTCGTCCTCGCAGGCGTCGAAGCGGTGGAACAGCTCGGCCACATCGGCATGTTCAAAGTTGTAGGCGCTCTGTTCGCGCTCGTTCTGCAGATAGACATCGCCGTAGGTCACCGGACCCTGGGGGCCGACCGTCCAGATCAGGTCGTAGACGTTGTCGCATTCCTGCAGGTACATGCACAGCCGTTCCAGGCCGTAGGTGATTTCGCCCAGCACCGGCTTGCATTCCAGACCACCGGCCTGCTGGAAGTAGGTGAACTGGGTGACTTCCATGCCATTGAGCCAGACTTCCCAGCCCAGGCCCCAGGCGCCCAGCGTGGGCGATTCCCAGTTGTCCTCGACCAGGCGCAGATCGTGCACCAGCGGGTCGATGCCCAGCGCCTTCAGCGAATCGAAGTACAGCTCGACGATGTTGTCCGGGTTCGGCTTCATCACCACCTGGTACTGGTAGTAATGCTGCAGGCGGTTAGGGTTTTCGCCGTAGCGGCCATCGGTGGGGCGGCGCGAAGGCTGCACATAGGCGGCGTTCCACGGCTCGGGCCCGAGCGCGCGCAGAAAGGTGGCCGGGTGGAAGGTGCCGGCCCCGACTTCAAGATCGAGCGGCTGGATCAGCACGCAGCCCTGCGCCGCCCAGTAGGCGTTGAGGCGGGTGATCAGGTCCTGGAAGGTGGGTCCGGTCATTGCGGTGCACATGCGGCGGAAAAGCGTTCGATTATAAGGGCAAGACGCCGGCCACGCGGGGCGCGGGCGCGATCCCGGGGTGCTTCGAACTTGCGCCGGGGCAAGGCTTTGTCGAGGATGGAATCTGTCATCCACCCACCAAGGAACCCCGATGCCCGTATCCCACGGCCTCCGCGCCGGACTTTCTTCCGTTGTCCCCCGCCGCTCCGACGGCAGCGTGCTGCTGGCCGATGAGCACACCGGTCTGCAACAGGTCCGCATCGCCCGGCACCCGGTTTTCGGGGGCCAGCTGTATCTGGATGGCGACCTGCAGATCTCCGAATCCGACGCCGCCTACGGCGTGGCGATGGTCAGCCCGCTGCTGGAATTGCGGCAGTTGGAACGGATCGCGATCCTGGGTGGCGGCGATGGTGGGGTGCTGGGCGAACTGCTGCGCAGTCTGGAACCGCTGGACCATGTGCCGGCCGAACTGACGATGATCGAGATCGACGCGCGCGTGATCGAGCTGTGTCGCGAATACCTGCCGGCGGTCTGCGGCGAAGCCTTCGACAACCCCCGCGCCCACGTCGTGGTTGGCGATGCGTTCGCCTGGATCGCGCAGGCGCGCGGGCTGGATGCGGTGATCTACGACCTGACGATGGACCCGGTGCGCGAGAACCAGAGCCGCGCCGCCTTCATCACCGACATCGTCGCCAAGATCGCGTCCGCGCTGCGACCCGGCGGTGTCTTCAGCATGCAGTGCTGCGGCCATGGCCGCGCCGATGCCGCCGACCGCGACGAGCGCCGCCGCCTGCTGCCGCTGATCCGCGAGGCAGTCGATGCCCACTTCGAGAACCGCTGCGAACAGGATGTGCTGGTGCCGTCCTACCGCGATCTGTGGACCTTTTTGAGCGCGCGCAAGCCGATGCCGGGCTGAGGTCTTCCGGCACGCATGGCCGCCGCCGTGCTCGGGTAGACTTGGGTGCATCCTGCGGCCACGCCGCGCTGCCGTTGATCGCGCATGCCCAGCTCTCCACCGCCGCGCCCGGCCGTGCCCGGACGTTTTCCCGACAACACCCGGCTGAGTCTGGAAAGGGTGTTGACGGCGCTGGCCGAGGATGGCTTCATCAGTCATGACGACATGGGTCGAGCGCGTCAGGCGGTCCGCGAGCAGCGCACCGGCGTGGACATTCACCCGCTGGTGCTGATCGCCAATCTGAAATTCCGCAATCGGCGCCGGCCCGATGCCGAACTGAATCTGGAAACCCTGACCCACTGGCTCGCGCAGCAGGCCGGGGTGCGCTATCTGCGCATCGATCCGACCAAGATCGACGTACCGGCCGTCACCGCGCTGATCTCGCACGCCTATGCGCAGCGCCATCGCATCCTGCCGGTGGCGGTCAATGCCGAGCGCGTGGTGATCGCCACCAGCGAGCCGACCGATCTGCGCTGGCAGCCGGATCTGGCCCAGATCCTGCGGCGCGAGATCGTTGTGGTGGTCACCAATCCGCTGGATCTGGCGCGCTACATGATGGAGTTTTTCGGCGTGACCCGGTCGGTGCGGGGTGCCAAGGACCAGCGCGACGAAAACCAAACGGTTTCGATGCCCAGCTTCGAGCAGCTGGTGGAACTGGGCCGCGCCGGGGAAGTCGGCGCCGACGATCGCCACATCGTGCATATCGTCGACTGGCTGCTGCAGTACGCGTATGAACAGCGTGCCAGCGACATCCACCTGGAGCCGCGCCGCGACATCAGCCGGGTGCGCTTCCGCATCGACGGCGTGCTGCACAAGGTGTTCGAATTGCCCACGCCGGTGATGATCGCCGCGATCAGCCGCATCAAGGTGCTCGGGCGCATGGATCTGGGCGAACGGCGGCGGCCGCAGGACGGTCGCATCAAGACCCGCTCGCCGGGCGGGCGTGAAGTGGAAATGCGCCTGTCGACGATGCCCACCGCGTTCGGCGAGAAATGCGTGATGCGTATTTTCGACCCGGATACCGCGGTCAAATCCACCGAGGAACTGGGCTTTGACGCGGCCGAGGCCGAGGGTTGGAACGAATTGACCCGCCGCCCGCACGGCATCGTGCTGGTGACCGGCCCGACCGGTTCCGGCAAGACCACGACGTTGTATTCGACGCTGAAGCGCCTCGCCACGCCGGACGTGAATGTCTGCACCGTCGAAGACCCGATCGAGATGATCGCGCCGGAACTGAACCAGATGCAGGTGCATCAGGCCATCGAACTGGATTTCGCCTCCGGCGTGCGCACCCTGCTGCGGCAGGATCCGGACATCATCATGATCGGTGAAATCCGCGACCTGGAAACCGCGCAGATGGCGGTGCAGGCCTCGCTCACCGGGCATCTGGTGCTCTCCACGCTGCATACCAACGATGCGCCTTCGGCGATCACCCGGCTGCTGGATCTGGGCGTGCCGCATTACCTGATCCAGTCCACCCTCAACGGCGTGCTGGCGCAGCGTCTGGTGCGCACCCTGTGCCCGCACTGCAAGAAGCCGGCGCCGCTGGACGAGGATGGCTGGGCGGTGCTGGCCGATGGGCTGGATATCGCCAAGCCCGCCACCGGGCAGGCCGCTCGCGGCTGTCTGGAATGCCGTCACAGTGGCTTCCTCGGGCGCGTCGGTCTGTACGAACTGCTGCTGATCACGCCGCCATTGCGCAGCGGGATCCGGCAGGACATGGATCAGGCCGCCTTCACCCGCGCCTGCGTCACCGATGGCATGCAGACGCTGCGTGCCGCCGGCGCGCAGAAGGTGGCGCAGGGCCTGACCACGATCGCCGAAGTGCTGGACGTGCTGCCGCCGCCGGAATGACCCGCCCGGATCTCGAACCCCGAATCCCGATTTCAATCCAAGGAGAACACCATGACCATCCGCACCGTACCTGCCGGCAACGGCCTTGCCTGGCTCAGCAACGGCATCACGCTGATGCTGAAGAATCCCGGCCCCTTCATCCTGATGGGACTGATCTACACCATCATCTCGGTGGTCCCGCTGCTGGGTTCGCTGGCGCTGGCGATCATTGGGCCGACGCTGTACGGCGGCATTGCCTGGGCCGCACGCCGTCAGGACCGGGGTGAAAATGCCGAGGTTGGCGACCTGTTCCGTGGCTTCCAGCTGGAAGGCAAGATCGGTCCGCTGCTGCTGCTGTGCCTGCCGGGCGTGATCGCCGGTGTGGTGCTGGTGATCCTGCTGACGGTGGTGATCCTGGTCAGCCTGGCCGGTGCCGGCATGTCGGCGGCGATGGAATCGCCAGCGGCGCTGATCGGTGCCATGGGCGTGGGCGCGCTGGTGCTGTTGCCGGTGATGCTGGCACTGGGCCTGCTGGTGTTCGCGCTGGCCTTCTTCGCCATCCCGGACACGATGTTCGTCAGCAATGACGCGTTCGCCGCGATGAAGCAGAGCATGCGAGCCACGTTGGCCAATGTTGGTGCGGTGCTGCTGTATCTGGTGGTGTTCGTTCTGGCGGTGGTGGTGGTGACCGGCATCCTGGCGCTGATTTCCAGCCTGCTGGCGCAGGTGCTGGTGTCGCTGGTCGCGGTGCCGCTGGCTGGCGCCTCGATGTATCTGGCGTGGAAGGATGTCTACGCCGACAGCGCAGCCGAGCTGCCGCCGGCCCCGCCGGCACCCGAAACGCCGCCGACACCACCACAGGATGGTGGCGGCATGGTTGCCTGATGCGTACCCAACCGCTGCCGGGCTGGTTCCCGGCAGCGGTTCGTATGGCCTTTCCCCTTCGCGTGTTCGCGCGCGAAGGGGAAAGCAGGGGCCGTTTCTGCACACTCAAGCACAGCCTGAAACCGGCCCTAACTACCGCTTAACCCTCGATGCGCTAGCGTCGCGGCCCTCGACAAGGACGCGGCATGGCATCACCCACGGACGATCCACAGCAGGACCGAAGGATACGCCTGGCGGTGCTGGGCGCCTGCGTGCTGGCACACGTGGTGCTGGGCCTGTGGATGCTGCGCGATCCGGCGCGCGATCGCGGCGATGATGGCGCCTTGCAGGTGGAGTTCATCCCGGCTGTACCGGCAATGCAGCCGCCGCCACCTCCGCCACCGTTTCCCGAGGCGCCGCAGCGCCCGCGTGCATCACCGCCTGTTGTGCTGCCACGCGCCACGCCTTCGGCTCCGCCGGACCCGCCTGTGGCATCCCCATCACCGGCCGCAGCTGCGCCGCAACGCACGCCCGACACGATGGAAGTGATGGATGCGATCCGTGCGGCGGCGCGTACGCAGGTGGAACAGGCGATGCCGTTCGAGCGCGATCCGATGCAGCGCCATACCGCGCGGGTGCCGGGCCGGGCCGAGTCCTATACCCCGAACCCGATCATGCTGCGCCGCTCGATCACGCCCGAGGACATTCTCAGGACCATCGGCACGCTGTTCGGCGGCAACTACAACCCGTGCCCGGATACGCAAAGCAAGATCCGCGACCTGGCCGCGCGCAACGAGCGCATCGGCGAGGACGAGTTGCAGGTGCTGATCGACCGCGAACGGCGCCGTTGCCGCTGACGGTAGCCGGCTCGCGCGGCCGGATCAGAAGCCGTACTGGAACAGCAGGAGGTTTTCGCCGCGGTTACGGCCGCCGGTGTTGGCATTGGACAGGTGGCGCAGCGAGACGGTGAAGCGGCCGTGGCGGTAGCCGATGCCGGTCATGAACTGCCAGTGCTCGGACAACACCTCAGTATTGGAGTTGGTCGCGGCGATGCCGCCCTGCGCGAACCAGCCCTTCCAGGTGAAACGCTTGGAGACCGAGCCGAAATACACGCGCGGGGTGGAAATGATCGTGGAATCACGCTCGTCGATGACCCCGACCATCACTTCCCACGGATGCTGCGCCTCGTTTTCCCAGCTCACCGCAAGCATCTTGCTGCCCTTGCCCTGGATCTCGTCCACCGGGCCAAGACCGACGTGGAGTCCGGCCGTGGCAGGCAGGGCGCCACAGAGGCCGATCAGGGTGGCCACGGAGAGCAGATAATGACGCATGGCTGTGTTTCTGAGGGGAAAAAGTAACGCGCCATTATACTGGGCGGCAGTCCGCAGCAAGGCGGCGGAAGCTGAGTTTTTGCTGACAGCGAGCCATCCGGATTCGGCTGCCAGTCAGGATGAATTCACCTCGCTGGCCACCGCCACCCATAGCATGACGCCCCTTTCGCGCCAGCCGGCGCCACGCCCCGCACGGAGACCAGCACCATGACCCACAAGACCCTGCTTCTCGCCACCTTGGCCACGGCCCTGGCTGCAGGTTTGCCATTGACCGCCGCCGCCCAGGAGTCGGGCTGGTCCGGTACTGGTGAATTCGGTCTGGCGATGGCGCGTGGCAATGCACGCTCGGACAACGCCAACGGCAAGCTGGCCTTCGTCAACGAGGACGACGCCTGGAAGCATTCGTTCTACCTGAGCGCGCTGCGCAACAAGGCCGAGGTCACCGGCGATTTCGATGGTGACGGGGTCGAGGAGGACCGCATGCAGCTGTCCGCCAACCGTTACGAAGCCGGTGCCAGCAGTGCGTTGAAGCTCAGCAAGGTCAGCTCCTGGATCACCGCGCTGCGTTACGAGAATGACGATTTCGCACCGTACGAATACCAGACCACGTTCTCGATGGGTTATGGCCACCAGTTCATCGACAACGAGCGCACCAGCCTGTTGACCGAAGTCGGCCCCGGCTACCGCCGCGCCAAGAGCGCCAGCACCGGTGAAACCGAAAGCGAACTGATCGGTCGCGGCCTGCTCGATTACAAGCACCAGATCACCGACACCACGACGCTGTTCAACACGCTGCTGATCGAAGCCGGCAGCGACAACACCTTCGCCAGCAATGCCTTTGGCGTATCGGTGGCGATGAGCGAGAAGCTGGCGCTGAAGGCCGGGTTCGACGTACGCCACAACACCGATGTCGGCCCCGGCATCGAGAAGACCGACAAGCTGACCAAGCTCAACCTGGTCTACAACTTCAAGTGATCGCGCCGGCGTGATGCCGGAACGCTATACGCAGTTGTGAAAAGGCGGGATCGCTGCGGCGGTTCCGCCTTTTTCATGCCCGGCGCAATGCTGGTGGCGGCGCGTCAACGCGGCTTGCTGCGCGCCAGCGTGATGATCGCCACACCCACCAGAATCACCGCCATCGCGCCCAGCTCATGCAGATCGAAGGCTTCGTTTGCGAGCAGCACGCCGAACAGCACCGCGATCGGCGGGTTCACATAGGCATAGCTGGTGGCCAGCGCCGGGCGTACGTGCTGCAGCAGCCAGATGTAGGCGGTGAAGCCGATGATCGAGCCGAAGGTCACCAGATAGCCCAATGCCAGCACGGCATCCAGTGATGGCCACTGCGTCATCCGTTCGCCGTTGGCCAGCGCGGCGCCCAGCATCCAGACCGAACCGCACAGCATCTGCCCGGCGGCCGACACGAACGGCGTCGGCAGATCACGCCCGCGGCTCCAGATCGAACCCCAGGCCCAGGCCACCGGCGCGATCAGCAGCGCGATCATGCCGTGCGGGGTGCCGGTCAGCGAACTGCCGGCATTGAGCCAGAGCACGCCGGCAAACCCGATCGCCAGCCCGACCCATTCGTTGCCACTGGGCCGCTGGCCGCGCAGCAACGCAAACAGCGCTGCCCACAGCGGCATCGAGGCGACCGCCACCGCCGCCATGCCGGAGGAGACTTCCTGTTCGGCGTAATTCACCAGGCCGTTGCTGAGCAGCACCATGAAGATCGCCAGCCACCACAGCTGCCGCCACTGGGTACGTGTGGGTGGCGGCGTGCCGGTTGCGCGCAGCACGGCGTACATCAGCGCCCCGGCCAGACCCATGCGGATCGCACCCAGCAGGAACGGCGGAAAACCCTCCAGCGCGAAACGGATCGCCAGATAGGTCGAACCCCAGATCACGTAAAGGGAAAACAGCGCCGCAGCGATGGCCCATGGGCGGGCGGAAGCGGACGGAACGGGCGCGGACATGGGCAGCAGAGGCCGGGATCAAGGCAACGGCGCCATCTGGATGCAGATGGCGCCGTTGCGTGGGAGAGAAGTTGGAGCGGTGTTGCCGCCCGCTTAGCGGACGCGCTCGGCCGGTTCCAGTGCCGTATCGGCCAGCGGTGGCGGCAGCACCTGTGCGGCCAGGGTGCGATCGGTATCGAGCAGGTTGATCGCGTCCACCAGGATGTGCGCGGCCTCGCGTGCCAGCACGTCCGGCGGGGTGTCCTTCTTCTCTTCCTCGGCATCGCGCGCGGCTTCGGCCACCAGATCGCGTTCGTCGGCCTGCAGGCCGTCGTCCTCGTTGGAGTCGTGGCCGTTGTCGGCCAGTCCGGCGGCCTTGCGCGCTTCCTCGCGTGCCTTGCGGCGGGCCTCGTTGCGCTCGCGTTCGGCGCGGCGGACCTCCTCGTTCAGCGATACCGACTTGTCGGCGCGCTGGCGGCGGTATTCGGCCACGTCCTCGGTCCACCAGATGAATTCCTGGTCGCTCTGCGCGCGCGCCTGGTGGCGGGTTTCCAGCAGCGGCAGCAACGGCTTGAAATTGGCCTGGCGCGAATGCGGCGCAGCGTCGACCCGGGCCCAGGGCAGGGCATTATCGTAACTGCTTTCACCGTAATCCTCGGCATCCAGCGTCACCGGGAAATCGATGTCCGGGGTCACGCCGCGGTGCTGGGTGGAGCCGCCTTCGATGCGGAAGAACTGCGCCACCGTCATTTTCAACTGGCCAAAACCGGACTGCTCGCCACGCACGAACATGTCCAGATCCACGAGGTTCTGCACCGTGCCCTTGCCGAAGGTCGGCTCGCCGATCACCAGGCCACGGCCGTAGTCCTGGATCGCGGCGGCGAAGATTTCCGAAGCCGAGGCCGAGGCGCGGTTGACCATCACCGCCAGCGGACCATCCCAGGTGGTGCCGCGCGAGGTGTCACGCTGCACATCGACGCGGCCGCGCGCATCACGCACCTGCACCACCGGGCCGGAATCGATGAACAGACCGGTCAGTTCGATCGCTTCGGTCAGCGAGCCGCCGCCGTTGTTGCGCAGATCGATGATGACGCCATCGACCTTTTCCTGTTTCAGCTCTTCCAGCAGGCGTGCCACGTCGCGGGTGGCGGAGCGGTAGTCGGGTTCATCGCGGCGGCGGCCTTCGAAATCCTGGTAGAAGGTGGGCAGTTCGATCAGGCCCACGCGCTGCACGCGCTGGTCCTCGCCCGTGTCTTCACCTTTGGCCTCGCCGACGCTGATGATCGACTTCTTCGCGGCCTGCTCCTCCAGCTTCACCTTCTGCCGCGCCAGCGTCACGGTGCGGTGTTCGCCGTCGTTGCCGGCATCGGCCGGCAGCACATCGAGCCGCAGCCAGGTGTCCTTCTTGCCGCGGATCAGGTCCACGACATCGTCCAGACGCCAGCCGACCACATCCACAATCGGGCCGTCCTTGCCCTGGCCGACACCATAGATGCGGTCGCCGGGCTTGACCTGGCCGGACATCGCCGCCGGCCCGCCGGGCACGATCGAGCGCACCACGGTGACTTCCTCGTCATTGATCTGCAGCACCGCGCCGATGCCTTCCAGCGACAGCCGCATCGACATGTTGAAGTTCTCGGTGGTGCGCGGATTCATGTACGAGGTATGCGGTTCGATTGCGCCGGTGTAGGCGTTCATGAAGGTCTGGAACACGTCCTCGCCACGGATCGCGCGGGCGCGGGATTCGTAGTTGGCATAGCGCTTGTCCAGCGTCTCGCGGATCGCGTCGGCTTCCTTGCCGGCCAGTTTCAGGCGCAGCACATCGTTCTTGACGCGCTTGCGCCAGATCTCGTCCAGTTCGTCGCTGCTTTGCGCCCAGGGCGCCTTCTTGCGGTCGAAGTCCCAGGTTTCGTCGACGCTGAAATCGATTTCGGTCTTGAGGAACTCGCGCGCAAAGCGGGTGCGGTCGCCGACCCGCTGCAGATAGACGTTGAACATGTCGAAGGCCGGCTGCAGCTGGCGGTTGCGCAATGCATCGTCGAGCTTGTCGCGCAGCGGCGCGAAGCCTTCCACGTCGGCGGCCAGCAGGAACATGCGGTCGCGGTCCAGCGATTCGAGATAACGGTCGTAGATGCGTGCCGACAGCGCATCGTCCAGCGGCAGCGGCTGGTAGTGGTAACGGCTGTTGCTCAGCAGCTGCGTGACCAGTGTCGCGGTGTCCAGCTGGGTGGCGGTGGGTGCCAGCGTGACCGGCTCGGCCGGCGTGCTGCGGGCTTGTGCACCGGCGGCCATGAACAGGGCCAGACCCAGGGCGATCAACGAGCGCTTTGCGAACATGGGGAAACCTTTGAAGACGGAAAAGCCGGGGATCTCCCGGGGTCGCACGGCGGCGATACGGTTGCCAGCCTGCCAACTGGCCGCCGGTTCGGCAAGCGCCAGAATGAACGGATATCAGGGCGCGATGGCGAACACACCAGTCCTGCATGCACCGCGACGGCGGGTGGTGCCCCGCAGGTTCATGTGTGGTGACGTGCTTTGAGCGTGGCTGGCACGGGAAAGTTCAGCCACACCTGCGGGTTGGCCGACGCCACGGGTATACAATATCCGCCGCTGTTGGCCGACTTCTCTCCCGGCTCACGGCTGCACGGAGCCAGTCGCCGCCAGCGCCCCATGCCCGCGTCGTTGCCGACACCGGACATCGCACCGCAATTGCGGGAAAATTTCACCCTTGCATCCATCCCAACAGGAGTTCCCGATGATCCCGGCAGACCAGGCCCTGATTCGCCTGCGCGAAGGCAACCGCCGCTTTGTCGAAAGTCTGGCCGCCTCCGATACCGTGGCCCGCAAGCTGGAGCTGGACTGCAACCGCATGCCGTTCGCGATCGTGCTGGGGTGTTCGGATGCGCGGGTGCCGGCCGAGCTGGTGTTCGACCAGGGCCTGGGCGATTTGTTCGTGATCCGGGTGGCCGGCAACATCGTCTCGCCGTCGCAGATCGGCAGCGTCGAGTTCGCTGCCGAGCGTTTCGGCGTGCGTCTGGTGGTGGTGCTGGGTCATACCCAGTGCGGAGCGATCCGCGCCACGATCGAGCAGTTGCAGACCCCGGCCGAAAGCCAGTCGCCGAACCTGCGTTCGATCGTGGACCGGGTGCGGCCGGCGCTGGAAGGCCTGCTGCACACGGATCTGCGCAACGATCCGGAGGCGCTGGCGCTGCAGGGCATGCGCGCCAACATCGGCATCTCGGTCAGCCATCTGCGCTATGGCTCGCCGGTGCTGGAATCGCTGATCCTCAACGATGGTCTGCGCATCGTCGGGGCCGAATATTCGGTCCAGACCGGCGAGGTCACCTTTCTGGAAGGCCCGCGCGGGCTGGAATGAAGTGAAGTGCTGAAGTGACGCAGGCGCGGCGCGTGAACGCCGCGCACCGGTTCATTCGGGCGTGGCCACTTCGCTGACCTGGCCGTTCTGGATCAGCCAGGTGCGGTCATTGGCGGTGGTCGTCACGTACAGCGGCTTGCCCAGCATCTGCGCCACGTAGACGTGCAGTTCGTTCGGATGCGCGGCACCGGCATCGGTCACCTGCAACGCCGGCGCGTCGGCCGAATCCTGCAACAGCGCGCAATCGGCGGCCAGCGGCAGCACTTGCTGTACTGCATTGCCGTCGGCGCTGATGTCGATCCGCAGGGTGCCGCCCAGCAGATGCACATCGGGGAACGCCGAGCGCGGCATCAGATAGGCATGCCAGCGGCCGTCATCGCCGGGCAGCACGAGGGTGTCGTAGGTGGTGGAACATTCCGGATGATCGACCCGCTCGGCACGCTGGCGGGCGTGGAACTGGGCTGCAAGGCGCGGCGGCACCGGCATCCGTTCGAGCCGTTCAAGCTCGTCCAGCGGCTGGCCGGAACTGCTCATCGCGATGCGGAAACGGCCGACCACTTCATTGTCGGAATTCTGCCCGACGAAGGTCAGCGTGTAGGCACTGCCACGCGGTTCCCAGACCCAGCCCAGAACATCATCGTCGCGGCGGAACGAGCGCGTCTCCTCGGCCTCGATCAGCGCGGCCTGCGCGACCCGGTCCAGCTCCAGCAATGCCTTCCCGCGCTGCTCGATCTGGCGCAGTGTCGATGCGTCCTGAGCCTGTGCCGCAGCGGCCGCCGACACTGCAAAGACACTGAAAATCAGATAGTTGAACAATCGCATCGTACCCTCCTGTTTTGTCATCGGACGCCACCGGTGTGCCGCGTGGGCGGCGTCCGGCGACTGCGTGCAAGGCGACCACACGGCGCGCATCGCACTGCAACAAAAAGGCACTATAGCAATTGCAGCCGCGCCGGCACGCGCGGCGGACTTATCCAGCGCTGGCGGGAATCCCGGTCACCGGGTGGATACGACCCTCCTGGATCAGCCAGGTGCGGCCATTCGGCGTGGTTGTCACATACAGCGGCTTGCCGGCCTGCTGGCTGATGTAGACATGCAGCTCGTTCGGCAAGGTGGCACGGTCCTCGGCGAACAGCAGCGCGCCGGAAGTGGGTTTGTTCTGGAGAATCACGCACTCGGAAGCAAGTGCCTGCACGCCGGTCACGGCATCACCGGAAGAAGACAGCTCGACGCGATAGCTGCCGCCCAGCAGGTACACATCCGGGAATGCCGCACGCGGCAGCACGTAGGCACGCCAACCTTCGGCATCGGGCAGCACCAGGGTTTCGATCTCGTTGGCGCATTGCATCCGCTCCACGCCCTCGGCTTTCCTGCCGATGCTGTACTGCATCGCGAGATGCCCTTGCAGCGGCGCAGGATCAATCCGCTCCAGCGCCTGCATCACCCTGCCGGAACGATCCATCGCGATGCGATACAGGCCCACCGGAACGCCACCATCGACACCCACGAAAACGATGGAGATGGCATCGGAGCGGATATCGGCCACCCACCCCTGCACCCGCTCATCGCGCCGGAACGCACGCGATTTTTCGCCCTCCCTGGCCGCCACCCGCACCGCACGATCAATCTGGTGCAGCGATGCGCCGAGCTGCTCGATCTCGCGCAGCGCATCGCTCTCCTGAGCATGCACCGGAGCCGGCACCTGAAGCATCACCAGCATCGTGATGCCAAGAACACAGGCACGAAACAACATGGCAGATCCCCTTGGACGATCCCGGCACCATGGCAGGCACCTCATGCCACGGACTATTGCACCGCATCATTACACCCGTGTGCCAACTCGACCACAAAACGCTACCTTTGCATGCCACTACCCTGATTTGCGTGATGCTGCCCAGGCATCACGCAACTCCCGCCGCCAGATGGCGCCACGCGCCCGTTCCCGAGAGCACCGCCATGCGTCATGCCTTTCTCGTCCTGCTTTTCATCACACTGGCCGCTTGCGCCAGCACACCTCTCCCGGAGTACGAGCCGGCCACGCCCGACCCCATCCACACCAGTCGCAATTCACTGGACTGGGCAGGCACCTATGTCGGCGTGCTGCCCTGTGCCGACTGTCCCGGCATCGAAAACCGCCTGATCCTTGCATCAGACGGCAGCTACGAACTGCATGTGCGCTATCTCGATCGCGAGGCGGAACCGCGCGTGACGAATGGCAGCTTCGCCTGGACCTACGACGGCAACCACATCCAGCTTGATGCAGCCGGCGACAACGCCTTCTTCGCCGTGCATGAAGGCAGCCTGCTGCGCCGCTTCGCCGATGGCACCTGGCCAGAGCCCGAGCAGGCTGCACAGATGCGCCTGCATCGCCAGCCCTGAGCCCCTGGTTGGGCCAAACCGGACCGGATAGTCCAGAATCGCCCCATGCACTATCGCTTCGATACGTTTTCATTCGACGCCCACACACTGCAACTGCATGGACCGCAGGGCCAGATTCCGCTGCGCCCGATGACCGCGCGACTGCTTCTGGCCCTGATCGAAGCCTCACCCAAGTTGCTTGGTCGCGATGCCCTGCTCGATCAAGTCTGGGGCCGACAGGCCGTCAGTGCGGGTGTCGTCAAGCAATCCATCCACGAACTGCGCCAAGCGTTGGGTGAATCGGCACAACACCCGCAACTGATCGAGAACCTTCCGCGCCTGGGCTACCGTCTCAACGCCGTTGTCCAGCGCAACACAGCAGAAGCCCCTGCCGTCGAACCAGACCCTGCCTCCAGCACCGAAACGCCGCAGCGGCGTCCTGCCGCTCCACTGGTGTTGGTGCTGCCGGCGCTTGCCGTCGTTGTTGTCATCGGCCTGCTGATTTGGCGGCCCTGGGCACCTGTCGAAGACCACGGTGCCATCCCTGCTCGGCAACAACAGCACCACGTGATGCATGACGGCCATCCCCGAACCCCGCAGGCGCTCAACGACTATCGTCGTGGGCTCGATGCCTCGGCCCAAGGCGACCTGCACAACGCCCGCCTCCTTCTGGAAAAAAGCCTCGCCCACGAACCCGATGCTCCCGCCAGCATGGCCGCGCTGGCCGACATCCTGGTCCGTGCCGGCAACCGCCGCCAGGCCCTGCAATGGGCGCAGGCCGCCGACCAGGCCGCCGCCGCCCTGCCGCGCGTGGAACAATTGCGCACGGCGGCCTTCCTGCACGGCCTGAACTACCACTGGGACGAAGCCGCCAGCGCCTTGCAGGCCCTGTTCGAACTCAACCCCGGCGATGCCGACAGCGGCCTGCGCCTGACCCAGGCCCTGCTCGCCCATGGCCGCCTGAGCGAGGCCGAAACCACGCTCGATCGCCTCGCCGCGCTGCCTGCCCCGGCCCTGGACCGTTTCCGCCTGGCCCTGATGCAGGCCAGCCTGGCCACCGCCCAGGGCAACCATCGCGCCCGTCTGGAAGCGGCCGAACAGGCCCTGCAACACGCCGCCTCGCCCAGCCAGCGCCACCAGGCCAGCCTCCAGGCCGCCTGGGCCAACCTGCTCCTGGGCCAGCCGGACCTCGCCCGCCAGCGCCTGGACGCCCCCGACTTCCCCGGCACCGGCATCACCCCCGGCGATGCCCTCGCCGCCGCCCTGCTGCGCGCCACCCTGGCGCGCGATGCCGGCCAGTTCGACGTGGCGCTGGCCGCCTTCGACCACATCGCCCAGGAGGCCACCCACCTGGGCCAGGACACCTTCGCCGCACGCGCCCTGCGCGAAGCCGCCTACGTCCAGATCCGCGCCGGCAACCCCGCTGACGCCATCGCCCGCCTCGACACCGCCATCGAACGCCTCATCGCGCACGGCGACCTGCGCGAACTGGCCAGTGCCCGCAACATCCTGGCCCTGGCGCACCAGACCCATGGCGACATGGACAGCGCCGCCGACGCCGGCCAGGCCGCGCTGGAGGCCTACATCCGGGCTGGCGACCGCATCGGCGAAGCCGCCGCCCGCATCCAGACCGGCACCCTGCTCGCCCGCAGCGGACGCAGCGACGAAGCCCAGGGCCACTGGGAACGCGCCCACACCCTGTTCGCCGACATCGGCGACCGGCGCGGCATCGCCACCGCCCTGAGTAACCTCGCCATCCTGCACGGCTGGGCCGGCCGCGCCGACGCCGCCCGCCAGGCCAATACCACCGCCCTGACGCACTTCCGCGAACTGGGCGTCCTGCCCGACGTGGCCCGCCTGCAATTCAACATGGGTGTGGAAGACCGTGGCGCAGGCGACCTGGCCCAGGCCAAGGCCCGCTTCCTCGAAGCCATCGACGCCTTCCAGCGCGTCGGTGCCCGCGACCACCACGCCCAGGCCGTCATCAGCCTGGCCGAACTGCACCTGACCCAGGCCGACCCGGCCAGCGCCGCCGCCCTGCTCGACCAACTGGAAACCCCCGAAAGCCTCAGCGTCCAGCCGCGCAGCGCCCTGCTCACCGCGCGCGCACGGCTGGCTGCGGTGCGGGGCGAATACGAAACCGCCGAAACCGGCTTTCGCCAAGCCCTGGCGCTGCGCGAACAGGCCGGCCTGGCCGACTGGATGCGCCTGAGCACCCTGGACCTGGCCGACCTCCAGGCCCGGCACCGGCACCTGACCCAGGCCGAACCCGCCCTGCGCCAGGTCCGCAGCGCCCTGCTGGAGGCCGGAAAACTCGGCAACGCCATGCAGGCCGGCATCAGCCTGGCCGCCGTCCTGGCCGCCCAGCACCGCCACCAGGCCGCCCTGGCCCTGCTCGACCGCCTCGAACCCATCCGCGAAACCCACGCCGACGCGCACCAGACCCTGCGCATGGAACTGGTCCGCGCCGCCATCCGCGAACAGGGCCGCGACGACGCCCTGCGCAGCGTCGCCGCCAGCGCCCGCCACCAGGGTTTCGAACTGCTCGCCCTGCGCGCCGACCTGCTGCGCGGCGGCGCAGCGGCCAGCCGCGCCAGCGCCATCCTGCAAACACGCGGTATCGCCTTGCCGCACGACGCCTTGCCGATGTAACCCGGGCACCTCCCCCGGCGCAGGTCGGGGCTACGTCCCCGACGGCGTGGCACCCACGCTCGCCACGCCGCGCGCGTAGGCGCGACCTACGTCCCCGACGGCGCGGCTGCCTGCGGAATACCCAATGCCTCGATGAACGCTCCTGGCTGGTTGGCGATGGGCAGGTCCAGGCCGACATCCGAATCGTCGTTGAAGGACAGGTTCAGGGTCCAGGCGAAGCTGCCGCGCACATGCGACCAGCCGGTCAGGTCTTCCAGCGCGATGCAGACCTGCGGAGCCTCGATGCGGGTGCGGAAAATACCCTGGTGGTAACCGAACACGAACAACAGACTGTCGGTTACCGCCAGCACCCCCTTGCTGTCCGGGAACCCGGCGGCCAGCGAGCCGGGCGGGCGGTGGAAGCCCTCGCGCGTGCGTGCGATGACCTGTTGGGACTGGCTGGCGGCGCGCTGTTCGGCATCCGCGCGCGACATCAGCGGGTTGAGTTCGCCTGCGGCCTTGGCCAGCCCGTAGGTCAACTGCGCCGCAGCGCTGCCCAGCCCCTGGAAATAACTGGCCGCGACCAGCGTCTGCCCGGCCAGGTCGGCCGGGCGTTCCTTTTTCACACGCGCCATCCAGCGATTCATTCCGTGCCTCCTTCTTCGAAGCCATCGGCAAAGATCGCGCCGCCGCCGGGCTGGCCGTAGAGGATGGTCACGCTGCCGCTTTCGTCGCCGGGCACCAGTTCGTAGGCATCGCTGCCGACCGTGGCGGCCATCACCGTGTCCTGCAGCACGATCACCTGGCCCTCGAACTGCATTTCGGCGCGTTCGCCCGGGGCCAGGGGGCCGATGCTCCACACCCCGGTGACCGGTTCGTAGTCGCCGTGGGTGACGAAGTGATCGACCGGCATCAGGCCGCCGGCCAGCGGTTCGAGCAGCACGCTGGTCGCATCGGCCTCGCGCGGGCCGTTGTTGTCGACCGTGATGCTCAGCATCACCTGCTCGTTCAGGGTGGCCGCATCGGTGTCGGCCTGGATGTCCAGCGCCAGGTCGGTGAACGGATCGACGACGGCAAAGGCCAGGTTGTTGAAGGGATCGGGGTCTTCGGAATGGCTGCTGGCCTGGGCCGAACTGGTGAAACCGCCGCTGCCGTTGACCTGCGTGCGCACCAGCAGGGTCGCCGACTGCCCGGCCGCCAGCGTGCCGACCTGCCACAGGCCGCTGGCCGAGTTGTAGCTGCCCTGGCTGGCGCTGTGATTGGCATAGCTGTAACCGGTCGGGCGCAGGTAATTCACTTCCACCCCGCTGGCCGGGTCCGGGCCGAGGTTTTCGACCAGCACGGTAAAGATCGCCTCATGGCCCGGCAGCGCGAACTGCGGGTCCACCGTGTGGACGAGATTGAGGTCGGAGCGGCTGCGCTGCACGTCAGGAGTCAGCGTGGCGACATTGTCGTTCAGGTTCGGATCGAACTCGGCGGCGAAGATCTGCGCCTCGATTGTATGAGGCGTCTGTTGTGTCACCTGCAGCTGCAGGCGCAGCTGCGCTCCGGCGCCCGGGCCGCTGCCGGCCAGGTCGTCGAGCTTCCACAGCATGTCGCCGGGCAGGAAGGTGCCCTGATCGGAGTCGTCGAAGTCGATCAGCGTGTAGCCGGCCGGCAGATCGAGGGTGACCGAGGGCAGGCCGGCCAGGTCGGGACCGGCATTGCCGGCCAGCACATCGACGATCACCACATCGCCCGGTTCGACCGGGTCCTGATCGATCACCAGCTTGAGCGACAGATCGGCCGTGTCCACGCCCGGCGGCACCTCGCCGTAGAGGCGCTGGATGGGGGTCAGGAAGGTGGAGGATCCTTTCGAGTTGCCGGCGCGGTACTCGATGCGCACGTAGAACTTGCCCGGCAGGCCGGCAAACCCCTCCAGGCGCCAGTCATCCCCGTCGCGGCTCATCCAGCCGCCCCCGGCGGCCGGCACGAAGTCGTCCTCATCGCAGCAGGTCTGCGAGACCAGCACTCGGGGCGTACCGAGCAGCGCCGGCGCCGAGCCGAAACCGGTCATGCGGTCCCAGACCAGGCGCTCGGGGTTGCCCGGTGTGCCCCAGACAATACGCTGGCGCAACGGCAGGCCGTCGGGGTTGGCGAGACGGACAAGGAAGTATTCACCAGCATTCAGCGAACGCCCGACCAGAATTCGACCGTCGGCGGTCATCTGCAGGCCGAGTGGTTCATACGTTACTTCCCCCGAAGTATACGGTTGCACGCCCGTCTGCAAGCCATTGCCGGCAGCGTTAAGCAGAGCAACCGCTTGATCTTCCCCATCAATAATCAGTTTGCCGACAGTGAGATAGCCGTTTCCTCTTTTCTGGACCGAAAAAATCCGGCCGCCACCGAAAGGACTTGTCACGGTATGGTTGCCGTCCTGATCGATCATGGACCAGGCGCGCTGCGTACCACCGAATGAGTATCTAAAGTCCCCCCCTGCAGCAACGTTATTTACGGCCATAACGATCGACCAACATTGAGGATATTGGCTGATGAACGTCGGGTCAAAACTCGTCCAGAGCTGACCGGTCGGGGTGAAGCGGGCGAGACGACGCGAGGAGGATTGACCAATACCACACGAGAACACCCAACCATTGTCATCCACAGCAATTGCAACGACATAACCTGGAGACTCCGTTTGATTCCAATTGGGATTGAAATTGGTATCCAGCGCGCCGTTCGGATGCAGCCGGGCGAGTCGTTGACGGGCCACGCCATTGACCTGGGTGAAATAGCCGCCGATCAGAATCTTCCCGTCATCAAGGACATGGATCGCGGAGACGTCGCTGTTGGCACTCGCCTGAAAGCTGGTATCCAGGCTGCCATCTGGATGCAGCCGGGCCAGTCGATAACGGGCCACGCCATTAACCCTTTCAAAGCCCCCGCCAATCAGGATTCGCCCATCCCTCTGCACGACCACGGCTTCAACAGTGCGACTGATGATGGGCGCAAAACTGCTGTCCACGGCGCCATTGGGATGCAGGCGTGCCAGATGTCTTCGGCTGGCGCCGTTGATATCAAAAAACCTCCCCCCGACAAGAACCCGGCCATCGCTCTGTACCGCAATCGCCCTCGGTTGATTATTGAATAGGCCTGCTTCCAGAAGCTGATCCACCCGCCCCTGCGCATCCAGCCGCGCCAGGCGGTTGCGGCCGAGGCCGCCGATTTGATTGAAGGCTCCGCCGAGCAGCACCGCGCCATCGTCCTGCACCAGCACCGCGCGCACGGCGGCGTTGGGGGTGACCAGTAGGGCAAAGCCGTTGTCGACGCTGCCGTCCTCGTTCAGGCGGGCGATGCGGCTGCGCGGGCCCACGCCGCTGGTGAAATCGCCGCCGATGAGGGCGCGGCCGTCGGGCAGCAGATCCAGCGCGTAGACCGGGCCGTTCAGGCTGGGCGGCTCGTAGTCCCCGTCCAGGCTGCCGTCGGCGTTCAGGCGCAGGACAAAGCCATCACCGTCGACCTCGCCGGCAACCAGGATGCGGCCATCGTCCTCGACCTGCAGCGCCTGAACCGTGCGGTTGCCGCCGGCCAGACCCGATGCTTGAAAGCCGTTGTCGAGTGACCCGTCCTCATTGAGCCGGTACAGCCGCCGGGCCGGAATCTGCCCGGCAATGCCGATGCTGCCGGCCACCAGCAGCTTGCCGTCGTCCTGAACCGCCAGCGCGTGCGCCGTGCCGGTGAAGTTCGGCGGCAGGAAGCTGGTGCTGTGCGATCCATTGGCGTTCAGCAGGGCCACGCGGCGGCGCGTCTGACCGTTGACGGTCGAGAACTCACCGGCGATGTAGATGCCGGGCGCACCCGAGGTCACGGGTTGTTCCGCCAGTGCGCGGATGGTGCCGTCCGGGTTCGGAGCGGACCAGGGAATAGCGGGCTCTCCCAGAACGTTGAAACGGCGGATATGTCCGGCAAAGCTGCCGGCGATCACCGTCTCCGCGACGCCGCTTGCATTCGTGGTCTGGAGTCCGGCCAGCACGACACCGCTGCTGAAGCCTAGCTTTGGATAGGGCGTCGCCTCTCCGGCCGCATCCAGCATCGCCCACTTGCCGCGCGACTCGCCCGCGATGGCCGTGAAGTTGCCGCCCACCAGGGTTCCGAATGGAGTGCTCGTCAGTGTGTGGACGATGCTGTTGGGTTCGGGCCGATAGCCGTCGTCCTCGGTCAGGGCCGCCACCGGCGCGGCGAAGGCCAGCAGCAGCGCCAGCCAGGCCACCGGCCCTTGGAATATCCTTCGGTTCGTCATGGTGTTTCTCTCCAGATCAACGGGCCTTCGAAGCCATCGGCGAAAATTCCCGCGTCCGCCGGCAGCACGCCGACGAATCCGCCGGAACCTGCCACCAGCAGCGAGCCATCGGCCATGAACAGGCATTTGGACACGGTGCTGTCCACATCGTCCGGGGTGATGTCGGAAAAGCCGGCTCCGCCATTGCCGGAAAGCAGCACCAGGCCGGTATGGCTGGACAGCGGCCGGCGTTCGCCCACCACCACCACGGTGTCGCCCCGCATGCACACCCCACGCCCCCAGGTGCGTACCGAGGGCGTACCCAGCACAGCGGCGGAAATATCCACCTCCGCATAGCCGTTCATGTCGCGCGGGTCCGGCCCGCTGACCAGGATTTTTCCCCGCGTCGGCCCCTGGTGAACGCCCGTGGCTACCAGGCGCTGGCCATTCACCGCCAGCCCCCAGAGTTCGCCGCTCCAGGATGTCGGCAATACCGGCACGGCCGGCGTCATGGGGGCGGTGGCGTTCTGGTTTTCCGGCGGCAGGAACAACGTCGGCGGCTCGCTGATGGTGCTGCCGGTGGCCCAGAAGCGGTTGTCGTGCACCACCAGATCGGTCATCTGGCCGCCGGGACTCATCGTCGTCCAGTCCGATGCGCTGCTGCCCGTCCCGTCGGGGGCATGCAGCACCGATGCACCTGTGAGCGCCTCGGCCATCGAGCGGTTGTGCTTTTCCCGGTACGTGCCCACGTGGAACTGCCGCCCCACCTGGGCCACGCCCACCAGCACCGGCGTTGCGGCATAAACGGCACCTGGGGCCGGGGTGCCGGAAATATCCAGGCTCAGCACCATGTTCTTGGTGGTGGCGTCGAAACCGGCGATCTTGAGGTGGCCGTCCCGGCCCAGGCTGATCGAGCTGACCCGGAACTCGTTGAGGATGCCGGCGGGCGTTGCCTGCGGCGGCTCCCAGCTTGCCCCCATGTCGTAGCTCACCGACAGCCCGTAGCCCGTCGCCGCCGAGCCGCAGCCGACCCAGATGCGCCCATCCGGGTCCTGGAACAGGGCATCGGTGCCGCTCCCGCCAGGGCAGGTGTGCTGGCTCACCAGCCAGGTATCGTGGAACTGCGCTGCCACCGGCAGGCTCGCACACAGCGCCAGCACGCCGGCGATTGCAGCAACGGAAAAACGCGCAAGGATTCTCATCTCATCACCTCGAAATCTCATGATTCAACCCAGGCAGCCCATCGGCACGAAGGCACCGGCGCATTCACTGCCAGCTTTCCCCCCAGGTGCCGCTGTTCCAGACCAGCCCGCTCGGCAACGCCGCGCAACTGGCCTGCACATCGGTCACCGGCGCGGGCGGCATCGTGCCGCTGGCCTGATCCAGGGTGCAGGCCTGGCCGGAAGGCTGGTTCTGCACGCTCACGCTGTACGCCGTGCCCGGCGTCAGCAGGGCGCTGAACTGGAACGGGCCATTGCCGCCGATGGGCAGGGTTTCGTCCACCGCAGTGGTTTGCAGGCGCAGCACCAGGCCACTGCCGGACAGGCCGGCCACCTGGCCGCCCAGCGTGCAGCACGGCGGCGCATCGCCCTCGAACCCATCCTGGAAGATCGGCGTGGCCCCGGCAGGCGCGGCCACCAGCACGGCGGCGGCGAGAAAGGCGCGGCGCATGTCAGTTGTTCTCCAGCAGGGTGCCGGCGCGCCAGTTGAATTGCCCTGTTGCCGAACGGTGGTTACCGCCACTCACGCTGGACTTGTCGCCGCTGGCCGTGTTCGCTTGGCCACCGCTTACGCTGGACTTGTCGCCGCTGGCCGTGTTCGATTGGCCACCGCTTACGCTGGACTTGTCGCCGCTGGCCGTGTTCGCTTGGCCACCGCTTACGCTGGAGTTCTGGCCACTGGCCGTGTTCGCTTGGCCGCCGCTTACGCTGGAGTACTGGCCACTGGCCTCATTCATATAGCCTCCGGAAACCACTGCATGCCGGCCCCTGGCGATATGGCCGTACCCACCCGTCACCGTGGCGTAATTGCCTGTCACGGAGTTGGTTTCGCCAAAAGCCACGCCATAGAAGGCGCTGTAACGATGCCTTTCACCGACGATGAGACTGTGCGAGCCGCTGCGATGGTTGACGGCCCAGGTGCCGCCGTTGAACACGCAGTTCGGCCCATCGTCGTACTCGCCATCCGAACACCGGTAGAGCGAGCCGGCGGTGCCCGTGTGTAGTGTGTTGTGGCCGATGATGAGGTTGCCCAATCCGTTCGGGGTCGTCGCGTAAGGGCTGATCCCGTTCCTGATTTGCAGGTTCACCCCGGTAAGCCGGATGGTGGCGTAGCTCACCCCTGCATCGTTGGGGTCCGGGACATTGGCCAAGGAAAGGTAAGGTGCCAGCGCCATCACGTCGCTGACCTCGATGGCGGCCACCTGGGATTGCAGTGCCGCCACCTGGGATTGCAGCGCTGCCAGGTGCGTTTCCAGTGCGGCGATGCGGGCATCGTTGTCGTTCACCGCCGTTCTGGTGGCGGCGAAATTGGCATTGACCTGCGCGGCCTGTGCCGGTGTGCCGGCGGAAAAACTGTGAGGAATCGTGAGTTCGCCGGCGTGGACGGCAAACCCGGCGGGCAGCAAGGCAAGCGATGCGACGCGCACGATGGCGCAGCGGCGGAAGCGGGCAAGGCGGGACATGGGCACTCCATCTGTCAGGATCGGAGCCGCCACCGTGCGCCAGAAAACCCGCGAACGTCATGAAAGAACGGTCAAGTTTCGGTAAAAGAGCGGTAAAATTCTGGTCAGGGCGGCGATTGAAGCCGCATTCCCCCATCGCCCGATGCTTCGAACCCAAAGCCCCTCTCCCCGTGCGGGAGAGGGGTTGGGGAGCGGGGAAGGCCCCCCCGATCACCACGTCGCGCGCGCAGGCGCGCCCTACGGGCACGCCTGTGGCTGTGCTTCCATGCCATCGCAGAAGATGCCGTTGCCGCCACCGCCGCCGGGCAGGAACACGGCATGGGCGGCGTGGCCGCGATTCATCGTCAGGGTGCAGACGGGGTTGGTGCCGGTGCAGGCTCCGAGCCAGCCGGCAAAGCTGTGGCCGGGCGCAGGCACGGCGGTGAGGGTGGCGGTGCTGTTGGCGTTGAAGCGTGCCGAGCAGGCGGCCCCGGCGCTGCCGCAGTTGATCCGCGCCGGGGCGCTGGTGACGTTGCCCTGGCCTGCGCCGAGCAGGGCCAGGCTGACCGGATACTGGGTGATGCTGGCACCGGCCACGGCGGCCAGCGCCGCGCCCGCATCCACGATGCCGGTGCCACCGCCGCCGCCGAAGTAGGTGGGGAACGGGCGCGCGGTATTGCGCAGCAGGTTGGCGATCTGGTCCGGGGTGAGGTTGATGTTGCGCGAGAGCATCAGCGCCGCGACACCGGCCACGTAGGGCGTGGCCATCGAGGTGCCGTCCATCATGTCGTAACCGGCCGCCGCCGGAACGGTGGTGCCGAGGTTGATGGTGGACAGGATGCCGTCCAGTTGCGAGCTGCTGCTGTCCCCGCCCGGTGCGGACACGTCATTGGCCGGGCCGTAGTTGGAATACACCGCACGCGTGCCGGCCGGGCCGTTGGCGGCCACGGTGACCACGCCCTGGCAGTTGCCGGGGGTGGATTCGGAGGAAGGGATGGCATGGTTGCCTGCCGCCACGATCACCACCGAGCCGCGCGAACGCGCGCTGTTGATGGCGTTCTGGTAGGTGGGGCCGCAGGCGCTGACGCCCTGGATGCTCATGTTCAGCACCCGCGCCGGGCTGGCATTGGCCGGCAGGCCGGGGACGTTGCCGCCGCTGGCCCAGACGATGCCATCGGCGATGTCGGCCAGGTTGCCGCCGCAGGTGCCCAATACGCGCACATGCTGGAGCCATGCGCCCGGCGCGGTGCCGGCGATGCCCTCGCTGTTGTGGGTGATGGCCGCCGCGATGCCGGCCACATGGGTGCCGTGCCAGGAGGAGTTGCGCTGCGGCGCATCCGGCCCGCACTGGCCTGCCGTGTTCCAGTCGCCCTGATCGGTGGGATCGTTGTCGCGCCCGTTACCATCGCGGCTGTTGTTCGGATCGGAAATCATGTCCATGCCGGCCAGCGTCTTGGCATCCAGATCGGGATGCAGGGTGCGGCCCGTATCGATCACCGCGATCACGACGCCGTTGGTCCCGGCCAGCCCCCACGCCGGTTCCACATTGATGCCGCCCGCTGGCCCGAGCAGGCCCCACTGGTATTGCAGGTGCGGATCGTTCGGCAATGCAGCCGAGTACATCCGCAGGTTCGGCTCCACCGAGACCACATCGGGATTCTTCGCCAGTTCGAGCATGAATTGATTGGCCGTCTCCGCATCCAGCATCGCGCCGTCCACCGCCAGCACATGACCGCCGGTGGCAATGCGGCGCTCGGCCCTGGCGAAGATGCCCAGTTCGCCGGCAGCACGCGCCAGATCATCCTCCAGATGCCCGAGCACTTGCCGCGCCTGCGCGCTGGAGGCATCACCGGGCTCTGCATCGTCGCGGTAATAGACGATGAAGCCATCATGCTCGAAGGTTTTTCCAACCGGTGCGAACATCACCCGCCCCGCAGTGGACGCAGGATCAGCCTTGGCCTGCGCACCTGCCGCATGCCCATGGGAAGCAACAAGACACATCCCGAGCGTCAGCAGCGCCAGAGGACGACGTGCGGGAAAAGAGCGCGATGACGATTGCATGACGGTGATTTCCTGAGGATTGCGGGCCCATGCCCTGCCTCCTTAGGCGCAAACCGGCACGAAACTGGCTCATCGCACCGCATCTCGCCTCGCGCCCAAGCCGGGAACGTGCTTGAATGCACGCCACGAAGCGGGGGTGCCCGGCATAGGCCGGGCTGAGAGAGTCCCTTGGAACCTGATCCGGTTGATACCGGCGTAGGGAGACTTCATGCGATGCCGCCCGCAGGCTGCGCCGCGTGCCTCTGCTTTGGCGAACCCCTTCGCAAAAGCCCGTGCTTTTCGTGCGGTCTTTCATCAAAGCATCGAGGACACTGCCCATGAATGCCCAGCCTTCCGATCTCATCCTGCGCACCCAGGCGCTCTCCAACGATGTGACGCGCCCGATTTCCGGCTCGCGCAAGGTCCACATCCAGGGCTCGCGTCCCGACCTTCTCGTCCCGATGCGCGAGATCGAACTGGCGCAGACACCCAAGCTGTTCGGTGCCGAAATCAACGCGCCTTTCACCGTGTACGACACCTCCGGCCCGTACACCGACGTGAACGCGAACATCGACCTGACCACGGGACTGCCTGCGCTGCGTGCGGCCTGGATCGCCGAGCGTGGCGATTGCGAACAACTGCCGGGCATCACGTCCGAATACGGCCGTGCGCAGCTTGCCAATCCAAAGCTCGACGCGGTGCGCTTCCCCGCCCTGCGCGCACCGCGCCGCGCCAGATCCGGTGTCAACGTCAGCCAGATGCACTACGCCAAGCGCGGCATCATCACGCCGGAGATGGAGTTCATCGCCATCCGCGAGAACCAGAAGCTCGACACACTCCGCGAATCGCACCTGCTGCGCCAGCATGCAGGTGAATCCTTCGGTGCCCATCTGCCCAAGTTCATCACGCCGGAATTCGTGCGCGATGAAGTGGCCCGTGGTCGCGCCATCATCCCGTGCAACATCAACCACCCGGAAAGCGAACCGATGATCATCGGCCGCAACTTCCTGGTGAAGATCAACGCCAACATCGGCAACAGCGCGGTGACGTCCTCCATCGCCGAGGAAGTGGAAAAAATGGTCTGGGCGATCCGCTGGGGCGCGGACACCGTGATGGATCTTTCCACCGGCAAACACATCCACGAAACCCGCGAATGGATCCTGCGCAACAGTCCCGTGCCGATCGGCACCGTGCCGCTGTATCAGGCGCTGGAAAAGGTCGATGGCCGCGCCGAGGAGCTGACCTGGGAACTGTTCCGCGACACCCTGATCGAACAGGCTGAACAAGGCGTGGACTACTTCACCATCCACGCCGGCGTGCGCCTGCCGTTCGTTCCGCTCACCGCCAAACGCGTTACCGGCATCGTCTCGCGCGGCGGCAGCATCATGGCCAAGTGGTGCCTGGCGCATCACCGCGAATCCTTCCTTTACACCCACTTCGAGGAAATCTGCGAGATCATGAAGGCTTACGACGTGGCCTTCTCGCTCGGCGATGGCCTGCGCCCCGGCTCCATCGCCGACGCCAACGATGCCGCGCAATTCGCCGAACTGGAAACGCTCGGCGAACTGACTAGGATCGCGTGGAAACACGATGTCCAGACCATGATCGAAGGCCCCGGCCACGTGCCGATGCACCTGATCAAGGAAAACATGGACAAGCAACTGGCCGAATGCGGCGAAGCGCCGTTCTACACCCTCGGCCCGCTCACCACCGACATCGCGCCCGGCTACGACCACATCACCAGTGCGATTGGCGCCGCGATGATCGGCTGGTACGGCACCGCCATGCTCTGCTACGTCACGCCGAAGGAACATCTCGGCCTGCCCGACAAGCAGGACGTGCGCGACGGCATCATCACCTACAAACTCGCCGCCCACGCTGCGGATCTGGCCAAAGGCCACCCCGGCGCACAGGCCCGCGACAACGCGCTATCCAAAGCCCGCTTCGAGTTCCGCTGGCAGGACCAGTTCAACCTCTCGCTCGATCCGGAAAAAGCCCAGGAATTCCACGACGAGACGCTACCGAAAGACGCCGCCAAGCACGCCCACTTCTGCTCGATGTGCGGCCCGCACTTCTGCTCGATGAAGATCACCCAGGACGTGCGCGACTACGCCGCCGAAAAAGGCGTGGCCGCCGACGCCGAGGCGCTGGCGAAGGGCATGGCCGAAAAGGCCAGGGAGTTCCGCGAACAGGGCGGCGAGGTGTATCGCCCGGAATGATCGCGCGATTTGACCAAATCGTTCGATTTGGCTAGATTTTCGCCATGCGCACCTACACCGCCAACGAAGCCAAGACCCGTTTCGGGGAGTTCCTGGACCGCGCTCAGCGCGAGCCGGTGCGCGTGATGCGTCACGAACGGATTGTTGGCGTCATGGTCAGTGCCCAGGACTACGAAGCCATGCGTGCCTTCTATGCCAACCGTTTGCACCGAACGCTGGACGAATCCGCAGCCGCGGCAGCGCGTGCGGGAATGAACGAAGACGTTCTGGCAAACCTGCTGGCCGATGAGAGCTGAAAGCGCCCGGCATCTGCTCCGGGTGGTGGTCGATACCAACGTCTGGATCAGCTCGGCACTGTCGGCATCCGGTGCCCCGGCACTGGTCGCACGGCAGGTCCTGGAGACGCGCCGTCCGGTCTTCTCCGAAGCGACATTCGCGGAACTGGAATCGCGCTTGTGGCGACCGAAGTTTGATCGTTACCTCGGCATCGAGTTGCGCCAGCGCATCCTGCATGACTTGGGCGCCGTTGCCGACTGGGTCGAGATTCCGTCCGACTTGACCCAACAAACCTGGTCCCGCGACCCGGACGATGACCATTTCATCCGCGCCGCACTCGCCGCACACGCACCACTGTTGGTCACAGGCGACGCCGATCTGCTCGATCTTTCCGCCATCGTGGGCTTTCGCATCCTGACCCCGGCCGACGCCCTGCGCGAATGGGATGGCGCTCCAGCGAAATAAGAGGCGGCTGCCGTCTTGCGAAAGGCATGGCGGAGAAGGCAAAGCAGTTCCGCGAACAGGGCGGCGAGGTGTATCGGCCGGAGTGAGCTATTCTCGTTCCCAACGGGGAACTCATTGATATGGCCGTGGATCGGGCGAACTCTTCCGACGCTGACGTCGAATCGTTTATCACGCGGTGGCAAGGCGTCACCGCCTCCGAACTTTCCACCTCGCAGAGTTTCCTGATCGGGCTGTGCGAACTGCTCGGCGTCGAGCGTCCGCATCCGACGCCCGAGCTGGACTACATGTTCGAGCGTCCGCTCACGTTCCAGCACGCTGATGGCAGCACCAGCGCCGGCCGGATCGATCTTTACCGGCGCGGCGCCTTCGTGCTGGAGTCGAAGAAACTGAAGGCCGGCGCGCACACGCGCAGTTTCGACGAGGCGATGTTGCGCGCCCATGCACAGGCGCAGAACTACGCGCGCGCGTTGCCCGCTTCCGAAGGCCGCCCGCCGTTTCTCGTTGTGGTCGATGTCGGCCACCGCATCGAGCTGTATTCCGAGTTCTCGCGCAGCGGCGGCAGCTACGTCCCGTATCCCGATCCGCGCCACCACCGCATCGAGCTTGCCGACCTGGCCGATCCGGCCATCCGTGAACGCCTGCGCCGGGTCTGGCTGGATCCGCTCTCGCTCGACCCTTCACGCGAATCGGCCCGCGTCACCCGCGACATCGCCGCCAAACTGGCCGAACTGGCCAAATCGCTGGAACACAGTGGCCACGCCGCCGAATCGGTCGCGCAATTCCTGATGCGCTGCCTGTTCACCATGTTTGCCGAGGATGTGCGCCTGCTGCCACCCGACAGCTTCCGCGACCTGCTCGACAAGCACCGCGAACAACCCGATATCGCCATGCGCATGCTCGCCCAGCTCTGGCGCGACATGGACAGCGGCGGCTTTTCCGTCGTGCTCGCCAACGACGTGCTGCGCTTCAACGGCAAACTGTTCAAGCAGCCAGACACCCTGCCGCTCGACATCGCGCAGATCGACCTGCTGATCGACGCCGCACGCGCCGACTGGAAACACGTCGAGCCGGCCATCTTCGGCACCCTGCTGGAGCGCGCGCTCAACCCCAAAGAACGCCACAAGCTCGGCGCGCACTACACGCCCCGCGCCTACGTGGAGCGGCTGGTGCTGCCCACGGTGATCGAACCGCTGCGCACCGAATGGAGCGATGCCAAGGCCGCCGCGCTGGTGCAACTGGCCGAAGCCGAACAGGCACGTGAAACCGGCCAGCAAAGCAGCGGCCTGAAATCCAATGCCGAGCGCCTGCGCCAATACAACATCGAACTGCGCAAGGCGCGCGACATCGTGCTGGATTTCCACCGCCGCCTGTGTGCGGTGCGCGTGCTCGATCCGGCCTGCGGCAGCGGCAACTTCCTCTACGTGACGCTGGAACACCTCAAGCGGCTGGAAGGCGAAGTGCTCAACACGCTGGAGGAATTCGGCCTGTCCACGCGCGGCGTGGTCGAACAGACCGGCCTGGATATCGACGCCGAACGCGCCATCTCCACCGAAGCCCAGACCGTGGACCCGCACAACCTGCTGGGCATCGAGCTCAACCCTCGCGCTGCGGCGATTGCCGAAGTGGTGCTGTGGATCGGCTACCTGCAATGGCACTTCCGCACCCGTGGCGACGTCAACCCGCCGGTGCCGGTGATCCGCGACTTCCGCAACATCGAGAACCGCGACGCGGTGCTGGCCTACGATCGCGTGGAACTGGTCACCGACGAACACGGCGTGCCGGTCACGCGCTGGGACGGCGAAACCATGAAGATCTCGCCGGTGACCGGGGAAAAGGTGCCTGATGAAAGCGCGCGCAAGCCCGTGGAGAAGTATCTGAACCCGCGCAAGGCGGCGTGGCCGGAGGCGGATTTCATCGTCGGCAATCCGCCATTTATTGGCAACAAGCGAATGCGCACCGCGCTCGGCGATGGATACGTGGAAGCGTTGCGCGGCGCATGGCCGGAGGTTCCGGAATCGGCGGATTTCGTGATGTTCTGGTGGCACCACGCGGCGCAACTCACCCGTCGCGGTGCAGCGGAGCGGTTCGGATTCATCACCACCAACTCGATCCGGCAGTCGTTCAACCGCCGCGTGATCGAGCCGCACCTGGCCGACAAGAAACAGCCGCTGTCGCTGGTGTTCGCGATTCCAGACCATCCGTGGGTGGATACGGCGGATGGGGCGGCGGTGAGAATCGCGATGACGGTCGGTTTACCAGCTGCACAGCGGAGCGGATTGCTGCAAGTCTCGGTGTCAGAAGAATCTGTATCAGACGGCGAATTGGCGGTAAAGCTCGACTCCAGAAGAGGCCGCATCAACGAAGATCTCACGGTGGGAACGAACTTAAGCGCTGCCATCAGGTTGCTAGCAAACCGAGGCTTGGCTCTTCGCGGCATCACATTGGTCGGAGCTGGATTTGTCGTGGATCGCACTCAAGCGGAGCAGTTCTGGGCCGTGAGCTCCCCTTCTATCCGCCATCTTGTCCGTCCCTTCTTTAACGGACGTGACCTGACCCAAACGCCGCGTGAGGCCTTCGTGGTCGATCTGTTCGGGTTGTCTGAGGAAGAGGCAAGGAATAAGGCGCCCGCGCTTTATCAGTGGCTATTGGATCGTGTCAAGCCAGAGCGCGAGCAGAATGCGCGCGAGATTTATCGCAAACGCTGGTGGGTGTTTGCAGAGCCTAGATCTGAATTTCGAGAAGCAGTTGCGGGACTTCCTCGCTACCTCGTCACGCCAATGACAGCGAAGCATCGCCTGTTCACCTTCTTGGACACGATTGCACTGCCTGATCAAGGACTGGTACCCGTGCTCTTGCAGGACGCAGTTGGCTTAGGAGTTCTCTCCAGTGCTGTGCACGGCGTCTGGGCTTTGCACTCCGGTGGAACGCTTGAGGACCGGCCGCGCTATAACCAAAGCTCCTGTTTCGAAACTTTCCCTTTTCCCGGCTTCCACTCCGCCGACAAACTCAGCGGCTCAATCAGCGCCGCCCCCGTCAACGCCGACGGCACCACCGTCGAAACTGAAACCCTCGGCGATACCCCGTCCGACCGCATTCGCAACCTCGCCGAACAACTCGACGCCCACCGCAAACGCCAGCAGGCCGCCCATCCCGGCCTGACGCTGACCGGCATGTACAACGTGCTCGACAAGCTGCGCAGCGGCGAAGCGCTGAGCGCGAAGGAACGCACGATCCACGAGCACGGTCTGGTGTCGGTGCTGCGCCAGTTGCACGACGAACTGGACGCCGCCGTGCTCGAAGCCTATGGCTGGTCCGACCTGCTGCCGCTGCTGCGCGTCGCGCACGGCAACGAGGCGCCATCCGAAGGCCAGGGGCGCGACGACGCCGAGCGCGCCTTCGATGAAGCCATCCTCGAACGCCTCGTCGCGCTCAATGCCGAACGCGCCGCCGAAGAAGCCCGCGGCGTGGTGCGCTGGCTGCGTCCGGAGTTCCAGAACCCACAAGCCCCCCTCACCCCAACCCTCTCCCCCGCGAGCGGGGGAGAGGGAGCAAAAGCAGAAATCGACGAAACACCCGCCATCGCGCCTGCCTCCATCAAACCCATTCCCTGGCCCAAGGACACCGTGGACCAGATTCGCGCCATCGCCGACCTGCTCGGCGCCAGCCCGGCAGCACTCACCCTCGACGACATCGCCGCCCGCTTCAGCGGTCGCGGCCCGTGGAAAAAACGCCTGCCGCAACTGCTGGACATGCTGACCGCCCTGGGCCGCGCCACGGAACAGGACGGACGCTTCAGTGGCTGAAGACATCACCCCGTGGAAGTCGGCGACGACAATCCCGCACTGCCCATGATCATGATCGCCCAGCTCCCGTAGGCCGGCTCAAGCCGCATAGCGGCGGAGCCGATGTGTACGGTGCTCACGCAACCTTGCCGTCGATCCAGCCGGGGATACGCAGCGCCGCTGCGGTGCCGACCCGCGCTGCATCCAGCGCCAGTACATGTGCATGTGCATGTGCATGTGCATGTGCATGTGCATGTGCATGTGCGGCAATCATCGGGTCTGATCATCAGCGAGCGCGGCATCCCATCTGTACACTTCCGGGCTGCCGAAATGGCGCGGAACTTCCGTCGGGACAGAAAAGCTAAGGCAGTCGGATCGCGCAGACACCCGCTCCACAAGCCGCCGCCCGCGATGCTTACAATGCGCGGTCTGTCATCCAATGAGGAAATGACCATGCGATACCCGATGTTGGTGGCCGCGTTGGCCTGCGTGCTGCTGTCAGGCTGTGACCGTTCCAGCGAGCCTTCCGCCGATGCCCCGGCCACGTTGCCTGCGTCCAGTGCCGAAGCCGCAGCAGACGCACCCGCTGCGGTGGCGCGCCCGGCGCACACCTTCCAGGCCGCAATCACGGCGGCTGATTTCCTCGAATACACCTCGGTGCTGGCGTCCGACGAGTTTGCCGGCCGCGCGCCGGGCACGAAGGGTGAAACGCTGACCATCGAATACCTGCGCGACCGCTTCCAGGAGATGGGCCTGAAGCCGGGCAACGGCGACAGCTGGTACCAGCCGGTGCCGATGGTGCAGACCACCGCCACGCCTGCGAATGCGACGCTGGATGTGCGCGGCACGCCGGTGGAATGGCAGTTCGGCCCGCAGTGGGTCGGCGGTACGCGCACCGGGCAGGCGCGGGTGGAGCTGGATTCCAGCGAGCTGGTGTTCGTCGGCTACGGCGTGGTGGCGCCGGAGGAAAACTGGAACGACTACGCCGGCCTGGATGTGAAGGGCAAGACCGTGGTCATGCTGATCAACGATCCGGGTTTCCATGTCGATGATCCGGCGCTGTTCGGCGGCAAGCGCATGACCTATTACGGGCGCTGGACCTACAAGTTCGAGGAAGCTGCGCGCCAGGGTGCGGCGGCGGCGATCATCATCCACGATACCGACGGTGCCGGTTACGGCTGGGGCGTGGTCGAGGGTGGCTGGAGCGGGCCGCAGTTCGATCTGCCGGCAGCCGCCGATCCCGAACCGCGCCTGCCGTTGCAGGGCTGGATCAGCGCCGACACCGCGCAGGATCTGTTCGCGCGTTCCGGCATGGCGCTGGAGGCGATGCGTCTGGCCGCCAACAAGCCCGGCTTCCGCGCCGTGCCGTTGCCGGCGACGCTGTCGGTGGCGCTGGAAAGCGCGGTCAGCACGTCCGAATCCAACAATGTGTTGGCGCTGATCCCGGGCAGCGAGCGGCCCGACGAGGTCATCGTGTATCTGGCACATTGGGATCATCTGGGCACCCAGACCGCACCTGACGGCAGCGTGCAGATCTTCAACGGCGCGATCGACAACGCCAGCGGCGTGGCTGGCATCCTGGAAATCGCCGACGCCTTCGCGCGTGGCGGGCAGCGGCCGAAGCGCTCGGTGCTGTTCGCGGCGGTGACGCTGGAGGAATCGGGTCTGCTGGGTTCGGCCCACTACGTCGCGCACCCGAGCTTCCCGATGCGCGACACCGTCGGTGTGATCAACCTGGATGCGATGAACATCATCGGCAAGACCCGCGACATTGTCGTCAATGGTTACGGCGCCTCGGAGCTGGAAGACCTGCTGCGCCCGATCGCCGAGCGCCAGGGCCGCGTGCTGCACGCCGAGGCCAGTGTCGAGAAGGGCTATTACTTCCGTTCGGACCACTTCAATTTCGCCAAGGCCGGGGTGCCGGCGCTGTACGCCAAGGCCGGCAACGACCATGTCGAAAAGGGCGAGGAATACGGCGCCCAGGTGGCTGCCGACTACGTTGCCAACCGCTATCACATGCCCGGCGACGTGGTCGATCCGGACTGGGATCTGGAAGGCGTGGTGCAGGATCTGGAAGCGCTGTACGAACTGGGCAGCCAGCTGGCCAATGGCGATGCCTGGCCGAACTGGTACAGCGGCCACGCCTTCCGCGCGGTGCGCGATGCACAGCGTGCGGAAGCTGCTGCGGACTGATGCAGGCGCGTCACGCCCGGCGTTTATGTGCAGTGCAGCGTGCACATCGGCGTCGGGCTCCGTAGGATGCGGCAAAACAAGATGTGGGGAGGGAGGGACCCGCTTCGTTCGCGAAGCGGGTCTTTCTTTTGCGCGCCGAAAAACTGCGTGCAGGAAATCTCCGCCATGCCGGCGGCACGGCGCCATCACGACGCGGATGGAAAACAGGATCAGGACGCTGCGGTGCCGATTCCGCAGCCGGAAGGTTCAGCCTTCCAGCGACAGTTCCAGCAGGCCCAGCAGGGTGTCACGCAGGCAGACGCGCAGTTGCGCCAGGCGAAGCTCGGCGGCATTGCCACCGAATTGCGAGGCGTCCATGTGTTCAAGCCGGAATGCGGCATCGGCCAGGTCGGTGGCGCCCAGTGCCAGCGCCGAGGAGCGCAGGAAATGGGCGGCCTGGTTGATCTCGGCCACGTCGCGGCGCTCGTGCCCCAGTTCGATCCGGCTCAGCAGGGCCGGTGCATCGGCGGCGAACAGGCGGATCAGCTTGGCACTGCTGCCGGGCTGGCTCTGGTCCAGGGTACTCAGCAGCGCGAGGGCATCAGGATGCAGGGTGATCGGCGCGGTCATCTCGGTATCAGGGCAGGCTGGGCGGGATGCATCGAAAAAGTTTCGATGGCGCGCAGCATAACGCGATGTGCGCGGTGATGCGCGCACGTGGCCGGCAAAACCGGGTTTGCGGTAGGGTGCGGCCTTGCCGCAGGCCTCCGGCATCACCGGAATGCGCCACTGCGGCCCCTGTGTGCGATGTGGGCACGGCCGCGATCCGGTCCGGGCCAGCTTGTGAGGATCTCCAATGCAACAGACCCGTTTCCGCCTGTATGACGCTGCCGCGCTTGAAGCGGTGATCGACGCGATGGCGCGCCAGATCGCGATGCGCTTCGATGCCACACCGCTGACCCTGATCGGATTGCAGCGTCGCGGCGTGCCGCTGGCCGAACGCTTGCACCAGCGCATCGCGCAACTGCGCCCGGAGTGGGCGATCGAACGAATTAATCTGGAGGTCAAGCGCTACGGCGACGATCTGACCCTGCTGCATCCCGATACCCGTCTGAGTGCGACGGCACAGCAACAGCAGGCGGATTTTTCCGGCCGCCGCCTGGTGGTGGTGGACGATGTGCTGTACCAGGGCCATTCCGCCGCTGCGGTGCTGGAATTCCTGCGCGCGCACAAGGCCGGCGATGTGCATCTGGCGATGCTGGTGGACCGCTGCTGCGCCACCTTGCCGGTGCAGGCCGACATCGTCGGGCTGAAATTGCAGATCGCGCCGCAGGATGTCATCGAGTGCAATGTGCCGCCGTTCGAGGAAGAATTCGCGATCGACCTGCTGCGGCTTGAAGGCTGAAGCCGGCGGCCAGGGAAATTCTGATCACGTCTCATAACGTCATCCCGGCGGCTTCCAACAGCGAAGCTGGTCAAGCCGGGATCCAGTTTTTCAACAGCTTGCCGAAGAGCTGGATGGCCAGCCATTCGGCTGTTGAAAGCCGCTGGAATAACACCTTGCTCAGAGGCTTCTAGGAAATTTCCTAGGCCAGAACAGGAAAACTCCGAGCCGCCAATCGGCATTGCGCCGATGCCACGCCGCGCGCGCGAATCTCAGACTGTGCCGGTCGGTCGCACTCCTGCGGCCGACATCGCCTGACGGGAGTAAACCATGCACCTGATCCGACGCTGCCAAGCCGCCTGGCTGGTGCTGTTGCTGGCCTGCACGCCGCTGTGGGCGGCCGATACGGTCGACATCAACCATGCCGACGCGCTGGAACTGGCCGCCAAGCTCAGTGGCGTGGGCATGACCCGGGCCGAGGCGATCATCAGTTCACGTGAAACGGTGGGTCCGTTCGTACACCCCGACGAACTGGTCCGCGTGAAGGGCATCGGGCCGGCCACGCTCGAAAAAAACCGGGACCGCATCGTGGTGGGTTTGTCCGACCGCGACGTGCCCCGATAACAGCCCTGTCGCGCAGCGGGGCTCCCCCGGGCCCTGATGCGTCTTGCTGCCCGCTGCACGGCGTCGTGTGGCGGGCAGTGTGTTTTTGCGCTTCGCATTGTGTGGCGTCGGGCCATTCGTGCTGCGGCGCGCTATCGTGTCGGCCTGCGCCGGACGGCGGCGCCACGTTCGACAGGAGCCACAGATGAAATACCTCCACGCGATGGTGCGAGTGCGCGACTTGGATGCGTCGCTGCGCTTCTTCCGCGATGGGCTGGGTTTGCAGGAAACCCGGCGCATCGATGTTCCCGAGCACCGCTACACCCTGGTCTATCTGGGTGCGCCGGAAAATCCGGAAGCGGAAATCGAGCTAACCTTCAATTACGACGACGAGGATTACGGCAGCGCCCGCAACTTCGGGCATCTGGCCTTCCAGGTCGACGACATCTATGCCGCTTGCGCGCACCTGGCGGCGATGGGGGTGACGATCAACCGCCCACCGCGCGATGGCCGCATGGCTTTCGTGCGCTCGCCGGATCTGATCTCGATCGAACTGCTGCAGAAAGGTGCGGCGTTGCCACCGGCCGAACCCTGGGCTTCGATGCCGAACACGGGCGAGTGGTGAAACCGGAACGCGACTTCATCGACGGCGAGCCGGCCACGCCGCAGGCGCTGGCGCGGCTGGCGGCTTCGGGATTCGGCCACTTCACCACGATGCCGTTGCGTGCCGGCGCGGTGCCCGGGCTGGAACTGCACCTGGCCCGTCTGGATCAGGCCAGCCACACGCTGTTCGGATGCGGTCTGCCACCGGAATGGGTGCGCGAACAGCTGCGCCGCGTGCTGCACGGCCTGTCCGATGCCTGGCTGCGGATCAGCGTCAGCGCCGCGAACTGGACGGCGCGGGATATGCCGCAGCAGGCGCAGTTGCAGGTTTTCATCCAGGTCCGTGCCGCCGCCGAGCCACGGCGGGCGCCGGTGCGGCTGCAAAGCGTGCGGCACCAGCGTTATCTGCCCGACATCAAGCACAGCGGCCTGTTCGATCTGCTCGACCTGCGCCGCCGCGCGCAGCTGGCCGGTTTTGATGATGTGCTGCTGAAGGACGGCGCCGACCGCATCAGCGAGGGCAGCACCTGGAATCTGGGCGCGCTGCGCGACGACACACTGTTCTGGCCAGAAGCGCCGCGTCTGCAAGGCACGACGATGCAACTGCTCGCCCAGGAGTGGGAAAGTCTCGGTGGTCAGGTTGTCACGCGCGTGCTCGACAGCGCTGCGCTGGCGCGGATGCAACTGGTGTTCTGCTGCAATGCCGGCGGCGTCTGGCCGGTGGCATCACTCGACGAAGTACCGCTGGCCATGAATGCGCAGCTGCTCGAACGCCTGCGCAGCTGTCTTGCCACCGCGCCCGCATCGGTGCCGTGAAGCGGCAGGCTGGGCGCCCACCGGCACAACGAGATGACCTGTTCCGACAGCGCGCCCGATAATGCGCGGCCCACCGAACGGAACACCCGCCATGACCGATGCTTCCAGCGCCGCACTGGTAGCCAGTGCCCAGCAGCACCTTGTGCCGACCTACCGCCAGCGCGCGCTGGTGCTTGATCGCGGGCAGGGCTCGCGGTTGTGGGATAGCGAAGGCCGCGAATACGTGGATTTCGCCGCCGGAATCGCGGTCAGCGCGCTGGGGCATGGCGATCCGGACATCCTCGCGGCGCTGCACGAACAAGCCGACAAGCTCTGGCACACCAGCAACATCTTCCTCAGCGAACCGCCGCTGCGGTTGGCTGAGGAACTGGTCGCCGCCAGCGGTTTCGCATCGCGCGTGTTCTTCTGCAACTCCGGTGCCGAGGCCAACGAGGCCGCGATCAAGCTGGTGCGTCGCCATGCCGCGAACGCTGGCCGCGCGCCGCAGCAGCGCACCATCATCAGCTTCAAGGGTTCGTTCCACGGCCGCACCCTGGCCACGGTCACCGCCACCGCACAGCCGAAATACCAGCAGGGTTTCGAGCCGCTGCCCGGCGGTTTCCGCTACGCCCCGTTCAACGATGTGGCTGCGTTCGATGCGCTGTTCGATACCGATGTGGCGGCGGTGCTGGTGGAACCGGTGCAGGGAGAGGGCGGTGTCGTGCCGGCGGCGCCGGGTTTCCTCGCGCATCTGCGTGCGCGTTGCGATGAGGTTGGCGCGCTGCTGGTGTTCGACGAGATCCAGACCGGCGTGGGCCGCAGCGGCAAGCTCTGGGCGCATCAATGGGATGGTGTCGTGCCTGATGTCATGACGCTGGCGAAAGGGCTGGGCTGCGGTTTTCCCATCGGCGCGATGCTGGTGGCCGAACACGCTGCGCAGACGCTGGAGTTCGGCAGCCACGGCACTACCTTCGGTGGCAATCCGCTGGCTGCGGCGGTGGCGCGCGTGGCGCTGCGCAAGCTGGCTGCGCCGGGATTGCTGGCCAATGTCGAAACCCAATCACGCGCCCTGCGCGAAGGCCTGCGCGCGCTGGATGAAAAGCATCAGGTGTTCACCGACGTGCGCGGCCGTGGCCTGATGCTGGGCGCGGTGCTGCGCGCGGAATTTTCCGGCCGCGCGGCGGAGATTCTCGATCACGCCGCCAACGCCGGTCTGCTGCTGCTCCAGGCCGGTCCGGATGTGTTGCGTTTCGTGCCGGCGCTCAATATCGGTGCCGACGATGTCGCCGAAGGGCTGGCACGGCTGGATGCCGCGCTCACCACATGGCGGGCGTGAGTCGCGCCACATATGCTCCCTCTCCTCCGCTAGCGGGGGAGAGGGCTGGGCTGATGGGGCTTTCCGGCCAAATGCAAAAGCCTGCTCGCCTGCGGCGCTCGCACCCTCACCCTGACTCTTTCTCCCGCTAGCGGGGGAGAGGGAATCTTCTTTCTCTGGAGCATCCCCCATGTCCCGCCCACTTTTCTTCCTGCTGCCATTGCTGTTCGCCACTGCGGCCAGCGCCGATACCGCCGTCTCCATCGATCCAGCCTTGCAGGCGCAGGTGATCGAATGGCGTCGTGATCTGCACCAGCATCCGGAGCTGGGCAATCACGAGGTGCGTACCGCGCAGATCGTTGCCGGACACCTGCGCGCGCTCGGACTGACGCCGAAAACCGGCATCGCGCACACCGGCGTCACCGCCGTGCTCAAGGGCGGCAAGCCCGGCCCGCGCATCGCGCTGCGCGCCGACATGGATGCGCTGCCGGTCACCGAACAGACCGGCCTGGCGTTCGCTTCCACGGTGAAAAGCGAGTATCGCGGTCAGCCGGTCGGGGTGATGCACGCCTGCGGTCACGATATGCACGTGGCGATCCTGATGGGCGTGGCGCAGGCGCTGGCGGCGCGCAAGGATGAATTGGCGGGCGAGGTGATGTTCGTGTTCCAGCCGGCCGAGGAAGGCCCGCCGCTGCCGGGTGAAAGCGCCGGTGCCCGGCTGATGCTGGACGAAGGCGTGTTCGCCGATTTCACGCCCGATGCGGTGATGGGCCTGCACGTCTGGTCGCGCCTGCATGTCGGGCAACTGGGTGTGCGCAGCGGCCCGTTCATGGCCAGCGCGGACGAGTGGATGCTGAAGGTCCGCGGGCAGCAGACCCATGGTTCGCAGCCGTGGGCCGGCGTGGACCCGATCACTGTCGCGGCGCAGGTGCTGCTCGGCGCGCAATCGATCATCGCGCGCCAGATCGACATCACCGCGCATCCGGTGGTGCTGACGGCAGGCCAGATCCAGTCCGGCACGCGCTTCAACATCATTCCCGACGAAGCCACGATGGTCGGCACCCTGCGCACCTTCGACATGGACGTGCGCGAGGATGTGATCCGCCGTTTCCGCAGTACCGCCGAACATTTCGCTGCCGCCAGCGGTGCCAGTGCCGAACTGTCGGTCGATATGAACGCGCCGGTGACGCGCAACGATCCGGCGTTGACCCAACGCCTGCGGCCCTCGCTGGAAAAGGTCGCCGGTGCCGGCAACGTGGTCGAGGTGCCGCGCTACACCATCGCCGAAGACTTCTCGCAGTTCGCCAATGTTGCACCGGGGCTGTACTTCTTCGTCGGCACCACGCCGCCAGAGCAGGCGCTGGAGAGCGCGCCGATGAATCATTCGCCGTTCTACGCCCCGGACGAGGCCGCGCTGGACATCGGCGTGCGCGCGATGCTCCAGGCCACGCTGGATTTCCTGGCCGCGCCGGAGGATTGAATGTCGTTGGCGGGTTCGGCAGAACCTCGGCCAGCGGCCGGTCCCCGGCGTTTTCCTACCCTGTGATCCCGCCGATTCCTATATGTGATTCCGGCATCTTCCAGTGCCGCGTGGTCGTGGTGTTGCGGACACTGTCTCCACCGCCAGGAACAACCCCCGGGCGGACACCCATCCTCATCGGAGACATCACATGAACAAGCTTTCCCTCATTCTCAAGTCCCTGCTGCTCTCGCTGATGCTGAGCTTCCCGGCCTTTGCCGCCGGCCCGGTCAACATCAACACCGCCGATGCCGCTGCGCTGGCTGCCAACCTGTACGGCGTCGGTCCGGCCAAGGCACAGGCCATCGTCGAGCACCGCCAGGCCAACGGCCCGTTCAAGAGTGCCGATCAACTCGCCGCAGTGAAGGGCATCGGCCTTGCTACCGTCGAGAAGAACCGTGATCGCATCCAGCTTGGCAACGCCACTGCGACCAAGCCTGAGTGAGGCTCGCCCCAGTACCGGCATCGCCCTGCACTGTGGTGTGGGGCGATGTTGTTTGCGCACTCCAAGTCCCTTCTCGCGCACCAGATCCGTCAGGTGAGCGACATCAATTAAGCCATCCGGTGACTTGTCAGTTGGAGCCTTTGTCCTTCGAGCAGGGCTTCGTGGGCTGGGTCGAGTCGAAACGGTCAAACCAGGCGGGTTCGACCACTGGCTGCATGCTCACCCCGAGTTCCTTCTCACGAACCAGATCGGTCAGGTGATCGCCATCGATCAGATCAACGGTTGGCGTTCCGTCAACCGCTTCCTCCCGGGCAGCCTTGGAGTAGCGGCCCAGAGTGACGAAAATCGCGCGCTCCGCGCCCCGTTTCTTGGCATCGTTCTGAAACAACGAGACTTCCTCGCGCGAAACGGCGCGGCCGTTGGGATCGTACTTCTTGACCTGCACCGCGACGCGCGATGACATCACCGGGCTGATGGGCGCAAAGCCGATGCCATCGATGCCCCGGTCACCGCTCTTGCCAACACGCTCCAGCTCAAGCCCGTACAGCCGCAGCAGGAGCATTACGAACTCTTCAAAGCCTTCCGGGGTCAGCGCATGCAGTCGTCCGAGCAGTTCATCACGCCATCCCCTGCGTCGGCCCGGGGACGTGCCAGCATCAAGCAGGTCCTGATCATCGGCTTCGGCGTCGGTGGTGTCGGGATCGGCATCGACATCTGAGGCGATTGTGTTGTCCGCCACGTTGCCGTCGGCGGAGGATTTGCGTTGCGGACGGTTACGACGGAATTCCCGATCAAGTTCCTTGACCCGGCGTGTGCCTTCCTTCTCCGGCAATGCCAGCAGCTCGCGCCCGAGCGGAGTCAGAAGGAAGACGGCCCGCTTTGGACTTTCCAGACCGCCGATCAGCTTGGCGTAGGAACGCCCCCACAGGATCCTGTCGACCAGGATCGAGTGGTGTGGACGGTTGGGGAAGGTGACGGCCAAGGCTTCTTCCGAAGGATCAAGATCGGAAATGACCTGCTCCAGGATCTCGGCCGCCTGGGCCGAGCCTCCCAGTTTTTGTACCGCACGCAGGACCGGCAGGATCAGGTCGGAATATGCCGGAAGATCGTCAGCTTTCATGCGGGTCCCCTGTGGCTTCGTGTCCTGAGTGGTGCGGTGACGCTATTCCACCTGCGCGGCGATCTGGAACGCCTCCCGCGCCGCCTCCAGCGTCGCCCCGATGATGTCTTCATCATGCGCGCTGGACATGAAGCCGGCCTCGAACGCGGACGGCGCCAGAAACACGCCGCGTTCCAGCATCGCATTGAAGAAACGGTTGAACATCGGCACATCGCAGGCCGTGGTCTGGGCGTAGGTTTCCACCTTCTTGTCCGAGGTGAAGAACAGGCCGAACATTGCGCCCACACGGGTCGTGGTGAACGGCACGCCGGCGCCATCGGCCCAAGCTTGCAAGCCGTCGCACAGCAGCCGCGTGCGGCGGGCGAGTTCATCGTGGAAACCGGTTTCGCGGATCAGCGTGAGCATCGCAAGGCCGGCCGCCATCGCCACCGGATTGCCGCTCAGCGTGCCGGCCTGATAGATCGGGCCGGCCGGCGCGATCTGTTCCATCAAGTCACGGCGCCCGCCATAGGCGCCCACCGGCATGCCGCCGCCGATGATCTTGCCGAAGGTGGTCAGGTCCGGGGTGACGCCGTAATGCGCCTGCGCGCCGCCGAGGGCAACGCGGAAGCCGGTCATCACTTCGTCGAAGATCAGCAGCGCGCCGTGCTTGGTGCACAGCGCCCGCAGGTGATCGAGATAGCCTTCGCGCGGCGGGATGCAGTTCATGTTGCCGGCGACCGGCTCCACGATCAGGCCGGCGATGTCGTGGCCGAGTTCGTCGAACAGGCGCGTGGCGGCTTCGAAATCATTGAACGGCAGCGTCAGGGTGAGATCGGCCAGTGCCGTGGGCACACCCGGCGAGGTCGGGGTGCCGAGCGTCAGCGCACCGGAGCCGGCCTTCACCAGAAACGCATCGCCGTGGCCGTGGTAGCAGCCTTCGAACTTGACGATGCGCGAACGCCCGGTCGCGCCGCGCGCCAGCCGGATCGCCGACATCGTGGCCTCGGTGCCGGAGTTGACCATGCGCACCACGTCGATCGACGGAATCAGCTCGGCGATGGTTTCGGCCATCGTCACTTCGGCCTCGCAGGGTGTGCCGAAGCTCAGGCCGTCCTTGATCGCCCGCTCCACGGCTTCACGCACATAAGGATGGTTGTGCCCGACGATCATCGGCCCCCACGAACCGACATAGTCGATGTAACGCTTGCCTTCGACATCCCACAGATAAGGCCCTTCGGCGCGACGGGTGAAGAAGGGCTCGCCGCCGACGGAACGGAAGGCGCGCACCGGCGAGTTGACGCCGCCAGGCATGCGCGTCTGGGCGCGGGTGAACAGGTCGTGGTTGGTGGTCATGTCGTGTCCGGAAAACAGGAGTGGTAGGCGCGCACCGCAGCCCCGATGTCGGGCGCGGCATAAACGCTGGAAATCACCGCCAGCAGGTCGGCACCGGCGGCGGTGAGCAATCCGCCATTGTCGGGCGTGATGCCGCCGATGGCCACTTTCGGCACCGGCAACACCGCCGCTTCGCGCAGCAAGGCGGGTGTGGCACGACGTGCGGCTGGCTTGGTGGGTGAGGGGAAAAATGCACCGAAGGCGACGTGGCTGGCGCCGGCCTGCACCGCGTGCCGCGCACGTTCGATGTCGTCGTAGCACGAGGCACCGATGAGGGCGCGGGGACCGAGCAGTTCACGTGCAGCCCGCAGGTCACCATCGCCTTCGCCAAGATGCACGCCGTCCGCGCCGATGCGCGCGGCCAGATGCATATCGTCGTTGATGATCAATGGCACGCGGTATTCGCGGCACAGCGCGAGCAGGGCGCTCGCCTGGGCTTCGCGCCCGGCACCGTCAAGGCATTTGTTACGGTGCTGCAGCCAAGTGATGCCGGCGTCCAGCGCCTGGCGGGTCTCGGCCAGCAGGCGCGGGGTGTCGGCGGTATCGGGTGTCAGCAGGTACAGGCCGCGGGGCGTGAGCGCGTGCATCCGGGTCAGTTGAGCGAGGTGTGCATGCGGCTGGCATCGACCAGCAGTTCACGGATCTGTTCGTTGTCTTCGGCATCCGGTGACAGTTCGAGATAACGCATCAGATCCGGCCGCGCGGCATCGACATGGCCCAGGCGGTGGTAGAGCGCACCGCGATCACGCAAGGCATCGGGATTGTGCGGGGCCACGCGTACCAGACGGTCGGCGCAGCGCAGCGCCTTCTCCCAGTTTTCCTGCTCCAGGTACAGCCCCTTCAGGTTGCGCAACATGCGCATCACGATCATCCGGTGACTGGCCGGTTCCAGCATCTGCAGCAGTTGCTGGTCATCGACCTGGATGTTGCCCAGATGCGGACTGGCGCGCTGCTTGAGCTCATCCACATCGACCGAGCGGCCGCGATGATAGGGATCGAGCACCAGCAGCCCGCCTTCCACCCGCAACCGCACCAGGAAATGGCCGGGGAAGGAGATGCCTTCCAGTGGCACTTCAAGCCGCCGGGCCAACTCCATCTGCACCAGCGCCAGGCTCAGCGGAATGCCGAGGCGGCGGTCCAGCACATCGTTGATGTAGCTGTTGCGCGGATCGTAGAACGCGTCATGGTTGCCGGAGAATCCCTGCTCATCGAACAGGTAGCGGTTCAGCAGCATCAGGCGCTGTTCGCTGCCGGACGCATCGGTCAGGCGCGAACGCAGCGTATCGGTATGCGTGCTCCACAGCGCCTCGTAGTGCGCGGTATCCAGCTCCGGGTACTCATCCCGCGCCACCAGCATTGCGGCATCGAGCAACCCGATCTCGCGATCCGGGGTGCGCCCGAGAAGATCCCAGGCCTCATGCTGCGGAAGGGTCTTGGAAATACTCATGTTCCAGAAGTGGTGTCCCGTGGCGGCGGATCAAGCCTGGCGCGCAGGCGCGGCGCCAGCACCAGTTCATCGCCGGCCACCACACCCAGCCGCCGCGCATGGCCGGCGTTGAGCTCCAGCACGAAACGCGCCGGCCGCGTACTCGGGTACGAAGGACACGTGGCCGTGGTGCACGGTGGTGCGCCATGGGTGGCCGAAACCAGACGCAGCCCGTCATCGAAATAGAGGATGTCCAGAGGAATGCGGGTGTTGCGCATCCAGAACGCCTGTGGCTCCTGCTGCTCGAACACGAACAGCATGCCGTGGTCCTGCGGCAGGCTGTCGCGGAACATCAGCCCGCGCATGCGCGAAGCGTCATCCAGCGCCAGCTCCACCTGGTAGCGCTGACCCTTCAATTCCACCCATGGTCCCTGCGCCGTCGCGCAGCCGCAAAGCAGCGTGATCGCCAGCAGCAATGCCACTGGCAACAGCATTGAACGCAACTCTCTATCCATCCCGCATACCTGATGTCTTGGCTGCGCGACGATAGCCCAGGCGCCGCCCTGCTGCACGGCCGGAGGGCGCGCAGAGAATGGAGTAGTCCAAGGGCTTGCATTTTCCCTTTGGTGGTCTATAATGGCCGGCTCGCTGACCACAGACGGAGTTTCCGGATGGGGTCGGCGGGAAGAAATCGGCTCCTTGAGGTGTTGACAGCAAGGAAAACCGGTGTAAGATGTGCGGCTCCCTGGGG
>NZ_JBBHDV010000017.1:0-55204 GCF_037478135.1 Denitratimonas organivorans
TCAAATGCCGTGAAGCTGGCGCTTCACAAAACCATGCCGTCAGGGGTTGACGGGGGAGTCCATACATGAATTGTTAGCTGGCGGTGCCGGCAGGAGATTGAAATGCATTGGTACGCACTGAGCAAAACAAGCGGAATAGCAACGCTTTGCGCAAGCGAAAGTGATGCACGAAAGGCTGCGCAGGAATACGACGAGACATGGCCGATGGCGGCCCCGCATGTTGCAACGCGCCTGCAACCGATCGATGCATACGACGGAATAGACGTCGCCGAAGAATTGCGCAACGTGCTGAGGTGGGAAGAAAAACGCATGGGCGCGGTGTCGGCTGGCGTGCTTAAGGAAGTAATTGAGCGGCTGGGAAAGATGCTTGTACCGGCTAACTACAATTCGATGATAAATCGCTGCGTAATCCGACAACCTAATCCAGGATTTAGCAGCACGTTCAGAAAAAATCTCACATTAGATCAAACATTTGCGGGATCTCCACCACCTAATCCCACCACCTAATCTGCCCGCATTTGCAGTTCAGCTGAGGTCGCGGATCCATTCTCGCACAGGGTGGATGGGTGGACAAACAGTATCGCCGAGGCGCTCCTGCGGGCGTGGCATCGATTCCGGCGCCCTTGATGGTCACGAAGTCGGGTCGCTTGTGGTCTGGAGGCGCGGATTATGGAGAAATGCATGTATCAGCGGATTTTTCTGTGGGTTGTTCTGGTGGCTGTGCTTGCGGGCGTGGTCTGGTTTTCGTTCAACGGAGCCGAGTCATCCGCCCCGCCCGGGCTGGCCGCCGGCATCACGGCGGCCGCCCAGCAGGATGCTCTGGCAGAAGACCGCGCTGCACCCGCCCCGCTTCCTGCGATGGAGCTGGCATCGCTGCGAACACGCGTGATTGGCCATCCAGATCGCTGGAATATCGGTATGCGCAGGCAGTTGCTCGCGCTGGACCCCGCACAATTGCTCGATCTGCTCGACGACGACGAAATGCTGGTCCGTGAGGATGCCCGGCATCTGGCCGAGGAAATTTTCAGCGTCTGCGCCTTCGGGATCGCACGCGCCTCCTTGCCCGAAGATCAGGCCGGGCAAGTTTCCCGCCTGGCCCTGTCACTGGATTCACCCGGAAACACATGGTGCTAGCGCCTGCTCGGCGATGAACACGGGTCTGTAGCCTGGGATCGCCTGAAAACCCTGCTGGCGCTGGCGCAGCACGCTGATCCTGCGCATGTCCCGTATTACCAACGTGCCATCGAGGCCGCCGCCAGGGCCGATGGCAGTCTGTTGTCTCTGCTGCTGGAAGACGATTCCGTGCAGGTGACTGCGGCCTTGGCTGCAATGCTGGACGCGGGCGACGACAGCGTCATTGCGGACTGGAACAGCGTGGAACAACTGGACATTCAACAGCAAAACCAGATCTGGCACGCGCTGTGGCATGGCCTGGATTGCCAATGGACCGGCCACTGTTCGGAAAACAGCTTCGCCGTGGCGGCGTTGTGCAACCGGCCCAGCTTCCAGTGCGATGCGGGCGCTGATTACTACGCCATCGTTCGCCGCAGCCTGAGCCCGGCCCAGTTCGAAGCGTTGACGATGCTGATGAACCGGATCAATGCCTGGCGCCACCAGCACGGCGGGTGAGTGGTTCGAGCCGCTACTCGTCCCGCGTCACCCGCAGCACTTCATCGGCGCTGGTGATGCCGGCGATGACCTTGTTCCAGCCGTCTTCCAGCATCGCGGGCGTGTTTTTGCGGGCGTGGCGCAGGAGGTCGGCTTCGGAGACGCCTTCGTGGATCAGGCGGCGCATGGTTTCGTCGATGACGATCAGTTCGTAGAGGCCGGTGCGGCCTTTGTAGCCGGCATTGCGGCCGGCTGCTTCGGGGCCGGGGCGGTAGAAGCGCAGGTTGGGATCGAAGGGTTTACCGAAGGCGGCGCATTCGGCTTCGCTGGGGGTGTAGCTTTCGCGCGTGGCCGGGTCGAGCACGCGCACCAGGCGCTGGGCGAGCACGCCGAGCAATGAGGAGGAGAGCAGAAAGGGTTCGATGCCCATGTCGTGCAGGCGCGTGACCGCGCCGACGGCGCTGTTGGTGTGCAGAGTGGACAACACGAGGTGGCCGGTGAGGCTGGCCTGCACCGCGATTTCGGCGGTTTCCAGATCGCGGATTTCACCGACCATGACCACGTCCGGGTCCTGGCGCAGGATGGCGCGCAGGCCACGCGCGAAGGTCATGTCCACGCGCGCGTTCACCTGGGTCTGGCCGACGCCGTCGAGGTAATACTCGATCGGGTCTTCGACGGTCAGGATGTTGCGGGTGGCGTCGTTCAGGCGCGTCAGCGCGGCGTACAGCGTGGTGGTTTTGCCGCTGCCGGTGGGGCCGGTGACCAGCAGGATGCCGTGCGGGCGGTGGATCAATTGATCGATGCGCGCGGCGGTGGTGGCGTCCATGCCGAGCTGCGAGAGATCGAGGCGGCCGGCCTGTTTGTCGAGCAGACGCAGCACGACGCGTTCACCGTGACCGGCGGGAATGGTGGAAACACGCACATCGACCGGGCGGCCGGCGATGCGCAGGCCGATGCGGCCATCCTGCGGCAGTCGCTTTTCCGCGATGTCGAGCTTGGCCATGACCTTGATGCGGCTGACCACCGGCGCGGCGACGGCTTTTTTCGGTGCCAGCACTTCGCGCAGCACGCCATCGACGCGGAAGCGCACGACGAGTCGATTCTCGAACGGTTCGATGTGGATGTCCGAAGCGTTTTCGCGCACCGCTTCGGTCAGCAGCGCGTTGATCAGGCGGATGATCGGCGCGTCGTCTTCGCTTTCCAGAAGATCGGTGGGCTCGGGCAACGCCTCGGCGATCTGGTTGAGATCGAGCGCATCGTCCATGTCGGCGGCCACGGCCAGCGCGTCATCGGAGCCGCCTTCGTAAAGGCCGCGCAAGAGGCGTTCGTAGGCATCGGCATCGAGCCGTTCGAGCTTCAGCGGCAGGCCGGCGCTGCGGCGCAGTTCGGCCAGCACCTCGGGTTTGACGCCCGGGCGGCAGGCCACGCGCGCGGCGTCGGGCTCGAACGCGACGATCGTGGCGCCGTGACGCCGGGCGAATCCGAAGCCCGGCCGGGTGCGTGCCGGCGCGGTTTCAGTCATCGGCGGCGGGCCTGTCCGGCAGGTCGGGCATGATCGGCGGCGGATTGCGGAACAGATCGCGCGGCGCGATGTCTTCCAGCTCCGGCAACAGCGGCTGCTTGTCGCCGCGATAGCGCAGTTCCTTGTTCTCGCGCATGCGCAGCTGCTCGGTGCGCAGGTAGTTGTATTTCTCGCTGGATACCGCCGCCTCGGTGGCAGCATCGCGCAGGATGATCGGGCGCAGGAAGATCATCAGATTGCGCTTGCTGCGGGTCGCGCTGCGGCTCTTGAACAGGTGGCCGAGCACCGGGATGCGGCTGACGCCGGGCACGCCCTGCATGCTTTCGCTGGTTTCCTCCTGCTTCAGCCCGCCCAGCACCAGCAGGCCGCCATCGGGCACCAGCACGCTGGTGGTCAGCTCGCGCTTGTTGGTGATCAGGTCGACCGCGCCGGCCACGGTACTGGCCAGGGCCGAGACTTCCTGCTTGATCTCCAGCCGCACCGCGTCGCCTTCGTTGATATGCGGGGTGACGGTCAGGATCAGGCCGACATCCTTGCGCTCCACGGTCTGGAACGGGTTGTTCGGCAGGTTGCTGCCGCCGCTGGAGGTGTTGGTGTACTGGCCGGTCAGGAACGGCACTTCCTGCACCACCTTGAACTGCGCCTCGGTGTTGTCCAGCGTCACCACGGACGGGTTGGACAGCACGTTGGCGCGGCCATCGCCACGCAGCGCCTTGACCAGCGCGCCGACCTGGAAAATGGTCGTGGTGCCATCGCCGGTCGGCAATTCAATGCTGCCTCCGACCCAGCCCAGGTTCATGCCGTTGCTGCCGGCCAGTGCACCGAGCGGATTGGTCATCGCGCCCAGGATGCTGCCGGCACCGCCGACGCCACCGTAGTTGGTGCCGCCGATGTAGCCGCGTTCGCCATCGAAGTTGGTGCTCTGCCACTGCACGCCCAGCTCGTCGGCCAGCTCGTCGGTGACTTCGGCGATGATCGCTTCCACCAGCACCTGGGCGCGGCGCACATCGAGCTGGCGCACCACGGCGGAAAGATCGCGGAACACGGCCGGGGCGGCAGTGATGATCAGGGCGTTGGTTTCACCATGGGCCTGGATCGTCGCGCTCTTGACCGCGCCTTCGCCGCCGGCCTGGCCGGTCAGGGTGCCGGCGACCGAATCCAGGATCGGCACCAGTTCCTCGGCCTTGGCATTGCTCAGATAGATCACCTGGGTGTTTTCGCCGCCATCCAGGGGGGTGTCCAGATGCGCGACCAGGCTGCGCAGGCGCAGACGGTTGGCGCGGTCGCCGGAAAGCAGGATCGAATTGGTGCGCTCATCCGCGATCAGTTTCGGCCCGGCGTTGCCGGCACCGTTTGCGGCAGCCCCGTCGAGCGTGGTCAGCGTGCGTGCCACTTCGGCGGCACTGGCGTGGCGCAGCGGGATCACTTCGACCTCGGCATCCGAGGCGGTGTCCATGCGCCGGATCAGCTGCATCAGGCGCTCGACGTTGCCGGCGCGGTCGCTGATCAGGATCGAATTGTTGCCGGGGTTGGCGGTGAACGTGGCCTGCTGCGGCGCCAGCGGGCGCAGCAGTTTCACCACATCATCGGCCGACACGTGCTGCAGCGGGATCAGCCGCGTGACCAGCGCATCCGGGCCGCCGCCGCCATTGCCGACGCTGCCGTCCTGCGCCGCGACCGCATCGGGCACCAGCTTGATCATGTTGCCGGCCGACACCGCGGCAAAGCCGTGCACGCGCAACACCGACAGGAAGGTTTCGTAGATTTCCGCAGGCGTCTGCGGCTTGGCCGAAATCACCGTGACCCGGCCTTCCACGCGCGGATCAAGGATGAAACTCTTGCCGGTGATTTCGCTGACCGTCTGCACCAGCACGCCGATGTCGGCGGCGCGCAGGTTCAGCGTGTGGCGGCCGTCGGCGGTCGCGGTGCTGGCCGGTTCCGCTGTGGCCGGGGTCACGCCGGGCGGGGTTTGCGCGTGCAGCGGCAGGACAAGCGCCAGCAGGGCAGCACAGGCGATGGTGCGAAGGGGGCGGGATGAGCGCATGGTGCGGGACTCTTCAGACAAGCCGATCCCCTCTCCCCCGCTGACGGAGAAAAGGGACAGGGTGAGGGGCGAACGGCGGAGCCGCGAATGCTTTTGACTCGCGGCAGGAAAAGCCCCCCTCACACCAACCTTTTCTCCCGCTGGCGGGGGCGAGGGAGCAAGCAGGGCGAGCGGTGGACTTGAACGCATGGTGTCGATGTTTCCGTGATGGCCCAGGCTTACAGGCCAAGCTGAAGTTTGACGGTCTTGCCGTCACGTTCGACATCGACCTGCACCTGGCGCGCGTCGCGCAGGTTGGCGAGCAGTTCGCCCTGGCGGGTCGGGCTGTCGAGCGGGATGCCGTTGACGGCGGTGACGATGTCGTTGGGTTTCAGGCCAGCCTTTTCCAACAGATCCGAATCGCGCCCGACACTGATCCGCACGCCGCGCATACGGCCGTTGACGAAGGCCGGGATCACCTGCACCTGCTTGGCCAGTTCCTGCACATTCGGCAGGTTGGTGGTGCGGTAGGTCTGCATATCGACCGCGCCCGGCGCGATCACCGGATTGACCGAAAGCGAACCCATCACCGAACCGCTGCCACCGGGCAATGGCGCACGGGCCGGAGCGCGGACCGGAGATGCGGCAACACCGCCGGAATCGGTGACGCGCAGGCTCAGGGTTTCGTTGACGCCGCCGCGCGACAGCACCACGACGCCGGCCATGATCTGTTCCAGCTTGGCGTCACCGGGCAGCAGATCACCGACACGGTAGGAGCGGTCCACGCCCTGCTCATCGGCAATGATCGCGATGCCGCCTTCGGGCCGGGTTTCGTTGAAAGTGCCGCGCAGGGTGAGCTTGAGCGCGGTCTCCTGCATCCGGACCTGGGCCAGCGTGGCCAGATCGATGCCGGCTTCCGCCGTGCCGAACAGATGCCATTTCGCCAATTCCCCCTGACCGGCCGTCTGCACGGTCTGGCTGGGGGCCGGCACCGGCGTGGCGGCCGGCAGGTCCGGCCCGAGCAGCAGCAACCAGACGAACTGCACCGCCTTGAACACGAAAAACACGAAGGCCGCGGCCACGGCCACGCGCGCCAGCCAGGAGGAGGCGCGCAGCGGGCGGGGCAGGGTCAGCGCATCGAGCATGAGCAGGGCGAAGCCGGGTGGTGAAGCGCTGAACTGTAGCAAACCGTCCCGCATGGCGTCGCGCCGCAGCGGCCCGGTGGTGGGCACCACGGGCCGCATCCGCTGTTACACCTCCGCAACAGGCGTCAGTGACGGCCCGGGGGGCGGTTGAAGAAGCGCCCGACCCGGCGCTTCAGGCGCGACAGCAGGCTGTCGTCCTGGGTGCTGTCCTTGGCAGGAGGCGGTGCGGGCGGAGTGGCTGGTTCGATCCGGTCGCCGTGCAGTAGTCGGGCCTCGACACGCTCGCGCGCTTCGCGCTGGCGACGTCCGCCACGACGGCGGCGCGGCTTGCGCGCTGTGGCGTTGTCGCCCTCCGCACCGGCGGCGGGCGCGGGATGTGCGGGCTTGGCTTCCGCGCCGTTGCTGTTGTCGGCAGCGGCTGCGGCGTTGCCGCCATCACGCGGCGGACGACGCCGCGAGGAGGAGCGCGCGGCACCGCCTTCGCCGCCAGCGGCACGTTCGCCATGCGCAGCACCGGCGGCATTGCCACCGGCACCGCCACCGCTGCGGCGTCGACGGCGTGGCTGGCCTTCACGCTGGCCTTCGCGTGCGCCCCGGCCACCACGGCCACCATCGCGCTTTTCGGCCGCCTTCTGTTCGTGCACCTCGCGGAAAATCTCGCCGATGCTGTCGCCTTCTTCCTCATCGCCATCGCCGCCTTCGGGGCGGACGCGTTCGGGGCGCGGCAAGGCGGTCATCAATTCCGCAGTGACCTGACCAACCGGGATCTTCTGTTCGATGTAGGCCTCGATGTCGGGCAGGCTCATCGCGTACATCTCGCATGCGAAGCTGACCGCATCGCCTTCCTCGCCCAGACGCGCGGTGCGGCCGATGCGGTGCACATAGTCTTCGGCGTCGAACGGCAGGTCGTAGTTGTAGACGTACTTGATGCCGTCGATATGCAGGCCGCGCGCGGCCACATCGGTGGCGACGAGGATTTCGAGCTGGCCGGCCTGAAAGCGGCGCAGCAGGCTCTCGCGTTTTTTCTGCGGCACGTCACCGCTCAACACGCCGACGCGGTAACCGGCCTTTTCCAGCGCCCGGGCAACGCGCTCGACGAACACCTTGGTGTTGACGAACACCATCGTGCGCGCGCCTTCACTGCGTGACAGCAGGCCCAGCAGCAGCGGCAGTTTTTCCTCGTTGGCCGGGAAATAGACGATCTGGCGGACCCGCGCCGCGGTGATGGTTTCCGCTTCGACGACGAGCTTTTCCGGCTCGTTCATGTGCTCGTAGGCCAGTTCCAGCACGCGGTGGCTGAGCGTGGCCGAGAACAGCAGGGTCTGGCGCGTGGTGCGCGCCGGCATACGGCGCAGCAGGAAACGGATGTCCTTGATGAAGCCCAGATCGAACATGCGGTCGGCTTCGTCCAGCACGCAGATCTCGCAGGCGTGCAGCGAGACCACCTTGTGCTGCTTGACGTAGTCGATCAGGCGCCCGGGCGTGGCGATGATGACGTCGGCGCCCTGCTGCAGCAGTTCGCGCTGCTTGTCGTAATCCACACCGCCGTAGACCAGCGCGAACTTCAGGCCCAGATCAGCGCCCATCTTCACCGCGTCCTTGTGGATCTGGATCGCCAGTTCGCGTGTGGGCGCCAGGATCAGCGCGCGCGGATCTTCCGGCTTGCGCTCGGCCAATGCCGGCCGCGCGAGCAGGCGGTTCACCACCGCCACCAGGAAGGCCAGGGTCTTGCCGGTGCCGGTCTGGGCCTGACCGGCGACATCGCGGCCGGCCAGCGCCACCGGCAGGCTCATCGCCTGGATCGGAGTGCAGCGGGAAAAGCCGGCGGATTCGAGGCCGTTCAGCACGGAAGGTTCCAGCGGAAGGCTGGAGAAGGAAATATCGGTCAGCGGTTTGTCGCTCATGGGTTCCCTGATGGAAAGGCGTGGCTTTCCCTGGTGATGTGCGGTGGCCGGCGCAGAGGCTCAGCTCGCGGGAGGAGGAAATCGCGGAAGGGCCGTTTCGTCCCTGACATGCCGCCGGCTCATCTTGCATGAGCCTGAAGCGTACGGCCAGATTGCCGGGCAGCGGATGGCCTGCGGATTATAATCACCGGCCAACACTCCGTCGCAGGCGGCTGCCGGAAGCCGGCAGAGGCCTTGAAAAGGCGCCAGCGGCCACCAAGTGTAGCCGATACGGCGCCTTCCGGCGTGCCCATTCCCCCACAGGAGACCCAGATGAGCGACAACGTGATCCACGTCGGCGATGCCGATTTCGAAACCCAGGTACTGAATTCGGAGCAGCCGGTGCTGGTCGATTTCTGGGCCGAATGGTGCGGGCCGTGCAAGATGATCGGGCCGATCATCGACGAACTGGCCGATACCTATGCCGGCCGGGTCAAGGTCGCCAAGCTCAATGTCGATGCCAACCGCCAGACGGCGGCCAAGTTCGGCATCCGTGGCATTCCGGCGCTGCTGGTGTTCAAGAACGGCCAGATCCAGGCCAGCCAGGTCGGCGCCGTCGGCAAGGCGCAGCTGGCACAGCTGATCGAAAGCGCGATCTGATTTCCAAACCGGCATCGCGGCGGCAGGGCGCCAAGCGCGCCCCGCCAGCCCGGGCCGGTGCCGAAGCGACAGCATCAGCATGAATCGACGCTGCAATGCGTCTTTACGCCGCGCAGCCGGCGGTGTACCGTGGAACCCTGCTGCTGGCGCGCGTCCGCGCCGCTCCTTCTGATTTTCGACTCCCCCTTTCTCCCACTCGCACCTCAGGCGAGATCATTCCCGTGCAAGAAAACGAAACCGATACCCCGGTGGTCGATTCGACCGCTGCTGCGCGCGCCGGCAACGACGCCCAGCCCTCCACTCCCGCACCTGCCGCCACTTCCGAAGGCGCCGCCTCGGCGTCGGACGATAGCGGAGGCAACGCCCCCTCCAAGCCGGCCTCCGGCAATGGCGGCGGCGGTAGCAACCGCAATCGCAACCGTGACCGGCGCGATCGCCGGCGCGGACGCGAGCGGCCCAATGAGCGTCAGCAACGCGATAGCGACGACGACGGCGAGGATTTCGTGCCCGAGCCGCAGCGCGCGCCGGTCGCGTTGCCGCCGGATTTCCCGACCTACAGCCTGGCCGACCTCAAGCGCATGCCGGCGCACAAGCTGCTCGACATCGCCGAGCAGCTGGGCATCGGCGAGAGCGTGGCGCGCCTGCGCAAGCAGGACGTCACCTTCGCGGTACTGAAGATCCTGACCCGCCATGGCGACGGCGTGGCCGCCGATGGCGTGTTGGAAATCCTGCCCGACGGCTTCGGTTTCCTGCGCTCGGCCGATGCCAGCTACCTGGCCGGCCCGGACGACACCTACATCTCGCCCAGCCAGATCCGCCGCTTCAACCTGCGCACCGGCGACTTCCTGACCGGCCGCATCCGCAGCCCGAAGGACGGCGAGCGCTACTTCGCGCTGGCCAAGGTCGACACCATCAACGGCGAGCCGCCGGAAGCCTCGAAGAACAAGGTGCTGTTCGAGAACCTGACGCCGCTGTTCCCGCGCGAACGCTTCCATCTGGAGCGCGGCAACGGCTCGTCCGAGGACATCACCGGCCGCATTCTGGATCTGGTCGCCCCGATCGGGCGTGGCCAGCGCGGCCTGATCGTCAGCCAGCCCAAGGCCGGCAAGACGATGCTGATGCAGAACGTGGCCCAGGCCATCATGCACAACCATCCGGATGTGCATCTGATCGTGCTGCTGATCGACGAGCGCCCGGAAGAAGTCACCGAAATGCAGCGCAGCGTGCGCGGTGAAGTGGTGTCCTCCACCTTCGACGAACCGGCCGCACGCCATGTGCAGGTGGCCGAGATGGTGATCGAACGCGCCAAGCGCCTGGTCGAACACAAGAAGGACGTGGTGATCCTGCTGGATTCCATCACCCGCCTGGCGCGCGCCTACAACACCGTGGTGCCGTCCAGCGGCAAGGTGCTGACCGGCGGTGTCGACGCCAACGCGCTGCAACGCCCGAAGCGCTTCTTCGGTGCCGCACGCAAGGCCGAGGAAGGCGGCTCGCTGACGATCCTGGCCACCGCGCTGATCGAAACCGGCTCGAAGATGGACGAGGTGATCTACGAGGAGTTCAAGGGCACCGGCAACATGGAAGTGCACCTGTCCCGTCGCATTGCCGAAAAGCGTGTCTACCCGGCCATCCACATCAATGCCTCCGGCACCCGCCGTGAGGAACTCCTGATCGAGCCCGACTACCTGCAGAAGATCTGGATCCTGCGCAAGCTGCTGCATCCGATGGACGAGCTGGCCGCGATGGAGTTCATGCTCGACAAGATGAAGAACACCAAGACCAACGAAGAGTTCTTCAGCTTCATGAAGCGCTGAGTCCGATCCGCGCTTCCACACGAACGCCGGCGCCTGCCGGCGTTCGCGTTTGTGCAACAGGGTCCAACGCGCCCAAACGTGTTTGCGTGACCGCGAGGGTGCGAATCGGTGGCATCAAGCAACTGTCTGGTCCGTCCTCGGCTGATGACACGAGGCAGATCGTCGGCATCGCTGCGATTTGCGCGCGCCGTGCCGGAGATGCCGCGCCGGTTCCAAGCATCGGCAACGCCTGTTCCGGCTCGCCGCGGCGCGAGGGGGCTCAGCCCGCGTTCGCGGACCAGCGCATCAGATCGTAGACCCCGTGTTCACCGACCCGGATGAATCCCAGGCGCCGGTAAAGCGCCATCGCAGGGTTCATCTTCTCCACATGGATGCTGACATTCAGGGTATGGGACTGCGCCAGTGCGCAGAGCGCGTGCAGCAAGGTGCCGCCGATTCCAGCACCACGATGCTCGGGCAGCAGGGTGATATCGACGATGCGCAACTCGTCGTGGCGCCAGTGCAGGTAGAGTCGCCCGACTACCTTCCCGTCCTGCTCGATGACGAAGCGCTCCGCGTCTGCGTAATGGATACCGTAGTGCTGATGCTGGGCGTGGAACTGGAAACTCAGGAAAGCCGCCTTCTGCGCATCGTCCCAATCGGTTTGCGCCAGTTCCGCGGTGCGGGTGCTGGCGTAGATCCGTTCCAGCAACGGCATGTCATCCGTGGCCACCGGCCGCAGCCCCAGGCCGGAAGGCAACTCGAGCTGGGTGCCGCTGGGCGCCGTCCTCACGTGAAAACGGCCTCGTAGCGCATGCCTTGTGCGTCTGGCCCTAGGCAGACCAGAAACAGGTCCTGCGGCGGGAGCGCCGGATGCAGCACGCGATAAATGCCCTGATCCAGCACCGCACCCGGCGGGCCCCGCCAGACCAGCGAAAACTGCCGGCTCAGCCGACCTGCACCCTGGGCTTCGCGCAGGCTGCACGCCTCGATCAGCGTCGCAATCCGCTCGCCACCGTCCACTACGATGCGGAAATCCTGCCCCACCAGGGGCTCGAACATGTCCAAAGAAAATGACATTGCCGGTGCTGCCGTCAACGCTTCAGCCCCGCGCCCGGCGCAGGCGATTGATGCACGCCACCGCGCCCGTCGCGCCGGGTTGCAGGTACAACGGGTTTTCGCTGCCGCCGCAACGCAAGGCCTGGATCCCGGCAGCGCTGAACTCGCCCTGCAACACTTCGAAATGCAGATCGGCCTGCATCGTGTCCCGATCCACACGCACCGCCTCGACCTGCGTCAGGCGCAGGCGCAAGCCCTCGTCCGAGACGAACTCCTCGCCCAGCCATGCGCGCGGATCGTCCAGCAAGGCCGGGCGGCGCGCGGCGGACACGGCCAACGGCAGCGCCGTCCCCGTGGCGGCAACACCGGCACCCAGCAGGAAGTTTCGGCGTTTCATGTCAGCTCCTTGGTGGAAAGACGCCCTGCAGCGCGATACAGAAGTAGAAGGTGAGGTACGGCATCATGTTGTTGTGTGGCTGATCTCCACCACTTGGTATCAATGCCGAGGGTGACATCGGCACCGCGCCCACTGGAGCGCCGTACAACAGGCCGCCGGTGGAGCGCGCCAGTGCCGAATCCGGCGTCGGGATACGATCGTCACCGATATCGTTGACCACGACCAGCGCATGCGTGTGTGCCGGAATCTCCGATTCCAGCAGCGTCACGGTTTCACTGCCACCGGTCTCACCCAGATCGTGCAGGCTCAGCCCCGGCCCTTGGCTCGGGTGCATCGGAGCCCGGCCTTGCAGGTCCGGCAGCGCGAAATTGGACTTCCCATTACCGCCGTAGGTCGTGCCCAACAGCGAGAACAGCGCGGTGTTCTGTGACAGCGGCAGCAGCTGTCCATCACACCACGCCCACCCCTTGGGAGCGAAGTTGAAGGGGAAGATGCGGATCTCCGCAACAAATGGGTCGGCCATGGTCTTGCGTCCGCTCAGGTGGGCGACGGGAAAATCCCGAACAGTGAAATGATGAAATTCACGCACAGGTAGGGCTGGAAATTGGTATGTGGCTGGCTGCCACCCGTGCTCGTGATGGCCTGGGCATTCAATGCCGTGCCGGGTGCGCCGACGAAGTACGGCGTTGCCGTGGCCGGCGCCGCCAAGACGTTGCCGGCCGGGCTGGTCGTCGTGGCCGGATCGGTGGATACCAGCAGCGGATGGGAATGGGCCGGTATCTGCGAGGTGTTCAGGACCACCTCCTCCACGCCGCCGGTTTCAGCCAGGACGTAGCTGTTCCCCTGATGGATCGGCAAGCGTCCACGCAGGTCCGGCAGCGCAAATGTGCTCTGGCCGTCGCCGCCATAGGTCGTACCGATCAACTGGAACAAGGTTTCGTTGTCGGCAATCGACAGCAGCTGCCCTTCGCAGAACATCCAGCCACCGGGCGCGAAATTGCCGGCGAACATCCGGATTTCTCCAACATAGGGTTGGGCCATCGTGGGGCTCCTCAGGTCGGGGATGGAAAAATGCCCTGCAAAGCAATGCAGAAGCTCAGCGTCAGGAACGGTTGCATATTCAGGTGTGCCTGGCTGCCACCGACGTTGGACACACTGCCGGCATGCAGCGTCGACAGCGCCGTGGCCGCCCGATAGGCCTCGAAATTGCTCGACGCAGCCGGTATCAGGCTGCTGCCTGGAATCATCTGCGCCCCGGCGGCGGCACTGGCCATGGCGTAATGCGTGTGCATAGGCAGTTCCGCAGTCGACAGGCTATGCGCTTGCTCCCCACCCGACTCACCCAGGGTGTGACCATTGCCGACGTGGATCGGGGTACGTCCGCGCAAATCCGGCAAGGCGAAATTCACCTGGCCATTTCCGCCAAAGGTGGTGCCCAGCAACGAAAACAGCGCCTGGTTCTGGTTGATCGGCAACAGCTGGCCGTTGCACATCGCCCAGCCCTTGGGTGCGAAATTGAAGCTCATCAATCGCACTTCACCCAAAAACGGCTCTGCCATATGTTCTCTCCGTCAGCGGCACCGGTCCGGTGCCAGTTCGACCCTTGCTGCCCGCCCGCTCATGACGGGCGGGGCCGATTGTCTTTCCTGCTCAGGCCGGCGGCGCAGGACAGGTGCCATTGGGGACGACCGTGACACTCCCGGCCACCGCTGTAGTGGTTCCGGTCGGATGGTTGTCCTGCAATACCTGGGCGGCGGAATCGGAGCCGGATGCACCTCGCTCCAGTTGCACCGCACCCGGCACCACCTGGCGGACCCGGATCCCCGGGCCGACGACGACGTTGTCGCGGACGTTCAGGCACCCCGTGCCACGCCGTGCGCTGATGTCGCTCGTCACGCCGACGCCCGGATCGAAAACCGCGATGTCGTTGTTACGTACCGTCGCACTGAACATCGGCGTGGTGTTGGCATCCGGAGTATCAACGAGGATCGGGCGGGTCGCGCCCTCCATCAGGACCGTATTGGCCTCGATCACGATATTGGCGCGCGAGACCTGGCTGATCGTGCTGGTCAGGTACGCGATGATCGCGTGGTTGGTCGCCGTTGCCGGCGCGCTGACGGTGTTGCCGTCAATGCGCGCGATCAATCCGACCGCATCGCCGGGTAGGGCGTTGGCATTGCCGGGAACCTGACCCACGAAGATCGAGGTACCGCCGAAGTTGTTGAGTGTGTTGCCGGTGATCTGCGTGGCCAGACGGGCATTGCCGCCGTTCTGGATCACGAAGCCCTCGCTCCCCGCCGTCAGCCTGCGTGCAAAGGATTCGCTGATGCGGATCCACGCCACGGCGTATTCCAGCACCGAGGCCTGGACCGCCTGCGACCCGTTGTCACGGAACAGGCAACGCTCGATGTCGATGCTGGAAGCCGCAGTTCCTCTGGTTTCAATCTGGATGCCGTCGACCGCCGCACCATCAATGCTGCACGCGGCCACATCATCGGCAGGATCGAGGGTGTTATCGCCTTCACTGACCGCGATCGTCCCGTCGATGAGCAGCTCCATCGTGCCCCTCTGGTTGTAGATTTCCAGATTGTGTTCGACCCCCCCGCTGATGCGGACATTGCGAATCAACGAATGCCCCTGCAGGCCATTGGCGAACACCGGGCCGGGCAGGCCGAATACGATCGGCGCTTCCACCGCCGCCGCGTTGTCGCCGATGACGCCGTCGAGCACGCTGTCCTGCAACACGAAGTCGGTGACATTGCGGCCGATGATGCCAGAGTTGCTGAAACCGCTCAGATGCATCCAGCGCAGCGAAACGCCGGCGGTGTCCTGCAGCACGATGCCGGAACCCGCAGTCAGCTCGCTGGCGTCGCTGCCGGATTTGTTGGAAATGCTGCCACCCGAACCCGGTGAGCCATTGCCCTTCACCACCAGCCCGCCGTCGCTGCCGGTGTTGCTCAGCGCGATGCCGACGCTGCTGCCACCGCTGGACGTGATGCTCCGCAATTCCAGGTTGGCCGGCCCGATGCGGGTGTCGCTGACCTGCAGTGCAGTGGCCGTGGTGGTGCTCAGGGTATTGAGCAGCGAGCCGGTGGTTTCTGGATCGCAGGGATACTCGTCGCAGATTTCGATCGTGCCTCCCCCCGTGGCGACGAAAGCCGGCGCGGCGCCGGTCGACAGGCTCAGGCCGCCGGCCAGGCGCACGGTGGCGCCGGTATTGTTCGTCAGCCGCACGCCCTGGCCGGTGCTCGACACGGGGCCACGCAACACCACCACGCCGCCGGTGGCGTTTTCGATGTCCAACGGCCGCTGCCCGGGGCCGGCGAAGACACTACCCGCATAGTCCAGCGTGACGCTGCCGCCGGAGATCTGCCACGCGGTGCCGTCCGAGCCCTCCAGGCTGCCACCGCCCAGATGCGCAATGCCGTCGACATTGCTCAGCACGATGTTGTTCGGCCCGCTGGAGGAACTGATCTGGTCGAAGGCATCCAGCCCACTGATCTGCGCGAGGGTGCCCGCGGAAAGTGCCAGCGCCTGACCACTGCCGCTGATGCGGTTCTCGGCCAGCGTCAGCGTGCCGAAGCCGTTGCCGGACAGCGCCGCACCGGTGGTATGGCCGATCTCGATGCCACGCACGGTGTTGTCGGTGTCAAGCACGATACCCGGCGTAGCGACACCATCCGTGGTCAGCAGCGGCCGCGTGCCACCCACGGTGGGCCGTGGCAGGCTCTCCGTCGGCACGGTGATGCCGAACAGCGCATCAAAGCTGGCGGCCGTCGCGGCCTGGCCGATCAGCCGATGCCCTTTGAGCAGCGTGAAGCCGCCGCTGTAATTGCCGCTGGCGACAAAGATGCTGTCATTGGCCCAGGCAACGCCCAGCGCGGCAGCCACTGACTGGAACGGACGCGCCAGGGTGCCATCACCGCCGACCGGCGCGCTGGCATCGACAAACCAGATGTGCGGGCCGGACAGGGCCAGCGACACGGTGGCGGTAGTGCACTGGCGCGGCAGCGGCACGCCCTGATCGCAGACCTCGATGTCGAAGCTGTCGTTGTGAAGGGTGTTGCTGCCGGTGGCCGGCGGATCGTAATGCCAGCTGCCGTCGGCGAAAACGCTGTAGCGGCCTCCTTGCGCACTGGGCTGGCTGGTCTGCGGCGAGAGCTCGAACGGCGCCGCATCCGGTCCGTCGACATCGGTGACATGGGCCAGCAGATTGTGCGCATGCGAGGCGGGAATCCGGATGCCGATGTGGCGGTGTACCGGCACATTGGTCGGCGCCACAACGACGGGTGGATCGTTGACGGCGGCCACGCTCAGCATGAAGTCGACCGGATCGGACGTATCCCTTCCCGCGTTGGCCGTACCGCCATCATCCTGCAGGCGCACCGTGACGGTAGCCGTTCCGAAGGCGTCAGGCGCTGGAGTGAATGAGAGGTTGCCGCTCACGGCATCGATGGCAGGCGCCACCGCGAACAATGCCGGGTTGTCGTGGCTGACGATGAAGCTCAGGCTCTGGGTGCCATCATCCCCGTCATGGATGCCGCTGGCCCAGGGCAGATCCTGAGCGCCGGAATCCTCCAGCACGCCGACAGGCCCGCCCGAGGTGAATCCGGGCGCGTCATTGATGCCGGTCACCTGGATGCTGAAGCTGCGGCTGAAGCTGTCACTGCCGCCATCCGCGTTGCCGCCATCGTCGTGCAGCGTCGCGCTCAGGCTGGCACTGCCGTAGGCACCGGGGGCAACCGTATAAGTGAGCGTTCCGGTGGCCACATCGATGGCAGGGGCGGTACTGAAGGCCAGTGTCGCGTCGCTGCTGTCCAGGCTGACGGTGAAGCCGGTCAGCGTCTGGCCGGACTCGTTGGCCGGCCCGGTGACCAGGTTCGACGCGAAACCCGCCACGGCCTGCGCACCGGCATCCTCAAGCACGGCCGGTGCCGCCGCCGGAAGGTCGAAACCAGGCGGGTCATTGATGCCCTGGATGATGATCTCGAAAGTCGCCTCGCCGGAGGTGTCGGCACCGCCATTTTCGGTGCCGCCATCATCGCGCAGGATCAGCGTGATGCTGGCAGTGCCAAACGCGTCCGTCACCGGTTCGAAGGTCAGCTGGCCGCTGTCGGCGTCCACGTGCGGGCCGCTGGCAAACAGCTCGGGGTTGCTGTTGTTCTGGACGATGAACTCCAGCGCCTGCACCTCATCCAGATCACCGTCATCGATGTTGCTGGCCAGCGGTCCACTGTAAGGGCCGGAATCCTCATCCACCGCGACCGGTCCGCCCACGGTGAAGGTGGGTGGGGAGTTCACCCCCAGCACCTCGATCGTGAACGTTCGCACCTCCGAGGTGTCGATGCCGCCGTCTGCGGTGCCGCCGTCATCCACCAACCGCACCGCCACGGTCGCACTGCCGGAGGTGTTGGACTGCGGGGCGTAGGTCAAGGTGCCGGTTCCCGCATCGATCTGCGGTGCCGTGGCGAATGCCAGACTGCCGCTGGTCGCAGTGACTTCCAGCGTGAACGCCATGGTCTGGGCCGCTTCATCCGACGGTCCGGCGCTGATCGCGGTGGCGAAGCCGGCCACGCTCTGGGCGCCGCCGTTTTCCAGCACCGACGGCGCGACGGCCGGAATCGTGAAATCGGGTGCGTCGTTGACCGGCGTGATGTTGATTGAAAACACCTCGGCATCCGACGTGTCGCTGCCGCCATCGGCAGTACCACCGTCATCGCGCAGCGCCAGCGTGATCTGGGCGCTGCCATTGGCATCCTGGGCCGGGGTGAACGTGAGCGTGCCGGTGGCGGCATCCACCGCAGGTGCAACAGCGAACAGGCCAGGGTGGCTGTTGCTCTGGACCACGAAGGCCAGCACCTGGGTGCCGCCGTCGCCATCGTCGATCGCGGTGGCCCAGCCCGACACGGCGTGCGCGCCGGTATCTTCCAGCACCGTGACGTTCTGGCCCGGCTCGAAGCTCGGCGGATTGTTGATTGCTTCGACCGAAATCGTGAAGGTCTGCGGCCCGGACAGGTCCTCGCCGCCATCGGCGGTGCCGCCCTCATCACGCACCCGGACAGTGAAGCCCGAGTTGCCGCGTGCGCCGGTCGCCGGGGTGTAGCGCAGCGTCCCGGTGGCAGCCTCCACATTCGGCGGCACGCTGAACAACGCGGGATTGTCGATGTCCGAGACCTGGTATTCCAGCACCTGCTGCGTGGATTCGTTGGCCGCACCAGGATCGAACACCGCCCAGCCGGCTACCTCCGCTGCGCCGCTGTCCTGCAGCACCGGCGGCGGGTTCGAGGCGGCAAAACCCGGGGCATCGTTCACCGGCCTCACACTGATGTTCAGCAGATGCGACAAGGAGCTGTCCTGGCCACCCAGATCGGTGCCGCCGTCATCGCGCAACAACACGGTGATCTGGGCCGAGCCATTGGCGTCAGCGGCCGGGGTGAAAGTCAGATTGCCGGTGCCGGCATCAATCGCCGGCGCGGTGCTGAACAGTGTGGGGTTGCTGTTGACCAGCACGAACTCCAGCCCTTGGCCGCCGCCATCACCGTCGTCGATGGCGCCCGCCCAAGGGGCATCGAAGGCAGCCGAATCCTCAACAACCTCGACATCCGCCCCGGGTGTGAAGGTGGGAGGATCGTTCACATCGACCACGGTGATGCTCATCGACGCGGTGGCGTCCAGCGGCGGGCTGCCGCCGTCGCTGACCCTCACCTCCAGACTGAAGGGGGACTGTGCCGGGGTGATGGCGCTCGCGTCCGCCACGCTGATCTGACCACTGGCGGCATCGATGGCGAAGATCGCCGCACCGCTGCCACCGATGATAGCGAACGTCAGTTCACCATTGACGCCAGCATCCGGATCGCTCGCCACCACCTCCCCGACAGCGCTGCCGTCGGCGGCGGTTTCCCGCACGCTGAAACTCTGCGCCGCGAGCGTTGGCGCCTCGTTGACATCGCTCAGTTCGACCCACACCTGCCACGGCAGGCTGAAACCGGGCAGCGCCGCTGCGGTGACGCTGAATTCAAGCTCGAACTGCGGCTGGGTTTCGAAATCCAGTTCGCCCGAATTGGCCACCGTCAGCTGGCTGCTGGACGGATCAAAGGCGAATGCCGTGGCCGGCAGCTGGCTGTCCAGCACCAGCTGCAGCGCCGCGCCCAAACCTGCGGTATCCGTCACGACCGGACCCAGCACCGTGCCGTTGGCGGAATTCTCCGCCAGCGACCACTGTGACTCCAGATGCGCCGGCAACAGCTGCGACAAGCGGGTTTCGCTGACATCGATGCGGAAGTGCGCCTGTCCTGCAGATGCGGCGGCAAATACCTGACGGATGTCGATCGGCGGTTCATCCGCGCTGGCATCGTTTGCCGGATCGGTCAGCAGCGGGCTTGCGGGCCATTCGCCAATCTGCCCATCCAACACATGGGCGGCGGCCCAGACCAGACCGCTCAGGCCCGCGGCACCGACGACCAACAGCACCGAAAACAGCTGCGGATGGCGGCGCCCCAGCCGCACCACGACGATGGCCAGGGCCAGGGCCAACAGCGCCAGCGCGCCTACCGATGTGGTCGGAATCAAGGTGGGGGCCGCGCTGCCACCCAGCCCTTGCACCAGCACGGCATCGGTCATGTCGGCGCCGTCCAGCAGCGCACCGCGGCTGGTGAACACCAGGCGCCAATCCCCGCTCTGGCCCGCACCGGCGCCGAATGCCGCCAGCGGTGCTCCCAGTTCGATGACGTCGAAGCTTTCCGGACCCTGATCGAAACCGACCGCATAGGCACCGGCGATCGGCGTGGGCGCTAGCATGGCGCCGGCTTGGCAACGCGCCAGGTCCTGCCCCGATACACGCGGCGCTTCGACCGCGACGTGTGCGCTCAGTACCGCCTCGATGCCGCTGATCGTCCCTGCGGGCGTGGTGATGGTGCAACCGGTAGCGGGGTTGTTGTCCTGGTCCACATGGACCGAATAGGTATAGGTTTGCGCGCTGCCAGACGCACACCACGCCGCCCACAGGATCAACGCCGAGCCTGCTCGGAAGAAACCCATTTTCGTCCCCTTGGTTGCGCCCGGACGGGACACTTCCCGTGTTGAAGGCGGCAAAAGCGTATGCCTTTGCCGCGACGTTGTCGATAACGTCATGGAACAACGCTGCGCGACTGCCACTGCTAGAGTTCCTTCGATCCGCGATCGAGTCGTAGCTGCCATGTCACTGCGCGCGAAACTTTTGCTGCTTGCGCTTTCCACCCTGGTGCTGCCGGTGGCCGGCTGGTTGCTGGTGCGCCAGCTCGAAGTACTGCTGCGCGAGGGCCAGGCCCAGGTGCAGCTGGCTTCGGCGCAGATGCTGGCGCGCGCGGTGACGATGCAGGGCGATGTGTTTCCCGTCGCCGGGCCTGCGCTGTTCGTGCAAGCCGCCAACGCGCCACTGGTGCTGGATGGCTACGACCTGGACTGGCGCAGCCAGGATCTGCTCGATCACGGCATCACGCCGGGCCTGCGGCTGGCGCTGGCCCGTTCCGAAAACCAGTTGCACCTGCTTGCGACGGTGCACGATGCCAGCCGCGTGCGTGCCGATGCCCACTGGCCGCAGGCCGCCAGCGCCGACCACCTGCAGCTGGCGATCGAGGACGAGCACGGCCTGCATCGCCTGCGCCTTGCCAGTGCCGCGCCCGGCCCGCTGATTTCGGTATCCCTGGAGGGCGAGGGTGGGCCACGGCTGCGTGGGGAATGGCAGGAAGACGCGCAGGGCTACCGGATCGAACTGCGCTTCCCCCCCGGCTATCTGCCGCAGCGGCTGGGGCTGGACGTGGTGGATTTCTCCGATCCGGCTCTGCCGCCCCGACGCTTTGGCAGCGGCGCCGAACTGGCCGAAGGCCGCTGGACGGTACAGACCGCACCGCCCGGCCTGCAATTGCTGTTGGCACAACTGTTACCCGAAGGCGTGCAGGCGACCTTGACCCAGGCCGATGGCTGGGTGCTGGCCCGCGCCGGCGAATTGCCGTTGGATCCGCCGCAGGGCCGCACACCGTGGTGGCGCAGCCTGCTGTACCGCCTGCTGACACCGTCGCCACCGGCATCGGCGCCGCAGCACGCCAGCCCGATGCGGCTGGACACGCCGGAACTGTGGCAGGCGCTGTCGGACCGGCCGGCACTGACCTGGTACGAACTGGACGAAGGCCGTGGCCTGATGCTGGCCAGCGCGGTACCGATCCGGATTGATGGCCAGGTGCGCGGCGCACTGCTGCTGGAACGCCCCGGCGAAGCCCTGCTGCTCAGCGGCCAGGCATTGACCGGCCTGATGCTGGCCACAGTGCTGGCGATGTCGGCGGTCGGGCTGGTGCTGTTCGCCTTCGCCGGGCGCCTCAGTGCGCGTATCCGCAATCTCAGCCGTGCCGCCGAACGCGCGATTGCACGCGAAGGGCGCGATGCCGAAGCCGGTTTCGTGCCTTCGCGCGCCGGCGACGAACTGGGCGATCTGTCGCGAAGTTTCGGTCGTCTTCTGGAAGAGGTCGGCGCCTATTCGGACTATTTGCGCGGTCTGGCCGGCACCCTGTCGCATGAGCTGCACACACCCATCGCGGTGGTGCGCTCGTCGCTGGAAAACCTCGAGTCCGAACCGCTGCACGAATCTGCGAAAACCTATGTCGGCCGCGCCCGCGATGGCGTCACGCGGCTGGCAGCGATCGTGCGCGCGATGAGCGAAGCCAGCCGGGTGGAACGCGCGATCGCGCAGGCCGAGGCCGAGAATTTTGACCTGCGCGCGCTGCTGGCCGACTGCGCCGAAGGCTATCGCGCGCTGCTGGCGCCACGCACGCTGCAAACCATGCTGCCGCCCCAACCGCTGCCGTTCCGTGGTGCGCCGGATCTGATCGTGCAGGCGCTGGACAAGCTCGTCGATAACGCCAAAAGCTTCTGCCCACCCGATGGCTGGGTGCTGCTCGCGCTGGCGCAGACCGCCAACGGGGTCGAGATCGCGGTCGCCAATGCCGGCCCGCCGCTGCCGCCAACGATGCAGGAGCGCTTGTTCGATTCGCTGGTCAGCCTGCGCAGCAATGCGCAACGCGGTGACGGCAGCCCACATCTGGGCTTCGGCCTGCATGTGGTGCGGCTGGTGGCGCAGCGTCATCATGGTCAGGCGCGCGCCGCGACACTGCCGGGCGGCGACGGGGTCGAGTTCCGCCTGGTGCTGCGCGGCATGGACGCGGATTGAGCCCCACACAGCACACTGAACGCGGCGACTTGACCTTCCCACGATGGGAAGCCTTAGGCTGGGCATCCTCCAAGGCTGCACGGGAACCGTCATGAACACCTCCAGCGATGCCATCGTCCAGTTGCCGGTGCAGGGCATGAACTGCGCCTCCTGCGCGGGCCGGGTCGAGCGCGCGCTGGCCGCCGTGCCGGGCGTGAACCAGGCCAACGTCAATCTGGCCACCGGCAACGCCACGGTGCACACTGCGCCCGGCACCGCGCACGAGACACTGGTGCAGGCGATCGAACAGGCCGGCTACAAGGTTCCCGCCCGGCACATCGAACTGGCGGTGGAAGGCATGAGCTGCGCTTCGTGTGTGGGACGGGTCGAACGTGCGCTGGCCGCGGTGCCGGGCGTGAACCAGTCCAGCGTCAATCTGGCCACCGGGCGCGCCACGGTGCACGGCGTGGCCGATGTCGATGCGTTGGTGAAGGCCATTGCTTCCACCGGCTATCACGCACGTGCGGTGAGCGGCAGCGCCGCGCTGGACGAGGAACTCCAGGCCGAAAAGGATGCCGAACGCGATCACCTGCGTCGTGATCTGATCCTGGCCGCGGTGTTGACGCTGCCGGTGTTCGTGCTGGAAATGGGCAGCCACCTGTTTCCCGCCATGCACCACTGGATCGAGGCCACGATCGGCCTGCGCAACAGCTGGTATCTGCAATTCGTGCTGACCACGCTGGTGCTGCTGGGCCCGGGCCGGCGCTTCTACCAGCGCGGCCTGCCGGCGCTGGCACGGCTGGCGCCGGACATGGATTCACTGGTCGCGGTCGGCACCTTGGCGGCGTGGGGATTTTCACTGGTCGCAACCTTCGCACCGGGCCTGCTGCCTGAAGGCACCGTGCATGTGTATTACGAAGCGGCGGCAGTGATCGTCACGCTGATCCTGCTCGGGCGCTGGATGGAAGCGCGCGCCAAGGGCCGCACCTCGCAGGCGATCCAGCGTCTGGTCGGGCTGCAACCGCGTCTGGCGCGGGTGTCGCGCGATGGTCACAGCGTCGAGATTCCGATCAGCGACGTGGTGCTGGGCGATCAGGTCGACGTGCGGCCCGGCGAGCGCGTGCCGGTCGATGGCGAGGTCATCGAAGGCCGCAGCTTCGTCGACGAATCGATGATCAGCGGCGAGCCGGTGCCAGTGGAAAAGACCGCCGGCGCACAGGTTGTGGGCGGCACCGTCAACCAGCAGGGCGCACTGACCCTGCGTGCCACTGCGGTCGGCACGCAGACGGTGCTGGCGCAGATCATCCGTCTGGTGGAACAGGCGCAGGGCTCCAAGCTGCCGATCCAGGCGGTGGTGGACAAGGTCACGCTGTGGTTCGTGCCGGCGGTGATGGGCGCGGCGCTGCTGACCTTCATCGTCTGGCTCGCATTCGGCCCGACGCCGGCGCTGACCTTCGCACTGGTCAATGCGGTCGCGGTGCTGATCATCGCCTGCCCCTGCGCGATGGGGCTGGCGACGCCGACGTCGATCATGGTCGGCACCGGCCGTGGCGCGGAGATGGGCGTACTGTTCCGCAAGGGCGAAGCACTGCAACTGCTCAAGGACGCGCGCGTGGTCGCGGTCGACAAGACCGGCACGCTGACCGAAGGCCGCCCGGCGCTGACCGATCTGGAGCTGGCCGCAGGTTTTCAGCGGGACGAGGTGCTGGCACTGGTGGCGTCGGTGGAATCACGTTCCGAACATCCGATCGCGCGCGCCATCGTGCTGGCCGCCGAAGAGCAGGGCATCAGCGTGCCAGAACCGGCCGGTTTCCAGTCGGTCACCGGCATGGGCGTGCTCGCGCAGGTCGATGGCCGCCAGGTGCAGGTCGGTGCCGACCGTTACATGCAGTCGCTGGGGCTGGACGTGGCGGAATTTTCCGGCGTCGCGCAGCGTCTGGGCAGCGAGGGCAAGTCGCCGCTGTATGCCGCCATCGATGGTCAGCTCGCTGCGATCATCGCGGTGGCCGATCCGATCAAGCCTGATACCCCGGCCGCAATCGCCGCGCTGCACGCACTCGGTCTGAAGGTCGCGATGATCACCGGCGACAACGCCCGCACCGCGCAGGCCATCGCCGCACAACTGGGCATCGACGAGGTCATCGCCGAAGTGCTGCCGGAGGGCAAGGTCGAGGCGGTACGCCGGCTCAAAGTCGAACACGGCCGCGTCGCCTTCGTCGGTGACGGCATCAACGATGCACCGGCATTGGCCGAATCCGATGTCGGGCTGGCAATCGGCACCGGCACCGATGTCGCGATGGAAGCGGCTGACGTGGTGCTGATGTCCGGCAGCCTGCGCGGCGTGCCGAATGCGATCGCGCTGTCGCGCGCCACGCTGGGCAACATCCGCCAGAACCTGTTCTGGGCCTTCGCCTACAACACCGCGCTGATTCCGGTCGCGGCCGGTGTGCTGTACCCGGCCTTCGGCATCCTGTTGTCGCCGATGCTGGCGGCGGCGGCGATGTCGCTGTCCAGCGTGTTCGTGCTGGGCAATGCGCTGCGGCTGCGGCGCTTCCAGCCGCCGCAGGCGGTCGCGTGAACAGGCCGGGCGCATGAATATCGGAGAAGCCGCCAGCGCATCCGGCGTTTCGGCCAAGATGATCCGCTACTACGAGCAGGCTGGGCTGATCCCGCCCGCTGCACGCAGTGCGGCCGGCTACCGGCTCTACGGTGATGCCGATGTGCACCGGCTGCGTTTCATCCGGCGCGCGCGCGATCTGGGTTTTTCGGTGGCCGAAATCGGCGAACTGCTGGACCTGTGGCACGACCGCTCGCGCCGCAGTGCCGATGTGAAGCGTCTGGCGCAGGCGCATATCGCCGATCTGGAAGACCGCATCGCGCGCCTGCGGCAGATGGCCGACACCCTGCAGCACCTGGCCGGCTGTTGCGCCGGCGATCACCGCCCGGATTGTCCGATCCTGGCCGGACTCGAGCAGGCACCCTGATCCGTTCGTGATGATCCGGTTGGCGGGCAATCATCGCCGCTGCACATTGTTTGCTGCGATGCGGCATGCGGCGCTGGCATACTGGCCCGCCGCCCCTGCCTGTTGCCTGCTACCGTGATCGACGCCGACACCTTCCACGCCCTCGCCGCTGCCGGCCACACCCGCATTCCCGTCGTACGCGAGGTGCTGTCGGATCTGGACACACCGCTGTCGGTGTATCTGAAGCTGGCCGATGGGCCGCATACCTATTTGTTCGAATCGGTCGAAGGCGGCGAGCGTTTCGGGCGCTATTCGATCATCGGCCTGCCGGCACGGCGCGTGTTCTGTGTGTACGGCCACCGCCTCGACACGCTGGAACATGGCGAAGTGGTCGAATCGCGCCAGGTCGATGACCCGCTGGCGGAAGTCGAACGCCTGCGCCTGGCCTATTCGGTGCCGAAGATCGATGGCCTGCCCGGGTTCACCGGCGGGTTGGTCGGCTGGTTCGGCTTCGAATGCGTGGAATACATCGAGCCGCGCCTGGGCCACAGCGGCCTGCCGGACGAACTGGGCACGCCCGACATCCTGCTGATGCTGTCCGAGGAGCTGGCGGTGTTCGACAGCCTCAAGGGCCGGCTGTACCTGATCGTGCACGCCGATCCCTCGCAACCACAGGCCTGGGCGCAGGCGACGCGCCGGCTGGACGCGCTCGAACACCGGCTGCGCCACAGCGGCGCGCCGTATCCGGAAACGCTGCACGGCAAGGCGCTGGATGAAACCGATTTCGTCAGCGGTTTCACCCGTGAGGGCTTCATCGACGCGGTGCACCGCTGCAAGGACTACATCCGCGAAGGCGACGCCTTCCAGGTGGTGCTGAGCCAGCGCCTGAGCATTCCATTCCATGCGCGCCCGGTCGATGTGTATCGCGCGCTGCGCGGCATGAATCCCTCCCCATACATGTATTTCCTCGATACCGGCGCGACCCAGGTGGTCGGTTCCTCGCCGGAGATCCTGGTGCGGCTGCAGCAAGGTGAAGTCACGGTGCGACCGATCGCCGGCACCCGACCACGCGGGCGCACGCAGGAAGAGGATCTGGCGCTGGAAGCCGAACTGCTGGCCGATCCGAAGGAACGCGCCGAACACCTGATGCTGATCGATCTGGGGCGCAATGACGCCGGCCGTGTATCGGAACCGGGCACGGTCGAAGTCGGCGAACGTTTCGTCATCGAGCGCTACAGCCACGTGATGCATATCGTCAGCGAGGTCACCGGCAGGCTGCGCGACGGGCTGTCCTATATGGACGTGCTGCGCGCGACCTTCCCGGCTGGCACGGTGTCCGGCGCGCCCAAGGTGCGGGCGCTGGAAATCGTGCGCTCGCTGGAACCGGTCAAGCGCAACATCTATTCGGGCGCGGTCGGTTATCTGGGCTGGCACGGCGATGGCGATACCGCGATCGCGATCCGCACTGCGGTGATCCAGGACGGCCGCCTGCATATCCAGGCCGGCGCCGGCATCGTGCACGACTCGGATCCGGAAACCGAGTGGGACGAGACGATGAACAAGGGCCGCGCGCTGTTCCGTGCCGTGGCGCAGGCAGCGGGTGGGTTGTAAGCGGCCTGACGGAAGCGGAACTGCTTTCCCGGCCACAGGCATCGCGGGGGGAGCAGTGCTGCTGTGGAGTTCCGGGTTTCACATGCCACAGGAAAGCCGGAAGATCATCCACGCGCCTAACCGTGCTTCGTCAGCATCGCCCTGGCCATCAGTTTTGGTGATGGCAACGAAGCCTTACCCGGCAGTGCTCGCAACCGGGTTACCGGATGCGGTTTCCAGGTATTCGCGGATCTGCGCGGCGGCCAGTTCCGCCCATTGCGCATAGGCGAGGGCGCTGGGGTGAAAGCCGTCTGCCGCGATCAGGTCGGCGTCCGGATTCCAGTGCAATTCCAGAACCCGGCAATCCGGGCAGGATGCCGCCCAGCGCCGCAGATGCCGGTTGAACAGCGCCGCGCGTACGCCCAGATAGCCGCGCAGCGGGCGTGGCAGCGCGGTGAAATGCTGCATCGGCGGCAGCCCGGCGAACAGGATCAGCCGCGCTCCTGCATCCTCGCACAGCAAGCGCGCCAGCGCATCGACCTGTTCGATCCAGCGCGCTGCCTGCACATCGGACGTGACATCGTTGACGCCGGCGGACACCAGCGCGATATCGGTCTGCAACGGCAATGCCGCACGCAGGCGCGAGGTGATGGCCGAGGTTTTCAGGCCGGTGCGGGCCAGCAGTTTCCAGTGCACCGCATGGCCCTCTGGCAAGCCCTGCAGCAGGCGGCCGCACAACGCCTGATCCTGCTGTTCCACCCCGACACCGGCAGCGGCGGAATCCCCGAGCACCAGCAAGCGCAGCGCCGGGCCCGCCCCGACAACCCCTTCTCGCGGGCCGGAAGGTTCGGGCAGACGCATCATGTTCCGCCGCACCGAACGCGCCTGCGCCAGCAGGAGCGGAGCCAGCAACAATCGGCGCAATGACAGCAGCAATTCCGGTTCGGGACGGATCATGCGCGCCATTGTCGCAGGCTCGAACGGTTCTCCATGCCGCCACTGCCCCTATGCGACAAGGCGGCGCGCACGGATAATCGATCACTTGCGCGGCCCGCCGGATGGCCCGCGCACGCCACAGGACCGATGCCGTGCTTTTGATGATCGACAACTACGACAGCTTCACCTTCAACCTGGTGCAGTACTTCCAGATGCTCGGCGCCGAGGTGCGGGTCGAACGCAATGATGCGTTGACGGTGGATCAGATCGAACAGCTGGCGCCCAGCCACATCGTGATTTCTCCCGGACCGTGCACGCCGGATCAGGCCGGGGTGTCGGTGGAAGTGATCACGCGGCTCGGGCCGCATATTCCGACGCTGGGTGTCTGCCTGGGTCACCAGAGCATTGGCCAGGTCTACGGCGGCACCGTGGTGCGGGCCGGGCAGATCATGCATGGCAAGACCTCCGCGATCCGACATGGTGGGGAGGGCGTGTTTTCCGGACTGCCGGACGGTTTCCGGGCCACGCGCTACCACTCGCTGGTGGTGGACAAGGACCGCGTGCCCGAGTCGTTGGAAGTGACCGCTTGGACAGAGAACCCGGACGGCTCCATCGAGGAGATCATGGGATTGAGGCATCGCAGCCACCCGGTGCAGGGCGTGCAGTTCCATCCCGAATCGATCCTGACCGAGCATGGCCTGGCCCTGCTGGAGAACTTCCTGAAGCAGTAAGCCGCAAGAACAGCCGGGCAGGTATCAACCCGGGGATGCGTCATCGCGGGCGCCGGCCGATAATGGCGGCATGACCAGACTCAGTGTGAATCTCAACAAGATCGCGGTGCTGCGCAATTCGCGCGGCGGCGACCGGCCGGACATCGTGCAGGCGACGCACACCGTGATCGCAGCCGGCGCGCAGGGCATCACCCTGCATCCACGCCCGGACATGCGCCACGTCCGGCCTGCGGATGTACGCGCGGTGGCTGCAGCCATCGGTGGCCGGGTCGAGTACAACCTCGAAGGCAATCCCTTCGCGCCGGCGCGGGGCGAATATCCCGGTTTCCTGGCGCTGGTCGACGAGGTTCGGCCGGATCAGGCCACGCTGGTGCCGGATTCGGATTCGCAGATCACCTCCGATCACGGCTTCGATCTGGACAGGGATATCGAACGCCTTGCCGGGCCTGTGGCCGCGCTGAAACGTTCCGGTGCACGCGTCAGCGTATTCGTCGATGCCGGCGGTACTTCAGGTTTCGATCAGGCACGGGCAATCGGCATCGACCGGATCGAGATCTACACCGGTCCGTACGCCCAGGCACATGCCGACGGTGATGCGCTGAAGGCGCTGGAACAGTGTGCCGTGACAGCCCAAGCGGCCCTGGCGGCCGGGCTTGAGATCAACGCGGGGCACGACCTGAACCAGCTCAACCTGGGTCCGTTCCTGCACGCCTTGCCGACGGTAGCCGAGGTGTCCATCGGCCACGCGCTGATCGACGATGCGCTCTATGCCGGGCTGGATGCCACGGTCCGAGCTTATCTGGACGTGATCGGCAAGGCGTTTTCACGCTGAAGCCGACGGGCTGAAACCGGAAGGGAAGAACCGTTCCGGATTAAATAATGGCAGTGACTATGTCAGTTGCATTGCAGCGTAGGCACTGCAGGTTCCCAATGGCTGTCAGCGCATGAAGCAGGAAAGAAAAACGCCACCCGAAGGTGGCGTTTTCTGTTTTTCTGCGATGTCGCCGGAACTTACATCGTCTCCACGAAGCCGATCTTGATCATGCCGGCATTCTTGGCCGTGGCTAGCACTTCGGCCAGCACTTCGTAGCGCACCTCGGGGCTGGTTTCCAGCTCCAGGGTCGGCTGCGGATCACGCGATGCCTCGACCATCAGCGACGGCTTCAGCGCCGACTTGGGCAGCTGGCTGTTATCCCAGAACAGCTGGCCGCTTTCATCGATACGCAGGCGGATCGGTGCCGGCGGATCCGGCGGCGGATCGACCGGATTATTGGTCGGCTGCGGCAGATCGATCTGGATCTCATAAGACAACATCGGTGCGGTGACCATGAAGATGATCAGCAGCACCAGCATCACGTCGACCAGCGGCGTGACGTTGATGTCCGCCATTGCACCGCTGCCACCCGAACTGAAAGCCATGGGTCAGATTCCTTTTATGCGGTGGTGGGGTCAGCGATCCGGCGTCGCGACAAAGCCGACCTTGGCGATACCGACGTTCTTGGCCGTCTTCACCACTTCCTGCACCACGCGGTAGCGCGTGGTTCGGTCGGCGCGGATGTCGATACGCGGCTGCGGCTTCTTCTGAGCTTCAAGCGCAAGCTGGGATTCCAGCATGATCGCGGTGATCGGCTCGTCGTTCCAGAAGATGTCGCCATTTTCCTTGATCGCCAGTGTGATTGGGCGACCCGGATCGGTCGGAGTCAGGTCCAGATTGGCTTCGGGAAGCTTGATCTGGACCTTGTGGGCCATCAGTGGCGCCGTGATCATGAAGATGATCAGCAGCACCAGCATCACGTCGACCAGCGGCGTGACGTTGATATCGGCCATCGGTGCGCCGCCACCATTGTTGTTGCTGCTGAATGCCATCTTTAAGAACCTCTGTGCTTCACTGCGGCGACCGGACTCAGCGCTTGCCGGTGGCGTCGCTGACGCGCGAACCGGTGGCGAAGAAGTCGTGCAGGTCGTGCGCGAAGCTGTCGAACTTGGCGTTGGTGTCGCGGTTCATCCGGACGAACCAGTTGAACGCCACCACCGCCGGGATCGCCACGAACAGACCCAGAGCGGTCATGATCAGGGCTTCACCCACCGGGCCGGCCACGGCATCGATCGAGGCCTGACCGGTGGCGCCGATGCGGATCAGCGCTCCGTAGATGCCCCACACGGTACCCAGCAGACCGATGAACGGTGCGGTAGCACCGGTGGTCGCCAGCCAGGTCATGCCGGATTCGAGCTTGGCACTTTCGCGGGTCACGGCCTGACGCAGGGCACGGTCGATGAACTCGGAACGGTTCAGGGACTCGACCAGACGGCTGCCTTCGTTCCGCTGATGGTGCAGGGCTGCCTGCGCGGCATCCAGAGCGACCTTGGAGAACGGTTCGTTCTTGGGCTGCTCTTCCATGGCGCGGATGGCATCAGCCGGGTTCGGTGTATCCCAGAAGGTGCGGATGACCTTTTCGGCACGAGCGCGGATCACGCTGTTCTTGAGCCAATTGACGACGGTGTAGTACCAGGAGCCAATCGACATGATCACGAGCGAACCCAGCACGATCCAGGAGACCGCGAACTCGCCCGGCTTGGCGGTCATCTCATTGAGGAGATGACCGAAGCCCATCTGCGACAGGGCATCAGCATCGGATGCTCCGGAAAAGCCAGGAGCGGCCGTCTGGGCGGCTGGATCGACCGCAGTGGGCGCCGGAGGCGGTGGCGCGACCGGGGTCTGTTCTGCTGGCTGGGTGGAAGCTGCATCTTGTTGCATAACGCCTGTCCCTTCTTAGAGATCACTGAGCTTGAAAGAAATGGGTACGAGTACCCAGCTTTGGATGGCCGTGCCGTCACGCATGCCAGGGTTGAATTTCCACTCGCGGACCGCATCCATCGCGGCACGGTCCAACAAGCGGGAACGGCTGGATTTCTCGACTTCGATCTGTACCGGATCACCGTTGACACCGACCAGCACGCGCAGGATCACTTCACCTTCCTGACGCTGGCGCACAGCCTGCGGCGGGTAGCGCGGCGGACGGTAGCGGCGGTAGCTGGTGTCCTCGCTGGCCGCGTAGTTGGCGACCGGCGCGGGCGGAGCCGGCGGGGCCGGCGGCGGAGCCGGGATCGACATCGGGGTGGGATCGTCCAGCACCACCGGTGGTGCAGCCGGCGGAGCCGGAGGCGGCGGGGTCGGACGTTCGATGATCTTCGGTGGTGGACGCTTCGGCGGTTCCGGCGGCGGCGGCGGCGGGGGTGGTGGCGGCGGCGGCGGCTCGATGAAGGTGACCTCGACCGTTTCCGGCAGTTCTTCTGCTGCCTGGGGCGGTGCGGCCGGTGTCAGCATCAGCATGAACGCCGAGGCATGCAACGCGATCGCGAAGGAAAAGCCGGCCACGCGCGTCCAACTGAACTTGCGGGTGGGATCGACATCTGTATCGGTTGTGGAGTCGTATTGCGTCATGCGTAGGCTGGGATACGTTCGGGTTCTTGCACCCGCTGTGGCGGGACCGCAGGGCATGCCCTGCATTGCGTTGGCGGGAATGGGTTAGCTTATACCAAGGGGCCAGTCTGTGCCTACGGTTAACGGGAGGCGTTGCGCTTCAGCCAGTCTTCAGCGACCTGTTTCGTCTCCGGATATTTGGCTGCTTCGCGGTAGGCCGAAACCAGTCCGGCACGGTTGCCCAAACCATGTTCGGCCCTGCCGATGACAATCCATGCATCACCCGGCCGGCTCAGGCCCTTGGCAATGGCTTCCTGGGCATATTTCTTGGATTCGGCGAAGCGCTCTTCGTTGCTCAGAATGCGGGCCAGATTCAGTGCGCCATCCCCCTTGTCGGAGAACGGCAGCGCCTTGCGATAGGCCTCAATCGCTTCGTTCGGCTTGTCGGAGAAGTAGTAGGCCTGCCCCAGCATGGTGTAGGCCTCTGCGCTGGGCTTGATGATGTTCTTGGCCAGCCCGTCCTGGATCACCTCGATGACCTGGGCTTCCTTTTCGTCCATGTTCAGGTACAGGGCGTAGAGCTGGCGGTAACCGCGATCGTCGAGCAGGTTGGCGGCACGGGCACGCTCCAGCGTGGCGGTGGCTCTTTCTTCCTGCTCGATCTGCGCGTACATCGTGGCGACGTTGTAGATCAGACGTGGATCGTTCGGACTCTTGGCCAGCATTTCTTCGCCCAGGACGATGGCCTGGTCGTACTGCTCGGCGTTGATGTAGGACGCCAGCAGCATCTGGGTCCAGCTTTCCTGGGGCCCATCGCTCGCGGCGATGGCACGGCGAAGCGGGTCTGCGGCTTCGGCGTAGCGCTCGGCCTGATAAAGCACCGCACCCTTCAGCGCCAGGGTCTGGGCATCTTCCTTGCGGGTTTCGGCCAGCACACGGTCGAGGGTGTCGTTGGCGGCATCGAACTGGTCTTCCTGGTACTGCAACTGGGCGATCTGCAGCATCACCTGGAAGTGGTTGTTGTTGCTCAGGCCTTCGCTTTCCAGAGCCTTCTGATAGGCCTCGATGGCGCCAACGTAGTCGTCCTGCTCGGCCTTGGCCATGCCGATCAGCTGGTAGGCGAGGGCGCGCTCGAAGGCGCCGGCGGAACGGTGCCCGATCAGAGCCTCGGCCTGGCTGATGACGGCCGGATAATCCTGGTTTTCGTTGGCTTCCAGCAGACGCTGAAGGTCGCGCTGGGTACGCTGCGAAGCCTTGGTGCGGGGCTCGGCACGGGTAGCATCCGGAAAGAGCACTTCTTCCTTGGTCTGCCTTGACTCACCGCGGCGGTTACGCTGGGCGTCGGCGGTCTCGACGACGAACAGGCCAAGCAGCAAGAACAGCGCAGCGGCTTTAATGAAGGTGTGGGCGTTCATGATCTGGTGTCCCTTTCCGTACCGATTGAAGCGGCGCCTGGCGCCAGCTCCTCGAAGCGAGCGGGCAAGCCTAATGGCATTGGATGTCGTACTCAACCGTTGTTTTCGTTCAATTCCTTGAGGCCCTGCACGCTTTGACCCGACTCATCCGCAACGCGGGCTGCGACCGGCGCTCCGTGCGGCGTTGTAATCGTTCATCAGTTGCGGGGCGTTCTGCTTCAGCACTGCGGCGCGCTGGCCCGAATCCGGGTGCGTCGACAGCAGCCGCGGCGGACTGGCGCCACCACCGCTGGCGCGGATCATGTTCTCCCACAGCGTGGCCGCCTCACGTGGATCGAAGCCGGCCTTGGCCATCAATTCCTGACCGATGCGGTCGGCCTCGCTTTCATGCAGGCGCGAATAGGGCAGCAATACGCCGACCTGGGTGCCGGCGCCGAGCAGCGCGACGACCTGTTTGACCTGGTCGGGCGAGGCGTTGCGCCCGACATAGGCGCCGACCAGGCTGGTGCCGGCCTCGGCCAGCACGCTCTGCGACAGGCGCTCGTTCGAATGGCGCGCGATCACATGGCCGATCTCATGCCCGATCACCGCCGCCAGCTGGTCCTGGTTGCTCGCGACGCGGAACAGGCCGGTGTTGAGGCCGACCTTGCCACCGGGCAGGGCGAAGGCATTGGCCGAGTCGATCGCGAAAACCTGCACTTCCCACTGGTAGGCCTGCCACTGTTCGGGCAGCTGCCTGACCAGATGGCCGACAATGCATTCGGCGGTGGCGCGCTTTTTCGCATCGGTGGAAAGCTTGTCGGTGGCCTTCATCTGCTGGAACGTGGCCAGGCCCATCTGGTTGACCTCGGCATCGGACACCACCAGCAGTTGGCGGCGCCCGGTGGGGGAGGTCGCGCAGGCCGCCAGCAGCGCCAGCAGTACGGCGGCCAACATGATTCGCGGCAACATGGCAGTCTCCTCACGCGTTCGAGGTGGATGGGAAGCGATCATACGGCCAGAAGCAGGTGCTTGTCGTTGGGCGAACGTACAATGGCGCTCCCCTGCCCGCAGGACGCCATCGCCACAGACGCATGTACGGCATGCGGAGGCCGCCGGATCCGGCGTTCAACCCAGGGTCGGAAAATTGCGCCGCGAGAAGTCCACGCGTTCGTCCGGATCGGTTGACAGGCCGCCGGCCTCGGCCAGCGCTTCGACCTTGGCGAGGCGGTGGCCCAGGCCGTTGCCGTTGGCGATCTGGATGGCCAGGCCGGGACGTGCGTTGAGCTCCAGGATCATCGGGCCCAGATTGCGGTCCAGCACGAAATCCACGCCGACATAGCCCAGCCCGGACAGTTCGTAGCAACGTGCTGCCATCTGCAGCAGCTCCGGCCAGTGCGGGATCTGCAGGCCGACGATGCTGTGTTCGGTATCCGGATGTTCGCGGATGATTTCCGTGCCCCAGACCCCGCGCCGGGTCAGGCCGGTGGGAATATCGATACCGACCCCGATAGCCCCCTGATGCAGGTTGGCCTTGCCATCGGACATGCGCGTGGGCAGGCGGATCATCGCCATGACCGGATAGCCCAGGAAGACGATGATGCGCACGTCCGGCACGCCGCGGTAGCTCACCTGGTCGAAGATCGGATCGAACTGCACGCAGTATTCGATCAGCAGGTGATCCGGCTGGCCGCCGAGCGAAAACAGCCCGGACAGGCCGTTGGACAGGTGGTGCTCGAACTCGCCGCGCGACATCAGCAGGCTGTTGGAACGGCGGTACTTGTCGCCACGGCGGCCGCTGATCACCAGGATGCCGTCGCCGCCGGACCCATGCGCCGGCTTCACCACGAACTGGTCGTGGGGCGCCAGTTTGTCGTGCAGGTCGGCGATCTGGTGTTCCTCGCGCACCACCGCGTACAACTCCGGTACCGGCAGGCCAGCGGCAATCGCCAGCTGCTTGGTCAGCAGCTTGTCGTCCACGCGTGGGTAGAACTTGCGCGGGTTGTAACGCAGCACATAGCTGGCGTTGCGCTCGCCGATGCCGATCAGGCCGATTTCGCGCAGGCGCCGGGCGGTACGGAACAGGCCGTACATGGATCAGCCCGCCTTGTCCGCAGGTGGGGATGCATCATCCGGCAGCACATGCACTTCCGATTCGCGCGCCAGATTGCGGAAGCGCAGCAGTTCGGACAGGCGATAGCCGGAGTAGCGGCCCAGCACAAGCGTCAGCGCCAGCAGCAGCAGCAGCACTTCCGGGAACACGAAGACGAAGTGTTCCAGCGGATCCCAGCTCATCACCACATAGGCGATCGAGGCCACCACCAGGGTGCCGATCGCTTCGCGGATCGCCGGGCCAGCGCCGCGCTCTTCCCAAGCCACCGAAATGCGCTCGATGGTCATGGCCAGGATCACCATCGGGAACAGCGCCACCGACAGGCCCACTTCCAGGCCCAGACGGTTCGAGATCACCGATACCGCCGCCATCAGCAGTACCACCAGGATCAGCACCGCCGTCAGTCTGGGCACCAGCAGCAGGCGCAGGCGTTCCATGTAGAAACGCACCAGCAGGCCGGCGCTGATCACCACCACGAACAGGATGATGCCGGCCAGCAACTGGGTTTCGCGGAACGCCAACGCCACCAGCACCGGCATGAAGGTGCCATAGGTCTTGACCCCGACCAGGTTGCGCAGCAACAGCATGATGAATGCGCCCACCGGTACCATCAGCAGGATACGGTAGACCTCCTGCGCCTGCAGCGGCAGACTCAGCAATGAGTAATTGACGAGGTTGGCGTTCTGGACTTCGAGCCGGCGTTCGGCCACCGCCATGGCATCCGCGAGATTGCGGCTGACGCTGTAGCTGATCTGCGCGCCAGGAGTGTCATCCACCGTCATGATCTGGCTGTCGTCGCGGCTCCACAGGAACAGATCCTCGGGCCAGCCTTCGGCCGCGCTGCGCGGATCGATGGTGACCCAGCGCACTCCATTGTGCACCTGCAACCACGGCAGCATCGGCTCTTCGCGCTGGGTTTCGCCCAGCTCCAGCCCGTGCACCACGCGCGCCGGGATATGGCGGGTGGTCAGCAACCGGGTCAGAAAGCGGGCACGCTCGTCGGCGCTGTCCAGACGCTCGGACAGCAGCGCCACTTCCTGACTGGGGTTGTCGTGGTTGAAGCGCCGTACCAGCTCCTGCGCAAAGGTGGCGATGTCGGCCGAACCTTCGCGCACCTGGCCCAGCAGGATCTGCGCAGCAGTGGCGTAGGGTTCCTCCAGCTCCGCCGGTTCGCCCAGGCGCGGGGTTTCGTTGAACGCGGCATCGGACGGCGACGGACCGCGCACGACGGTGGCGCGGTAGTACAGCACCTGCTTGCCGCTGGCACGACGCGTGGTCCATTGCGCCTCGCGCGAGCCGCGCCGCACATCTTCCAGCAATGAGTAATTGCGCGCTATGAAGCGCTCATCCAGGATCGTGAAGCCCGGCGGATCGGCCGGCAGCAGCAGGCTGACCTTGTTCGCACCGCGGCGAGGCTGGTATTCGATCCGCGCCTGCACCGACCAGACCTCGACCTCGGCGGCCGGCTGCAGCGGAAAGCTCAGCACCTTCCACTTGTAGATGATCGCGCTCATCCCAGCCAGCGCGATCAGGAAGGCAAGCAGGTAAAGCTGGGTTTTCTTCATATTCAGATGTCGAGGTTGGCCACGCGCAGCGCGTTGTCCTCGATGAATTCACGGCGTGGCTCGACCACATCCCCCATCAGCGTGGAGAACACCTGGTCGGCCGCGACCGCATCCTCGATCCGCACCCGCAGCAACCGGCGAGTATCCGGGTTCACGGTGGTTTCCCACAACTGCTCCGGATTCATTTCACCCAGGCCCTTGAAGCGCTGGATGGTGCGGCCACGACGTGCCTCTTCCATCAGGAAAGCATGCACCTGGGAGAAGTCCTCCACCGGCTGGTTGCGGCCACCGCGACGCACCTGGGCGCCGGGCTGGATCAGGCCGGAAAGCTGGGTGGCCATATCGACCAGCGGGCGCAACTCGCCGCTGTCGAACAGCCCGGCCGGCAGCGACTGGTTGACGCTCAGACCGTGATGCAGACGTTCGATTACCAGCGCCCCGCCCTGCTCGGCATCGGCCGCCTGCACATGGATGCGGTAGCGCGGCTTGCCCAGACCGCTTTCGGCCAGGCGTGCTTCCAGCTTGCCGGCCCAGGCCTGCATCGCGGCCGCATCGGTGAAACTTCCCGATCCCAGCGGCGGCAACGACAGCATTTCCTGCAGCACCTGCGGATCAAAGCGGTGCGCCAAGCGGGCGATGCACTCCTGCGCAGCCACATAGGAAGTCATCAATGCCTCCAATGCCTGACCAGAAATTGCTGGAATATCAACAGCATAGGAGAATTCAGCACCCTCCACGGCATGGCTGATCAGATAACTGTTGAGGGCTTCATCGTCCTTCAGATAGATCTCGTTCTTGCCCTGCTTGAGCTTGTACAGCGGCGGCAGGCCGATATAGACGTGGCCGCGCTCGATCAGTTCAGGCATCTGCCGGTAGAAGAAGGTCAGCAGCAGGGTGCGGATATGGGAACCGTCCACGTCCGCGTCGGTCATGATGATGATCTTGTGGTAGCGCAGCTTGTCCGGGTTGTACTCATCACGGCCGATGCCGGTGCCCAGCGCGGTGATCAGGGTACCGACTTCAGCGGACGACAGCATACGGTCGAAGCGCGCGCGCTCGACGTTGAGGATCTTGCCACGTAGCGGCAACACCGCCTGATTCTTGCGGTTGCGGCCCTGCTTGGCCGAGCCGCCGGCGGAGTCACCCTCGACGATGAACAGCTCGGACAAGGCCGGATCCTTTTCCTGGCAATCGGCCAGCTTGCCCGGCAGGCCGGCGATATCCAGCGCGCCCTTGCGCCGGGTCAACTCACGTGCCTTGCGTGCAGCTTCGCGTGCACGCGCGGCATCGACCACCTTTTCCGAAATGGCACGCGCGTCCTGCGGGTGTTCCTGCAGGAAATCGGCCAGGCGCTCGGCGAACACCGATTCCACCACCGACTTGACCTCGGAAGACACCAGCTTTTCCTTGGTCTGCGAGGAGAAGCTCGGATCCGGCACCTTGACCGACAGCACCGCAATCATGCCTTCACGCATATCGTCACCGGACAGGTTGACCTTGGCCTGCTTGGCCAGACCGTTCTGCTCGATGTAACTGCTCATCGTGCGCGTCAACGCCGCGCGGAAGCCGGCCAGATGGGTGCCGCCATCCTTCTGTCCGATGTTGTTGGTGAAGCAGAACATGGTTTCCTGATAGGCGTCGGTCCATTGCAGCGCCACGTCCACAACAATGTCGTTCTGCTCGCCGGTGACGGAAATCACGTTCGGGTGCAGCGGCGTCTTCAATTGCGCCAGGTGCTCGACGAAGCTGCGGATGCCACCTTCGTACTGGAAGACATCGTGCTTGCCCTCGCCACGCTCGTCGATCAACTCGATCTTGACGCCTGAATTCAGGAACGCCATTTCGCGCAGGCGGCGCGCCAGCACGTCGTAGTGGAACTCGACATCGGAAAACACGTTCTTGGCGGGACGGAAACGGATGCGGGTACCGTGCCGGTCAGAGTCGGCCACCGCCTTGAGCGGATACAGCGGCTCACCCACGCGGTATTCCTGCTGCCAGTGCGAGCCATCGCGCCAGATGTCCATCCACAGATGCTCGGACAACGCATTGACGACCGAAACACCGACGCCATGCAGGCCACCGGACACCTTGTAGCTGTTGTCGTCGAACTTACCGCCGGCGTGCAGCACGGTCATGATGACCTCGGCCGCCGAAACCCCTTCTTCCTTGTGGATACCGGTCGGGATGCCACGTCCGTTGTCGCTGATCGAGACCGAGCCATCATTCATCAGGGTGACCACGACGTGATCGCAGTGCCCAGCCAAAGCCTCGTCGATGGCATTGTCGACCACTTCGAACACCATATGGTGCAGGCCGGTGCCATCGTGCACGTCGCCGATGTACATACCGGGCCGCTTGCGGACGGCCTCCAGACCACGCAGAACCGTGATCTTGCTGGAGTCGTATGCGGTGGTGTTCTGGGGATTCTGGTCTTCGCTCATATGCTCGCCGATGAGGCACGCGGAGCCGGGTGGGCACCGCGCCTGCCTTGTGAAATCACGATCCTTCATTATAGCAGTGGGGCAATCGCAGCATGTTCCACGTGGAACATCGCGCTCGGGCGCAACGCATCGGCGGGAAGCGGAATGGGTGAGGTGCCAGTAATGAACACCTGTGCCGGCACCTGGATCAGATAATCCAACGTCTGCGACAGGTGGTGGGCATCCAGTTCGGAAGCCAGATCATCAAGCAGCAGCACAGGCCATTGGCCACGGTCCTGGGAAAACCCCAGCGCCTGCGCCAGCAAAGCGGCCAACACCACGAGCTTTTCCTGTCCGCGTGAAAACATTTCCCGGGCCGGTGCGCGCTCGAACCCGATCGACCAATCGGCCCGGTGAGGGCCGACCGTGGTATGCCCAAGCAGCAGATCACGCGAGCGGGCGCTGGCCAGTGCTGCGGCCAACCCCTCCTCGCTGCTGTCACCGGACCAGCCAGGCAGATAGCGCAACCGCAGCTCACCCAACTCAGGCAGGAAGCGGGTCAGGCTTTGCGCCAGCAGTGGTTGGAAGGTCGCAAACCACTGTTGCCGCTGCCGGGTCAGTTCCGCACCCTGGCGCGCCAGCTCCTGCTCCCAGGAATCCAGCCCGGCCGCAGCACCGCCGGACTGCTTCAATAAGGCATTGCGTTGCTTCAATGCGCGCTGGTAACGGCGCCACACAGGCAAGAAGGCATGTTCCACGTGGAACAATGCCCAATCGATGAAGCGACGGCGGTGCTCGGACCCACCCGACACCAGGGCATGACTGTCGGGCTCGAAGCAGACCACGGCCAACTCCTGGAACAGGCGGCTCAACAGCTCGACCGGCTCACCGTCGAGCCGTGCGCTCCAGCCACGCAGACTGCGCGACAAGCCGAGACGGACCGGCCGGTCATCGGCTTCGGAAAGCAATGAGGCGAAAACGCGCAGCTCCGATTGGCCCTGGCGGATCAGCGAATCACGCACACTGCCGCGGAACGAGCGTCCGGACGACAGCAGATGGATAGCTTCCAGCACCGTGGTCTTGCCGGCGCCGTTGGCGCCGGTAATCAGGTTGATGCCGGGGGCGGGTTCGAACTGCGCGTGATCGAACACGCGCAGTTGTTCGATCGTCAGATTGCGGATTCGCATACGGCAACGGGCTGCGTCGGACGCAGCCGGTGACAGGTCACAGCCGCAACGGCATCACGACATGGCGGCAACGCGAATGGCTGGCTTCACGCACCAGCGCACTGGAGTTGGCGTCGCGCAGGCTCAGTGTGACTTCGTCTTCGCGCAGCGAGTTCAGGGCATCCAGCAGATAGGTGACGTTGAAGCCGATCGACAGGTCGCTGACGCTGGTGCGGGCTTCGATCTCCTCAACCGCCTCTTCCTGTTCCGGGTTGTGCGCCACGATGCGCAGCTGGTCCGGCGAGAACTCGATCTTCACGCCGCGGTACTTTTCGTTGGACAGGATCGCGGCGCGCTGCAATGCGGCCTTGAACACTTCGCGTTCGAGCGTGGCTTCCTTGTCGGCGCCGATCGGGATCACCGCGTCGTAATCGGGGAAGCGGGCGTCGATCAGCTTGGAGGTGAAGGTAACGTCTTCACGCCGCACCCGCAGATGGCTGCGGCCCACTTCCAGATCGATCGCGCGATCCCCGCCTTCGAGCAGACGCTGCAATTCCAACACGCCCTTGCGCGGCAGGATGATCTGGCGGCGTGTGGTGCTGCCGTTCTCCAGACTGGCTTCGCACAAGGCCAGGCGGTGGCCGTCGGTGGCCACGCAGCGCAGCTGGTCTTCGCGCAGGTCGAACAGCAGGCCGTTGAGATAGAAGCGCACGTCCTGCTGCGCCATCGCGAACGAGGTGCGTTCGATCAGCTCGCGCAAGGTGGCCTCGGGCAACTGCACCGTTTCGGTGACTTCCAGGCTTTCGGTGGAAGGAAATTCCCGCGCCGGCAACGTCGACAGGGTGAAGCGGCTGCGTCCGGCATTGAGACTGATGCGTTCTCCGTTCAGAGCAAACTTCAGCAGGCTGCCATCGGGCAGGGCGCGGCAGATATCGAACAGCTTGCGGGCCGGAATCGTGGTTTCACCGAACTCGGTGTCTCCTTCCAGCCCGGATCTGGCCACCATCTCCACTTCGGTATCGGAGCCGGTCACCGACAGGCCATTGGCATCGACGGATACCAGCAGGTTGGCCAGCACCGGCATCGTCTGCCGCCGTTCGACGACGTTGATGACCTGTTGCAGTGGCTTCAGCAGAACTTCGCGTTGAATGGCAAATCGCATGGTCGGTTCCAAGAACAAAAGTTGTTTTATAGAAACAGGTGGTGGAGGCGGTGTCGCGAAAAACCGGGTAAAACGCCTGTAACCTTTTGTTTCCCCTCGTTTTTATGCTGACATCAAGTCGCCGGAAAAGTGTGCGTCCGGTGCTGGAATACCTGTGGATAGTTTTGCCGCTGGCGCGGCCGTCCAAAGTTATCCACACCTTGTTCCGGGGGATGTGCCGCATAGAGTACCGATTCCCGCGTCCGGCTTCATTCGGTCAGCTTGCGCATCAACTTGTCCCAGTCTTCGCGCAGGATGCCGTCAGTCTCCTTGAGCTTGCCGATATGGCGGCAGGCGTACATCACGGTGGAATGGTCGCGTCCGCCAAAGGCATCCCCGATTTCCGGCAGGCTGTGCTGGGTCAGTTCGCGGGTCAGGGTCATCGCCATCTGCCGCGGCCGTGCCAGGTTGCGGGTGCGGCGCTTGGACAGCAGGTCGGCCACGCGCAGCTGGTAGTAGTCGGCCACCACCTTCTGGATGTTGCCGATCGAGATCGCCTGCTGGTGGGCACGCAGCAGGTCGCGCAGGGTTTCCTTGGCAAACTCGATGCTGATCGGCTTGCCGGTGAAATTGGCCCGCACCGCCAGCGTGTTGAGCGCGCCTTCCAGATCGCGCACGTTGGAGCGCATGCGTTCGGCCATCAGGTAGGCGACCTCGTCGGGCAGCGCAACCTGGCGTTCCTTCGCCTTGCTGATCAGGATCGCGGCGCGGGTTTCGAAATCCGGCGGCTCGACCGCGACCGAGAGGCCCCAGCCCAGGCGCGAACGCAGCCGCGGTTCGAGGTTTTCCACTTCCTTCGGATAACGGTCGCAGGTCAGGATCATCTGCTGCTTGCCGTCGAACAGCGAGTTGAAGGTGTGGAAGAACTCTTCCTGCGTGGTGTTCTTGCCGGCGAAGAACTGGATGTCGTCCAGCAGCAGAGCATCCACGCGCTGGAACTGGCGCTTGAACTGGTCCATGGTCTTTTGCTGCAGCGCCTTCATCATCTCGCTGAAGAACTGGTCCGAGCGCAGGTACAGCACCCGCATGCCGGGGCGCTGCGCCAGCATCAGATTGCCGGCGGCGTGCATCAGATGGGTCTTGCCCAGGCCGGTGCCGCCGTACAGCAGCAGCGGGTTGTAGGCTTGCCCGGGATTCTGCGCGACCTGCCAGGCCGCGGATTTGCCGAGCTGGTTGGACTTGCCCTCGACGAAGTTGTCGAAGGTGTATTCGACTACCAGGTTGGTGACGAAATTCTCGCTCGGCGTGCTGGTGTTCGGACGGGAGGTCTTGGCCCGTGGCGCCTCGCTCGCCAGGCTGCCCACCTCCAGCTGGGCCTTGGCTCCACCCTGCCCGGAAACCTGCTGCAGCAGCTCGACGATGCGGGCCAGATAACGCTCGCGCACCGTGTCCATGACGAAGGCGTTGGGCGCGAACAGCAGCAACGTGTTCTCCGCCGGCGAACTGCGGACTTGGAGCGGTTTGACCCAGGTCAGGAACTCCTCGGCGGGAAGTTCGGATTCCAGGTGGGAAAGGCACAATGGCCAGGCGGCAAGCATGGGGAACGGCACTCCACGCAGGACCGCTGGCGGCCTGCGATCAGAAAGACTCGGGAAGGCAGGCCAGTCTACCCGCAATCCCGGTGGGTGATGAAATCGGACCATTGGTCAGGTTCTTGACAGCGCAGGCTATCCGTGGGTATATTTTCCGGTTCTTCCGTCCACAATATCTTGGTGCCGCCATGAAGCGCACGTTCCAGCCCAGCAACCTCAAGCGCGCCCGTACCCATGGTTTCCGCGCCCGCATGAAGACCCCGGGTGGTCGCAAGATCATCAATGCGCGCCGTGCCAAGGGCCGCGCCCGCCTGTCGGCCTGATCCCCGTTCGTCACGGCCGCCTGCCGGCCGAACCGATCAGTCTGATTCAGTCAGTTTGATTCAGGTTGCACCCACACTGCCGGTCGTACCCGCATTTGCAGCGGGTGCCGGCAGTTGTCGTTGACAAGGGAAAAACGGATGCATGGCTTCGGTTTCCCGCGTACGGCCCATATCCGGGCCTCCGACGATTTCTCCCGTTGCTTCGCTACCGGCCGGCGTGCCGGCGGGCGCTATTTCCGTTGTGTTTTCCGGCCGGCCGATGCCGATGGGGCCGCAGCCGGTGCACGCTTGGGTCTGGCGATTTCGCGCAAGGTCGATCCGCGTGCGGTGGAGCGCAACCGGATCAAACGCCTGGTGCGCGAATGGTTCCGCCATCAGCGCCACGGCTTTGCCGCCGGCGACCTGGTGGTGACGGGCAAGATCGAGGCGCGAGGCGTGGACTCCGCGGATCTGTTCGCCGATCTGAATGGCATCGCCCGGCGGCTTGCATTGATGCGCGCTGCCACAGCGGTCACAATGCCGGGTTCTTCGCGCCCGTCAGCTGACAACGACGGTTCCTGATCCTCATTTCCGATTCTGGATGCAGTCCTTTTGCGCGGCTGCACGCCACCCACCGCCCATGACCCAGACCCGTACATTCCTCCTCATCGCCTGGTTGGTCGTTGCGTTCCTGCTTTGGGATGCGTGGCAGAAGGACTACAACCGCCCCGCTGCGGCACCGGCGCAGAGTGCATCGGTGGATGCGCTGATCCCGTCGGCCGCCGATCCCGGCGCCTTGCCCGCGCCAGGCGAGATCCCGAACGCCCCGGTGTCTAGCGAACGGCCCGAGGCCGATGTCCAGGTGCCGGCAGAAGCCAGTGTGGTGCTGGCCAATGATGTGCTGCGCCTGACGCTGGACGCGCGCGGTGGCACGGTGTTGGTGGCCGAATTGCTGGACTACGCGCAGCAACCCAAGGGCGAACAGGTTCCGGTGCAATTGCTCAGCCAGGATGCGGCGAATTATTTCGTGGCACAGAACGGCCTGGTCGGCAGCCCGGCGGCGCCTTCGCATGAAGATACGATGCAGCCGCAGCGCGGCGACCAGGTGCTGGCCGATGGCGCCGAGTCGGTCGAGTTGCCGTTTCTGTGGCGTGGCGCCGATGGGGTGGAAGTGGAACGCAGCTATCGCCTGGCGCGTGGCAGCTATCTGCTCGAAGTCACCGACACGGTGCGCAACAACGGCACCACCGCGTGGTCGGGCAATGCCTACCACCAGCTGGTGCGGGTGCCGCCGCCGGCCACGCGCGGTGGTTTCACCAATCCTGCGAGCCTGAGTTTTGTCGGCGCCGCCTGGTACAGCCCGCAGGACAAGTTCGAGAAGCGCAAGTTCGACAAGTTCGATCCGCGCAAGCCATTGCGCATCGACGTGACCGACGGCTGGATCGCGATGCTGCAGCATTACTTCACCGCCGCGATCATCCCGCCGGCAGGTGAAGCCTCGGTGTTCAGCAGCGCTGCGCTGTCCAACAACCGGTATCTGATGCGCGAGGTCGGCAGCGGCTTCAATGTCGCGCCCGGCGCCCAGGCCAGCACCACCACGCGCCTGTATCTGGGCCCGAAGATGCGGCAGGAGCTGGAAGCCATCAGCCCCGGCCTCGGCCTGACGCTGGACTACGGCATCTTCACGGTGCTGGCGCAGCCGATGCACTGGCTGCTGTCGATGCTGCACAAGCTCACCGGCAACTGGGGCTGGGCGATCGTGCTGCTGGTGGTGGTGATCAAGGGCGCACTGTTCAAGCTTTCCGAAGCGCAGTACCGCAGCTTCGCGAAGATGCGCAAGGTGCAGCCCCGCATCGAGGCGCTGAAGGAACGCTACGGCGATGACCGCCAGAAGTTCCAGACCGCGATGATGGAGATGTACAAGAAGGAAAAGATCAACCCGCTCGGCGGCTGCCTGCCGATTCTGGTGCAGATCCCGATCTTCCTGTCGCTTTACTGGGTGCTGGTGGAGGCGGTCGAGCTGCGCCACGCGCCGTGGATCCTGTGGATCCAGAACCTGACCGCGCCCGATCCGTACTTCATCCTGCCGGTGGTCAACCTGGTGACGATGTGGGCCACGCAGAAACTGTCGCCGGCGCCGGGCATGGATCCGATGCAGAAGCGCATGATGCAGGCCATGCCGATCGTGTTCGGCGTGATGTTCGCGTTCTTCCCGGCCGGCCTGGTGCTGTACTGGACCACCAACGGTCTGCTCGGCCTGCTGCAGCAGTGGCTGATCATGCGTCGGCATGGAGAACCGGCCGCCGCAGCCGCCAAATAAGTTCGCCTGGACAGGTGCGATGCGCTGATGCAGCACAACGACACCATTGCCGCGATCGCCACGCCGCCTGCTGCAGGCGGCATCGGCGTGATCCGGGTCTCCGGGCCGCAGGCTGGCGTGATCGCGGCTCATTGCCTGGGCAAAGCTCCCACGCCGCGCCATGCGCATTACGCACAGTTGCGCGATGCGCAGGGCGAACTGATCGACAGCGGCCTGCTGCTGTGGTTTCCCGGCCCGGCCTCGTTCACCGGCGAAGACGTGCTGGAACTGCAGATGCACGGCAGCCGGCCCTTGCTGCATGCGCTGCTGCGCGAGCTGTATCGCCTTGGTGCCCGCCCGGCGCGGCCGGGCGAATTTTCCGAACGCGCCTTTCTCAACGGCAAGATCGACCTGGCCCAGGCCGAGGCCATCGCCGACCTGATTGGTGCCGGCTCCGAAGCAGCGGCCCGCGCTGCGCAACGCAGTCTTCAGGGCGAGTTTTCACGCATGGTCGGGCAGTTGGTCGAAGATACGATCGGGCTGCGGGTCAGTGTTGAATCGGCGATCGATTTTTCCGATGAAGACATCCAGATGCTCTCGCCTGCCGCTTTGCTGGAACGGTTGGAGGCGCTGCGCACGCAACTGGAACAGGTGCTTGATGCCGCGCGTCGCGGTCAGCGCCTGCGCGACGGCTTGCACGTGGTGATCCTGGGCCCGCCCAATGCCGGAAAATCGAGCCTGCTGAATGTGCTGGCAGCCGATGACCGCGCCATCGTCACCGCCCAGGCCGGCACCACCCGTGATCTGCTGCGCGAAACCATCGAGATCGACGGCATCGAACTGACCCTGGTCGATACCGCCGGCCTGCGCGAAGCCGAGGATCTGATCGAACGCGAGGGCATCCGCCGCGCGCATGAGGAATCGGCGCGTGCCGATCTCATCCTGTATGTGGCCCCGGCCGTGCCGGAACCGGGCGCGACACCGGATCCGCCGCCCCGGCACAAAGGCGTGGAACTGATCCGGGTGCACAGCAAGATCGACCTGACCGGTGAACCGGCACGCCGCGAACAGCTGACCGATGGCGAACACCTCTGGCTCTCGGCCAGCAGCGGTGCCGGCCTTGATCTGTTGCGCCAGTCCCTGCGTGCGCATGCCGGTCTGGAGCACGGCGACGGCGGCTTCAGCGCCCGCGCCCGTCACGTCGAAGCACTGCTGCGCACCAGCACCCACCTGGATGACGCGGAGCAGAACCTGCAACATGGTGCCGAGCTGGAACTGGCGGCCGAAGACCTGCGCCAAGCCCAGATCGCGCTCGGGGAGATCACCGGCGAATTCAGTACCGAAGACCTACTAGGTCGGATATTTGCAAACTTTTGCATTGGCAAGTAGTGCAGCAGGGAACTTCAGCCAAAAATGCTTTTGCGCTTGTCCTGGCTTTGACTTAAGGTGCGGCATCGTGCACCGCGCAATCCGGGCCTGAAGCCAGACCGCTTCAGGCGTGGCTCCGGCCAGGCGCGTGCAGGCAGAATCCGACGTTTCACGATTCAGGGGGAAAACCCGATGGAAATGAGCTTTTCGATGCGACATGGCCGTCGCCTTGGCATCGTCGCCTTGGCCGCTGCGGCCCTGATCCTGAGTGCCTGCGGTGGCAAGGAAGAGGCTCCACCCGCACCACCACCGGCTGCCAGCGCTCCGGCCGCGCCGCCGCCGGCCGCACCCGAACCGGCCCCGGCCGAGGATGAATCGGTCGTCGTCTCGCCGACTCTGGTGGATACGCTGAGCAGCGAGGAACTGCTGACCCGCGCCGATCAGGCGATGAAGGAAAACCAGCTGTTCGTCCCGGCCGGCGAAAGCGCCTTCGAAATGTATCTGCGCGTCAACGAGCTGGAGCCCGAGCAGATCACCGCGCGCAACGCCCTGACCGACTTGTTCCCGTACGCGGTGCTGTATGTCGAGCAGCGCACAGCTGCTGGCGACCTGCCCGAGAGTGAGCGCATGCTCGACCTGATGCAGCGCGCCAATGAAAAGGCGCCAGCACTGGCACGCCTGCAGCGTGGCGTCAGCGAGCTGCGCAACCGTGTCACCGCCGAAGCCCAGCGCGCCGCCGCAGCCGAAGCGCAGCGTCTGGCTGCGGCACAGGCGGCCGCTGAAGCTGCCGCAGCGGCAGCGGCTGCTCCGCCTCCGGCCCCGGCGGCCGCGCCGGAACCTGCTCCGGCGCCGGTGGCCAGTGCGCCCGAGCCCGAGCCCAGCACTCCGGCCACGCCTGTGGCCAGCGCCCCGCCCCCGGCTGCGCCGGCCCCGCCACCGCCACCGCCGCCGGTCGAGCCTGCTCCGGTGACGCCGAGCGTGGTCTCCGCAGTCCAGCCGCGCTATCCGCCGAATGCACTGCGGCGTCGCGTCGAAGGCTCGGTCGAGCTGGGCTTCACGATCATGCCGGATGGCAGCGTCGCCAACGTGCGGGTGCTGTCCAGCCGTCCGGGCAATACCTTCGACCGCGAAGCGATCAATGCGATGGAGCGCTGGCGCTTCACCCCGCCGGGCCGTCAGGTGGAAAGCCGTCGCGTGTTCGACTTCAAACTCGACTGATCCGCGCCACCGCTGAACAACAAAAGGCCGCCCTAGGGCGGCCTTTTTTGTGGTCCTTCGATCTTCCATTCCCGGTACTGTCCGGGCAGCAACCGGATTCAACGGAAGCAGGCTTGCCCGCCCTCTGATCGCGATAAGTCCGCATCCATAAACCCCCGGTGATCAACCATAGGTCGGGGTGAGTTTTGCGAACCCCGACGCCTCGGTATCCGCTTGCATCACATAAATCCGTACTTCGGCATTGCACCGGTTCCCGCTGTTGCGGTTCGCGTTCGCTCACCGCCAACCTATGACAGCATCCTGTCTTTTGTGCGTGGGGGTTTGTCCGCGATGTGGCCTTTCCGGTGTCGGTGCTTGCGGCAAGGCCCACCCTCCAATCGCAGGCAAACCTGCTTGCACAAGGTGCCCGGAGCGGTGAAACAATGCGCTGCACAACCGCTCCGTATCCAGCCATCCATGGCCGGAGCGGACGTTGGAAACCTTGCTGGGCGTCAGGCGGAAACCGCCAGGCGCTCCTTGTGGTACATGCGGGCGGCGATGAACCACAGCACGCCGGCGATCGCCAGGCCGACCACCAGATAGAACACCCATTCCTGCAGGCCGAGCGGTTCGCCGCGCAGCACCTTCATGATCATCTGGTTCTGCGCCAGGAACGGCACCGCCAGCATCCACAGCTGGTTCTTGACCGGTGAAATCAGCAGGTAGAAGGTCGGCAGCATCGGCAGCAGGAACAGGATGCTCATATAGCTCTGCGCTTCCTTGACGCTCTTGACGCTGGCCGAGATCACCGTCAGCAGGCTGGTGCCGAACAGCAGCGTCGGCGCCAGGATCAGCAGCAGCTTGGACATCGCCAGCAGTGATACATCGACCCGGGTATTGCCCGGCGCCAGCCAGAACGCCAGTTTGAACGCGGCCAGCATCAATACCAGGCTGAACACGCCGAACACGCAGGCGGCCAGGATCTTGCCGCTCATGATCGCCGCGCGCGAGGCCGGTGTGGCCAGCAGCGGTTCCAGCGATTGCCGCTCGCGCTCACCGGCGGTGGCGTCGATAACCAGATAGGCGCCGCCCACGAAGGCGCTCATGATCAGGAAGTAGGGCAGGAAGGCCAGCGCCTGTCCGACCTGACTGCTGGGCGTGGACAGATCGGTCTGCGCCACCATCACCGGCATCCCGACAGCAGGGTCGATGCCACGCGCCAGCAGCCGCAAGGCGCCGACCTGTTGTCCGTAGCCTTGCAACACGGCCATCACGCGCGTCACCGGAATGCGTGAATCATCGCGCGTGCTGTCGTGCAGGATCTCGACCAGGGCCGGCTTGCCGCGCCGCCAGTTGTCGGCGTAATCGGGCGCGATGCGCAGGATCACATCCTCGTCCTGCGCTGCGATCGCCGCTGCCGCATCTTCCGGTGCCGGCATCGGTTCGATGTTGCTGCGACGCAGCCAATCGACCAGGTTCGGCGCATGCTCGGCGCCGATCACCGGCACCTCCAGCGTCTTCTGCATCTGGGTGCTGAATTTCTTCTGCATCACGCTGCCCATGCCGACCACCAGGCCGACGATCAGCAGCGGCCCCATCAGCAGCGAGATCAGCACGGTGCGCCGGTCGCGCGCCAGATCGAGCAGTTCCTTGTTCATCACCACGAACATGGATTTCATCCGAACAACCCCTCTTCCGATCCGATCACGCGCACGAAGGCGTCTTCGAGATTCTGTTCACCGGTCTGCGCGCGCAGTTCGTCCGGCGTGCCCTGCGCCACCACCGTGCCCTGCGCGATCACCACGATGCGGTCACACAGCGCGGCGACCTCCTGCATGATGTGGCTGGAGAAGATCACGCAGCGGCCCTCGTCGCGCAGCTGCCGCAGAAAGCCACGCATCGCGCGCGTGGTCATCACGTCCAGGCCGTTGGTGGGCTCGTCCAGGATCACATTGCGCGGCTCGTGCACGATGGCGCGGGCGATCGCGGTCTTGGTGCGCTGGCCCTGCGAGAAACCCTCGGTCTGCCGGTCCAGGATGTCGTCCATCTCCAGCGCCTGCGACAAGGCCGTGACGCGGCGCGCGATGGTCGTTTCATCCATGCCGTGCAGGCGGCCGAAATAGGCGATGTTCTCGCGTGCGGTCAGGCGCTTGTAGACGCCGCGTGCATCCGGCAGCACGCCCAGGCCACGACGCACACGGTCCGGCTGAGCCACCGCATCGATGCCATCGACCCGGACCGTGCCCCGATCAGGCCGCATCAGGGTGTAGAGCATGCGCAGCGTGGTGGTCTTGCCGGCGCCGTTGGGGCCGAGCAGGCCGGTGATCTGCCCGTCGTGGGCGGAAAAACCGACATCCTTGACCGCCTGCACCGTGCCGGTGCGGGTCTTGAAGGCCTTGTGCAGGCCGCTGACTTCAATCATCTCAGGGCTCCCAGCCGTGATAGCCGGAGAACGGCGGTGTGGGGGACAGGCGATCCAGACATTCGGTTTCCAGTGACTTTGCATCGGCGGATTCAATGAACTGCGCCATCAGGCGCGGCATGCAGCCGGCACCGATCACGTTGTGGCCCTGCCCGCGCAGCACCAGATGTACGCCGTGGTCGAGGCCTTCGAGCACCTGCTCGCCATAGCGCGCCGGGGTGACCGGATCCAGTTCGCCGGACAGCAGCAGTACCGGCGTATCGGTGCTCAGTGGCTGGCGGAAATCATCCGGCCGCGTGCCGCGTGGCCAGACCGCGCACTGCGCCTGCGAGTATTCGATGAACTCGGTGCCCAGCACGCTGCCGGCGTCATCCGGATCCACACGCAATTCGTCGGCGTCTTCGCTGCAACTGACCGACAGGCCCATGCCGTGCGCCATCGAGCCGCCGAGCGAACCCAGCAGCATCTTCGCCTGCGCCATCGCGGCATCGGTCTGGCCCTGCGCCAGTTCGTGCAGCAGCAGCGGCAGGGTCGAGGCCACGGCCGGCTGATAGGCATACATGCGCAGCAGCGCGGACAGCATCGGCCAGCTGAAACGGCCTTCGTGCACCTGACCGGTGGTGGCGTCGCGGTAACGCACCGGGCGCGGTTGGGCCTGGAGTTCGGCCTTCAGGGTCTGAAGATGCTGGCGCGGATCACCCAGCGCCGTGCTGCAGCCCGGATCCTGCTGGCAGCGCAGGAACTGCGCGGCAAGGGAATCTTCGAGATTGGCGGCATGCTCCTGCCCCAGCACCAGGGTATTGGGCACCACGCCGTCGAGCACCACGCTGCGGACCCGCTCGGGATGGCTGCCGGTGTACTGCTGCGCGACGCGGGTGCCGTAGGACACGCCAACCAGATTGATGGTTTCCGCGCCCAGCGCCTGCCGTACCGCCTCCAGATCGGCGACAGCATCGGTGGTGGTGTAATGGCGCACATCGGCGTGGCTGGAAAGCTTCTTCAGGCACTGGAGGGTGAAGTCGGCGAGGTATTCGGGGGTCGGGTCAAGCTGGTCCCAGTCCTGTTCGTCACTTTCGCACTGCAAGGCGTTGGAACCGCCAGTGCCGCGCTGGTCCAGCAGGATCACGTTGCGCTGCTTGAGGATCTCCGAAAACGCCCCGGCCGTGGAGGGATAGCTGTCGCGCGCCGACTGCCCCGGGCCGCCGGCGAGCAGGAATACCGGGTCCGGCTCCGAAGCGCCGGCGGCCGGCCCGATCCAGGCCAGAGCCAGCGAAATGCGCCGCCCATCCGGCGCGGAACGGTCTTCCGGCACCTCCAGCTGCGAACACCAGGCCTCGACCGGCGGCAAGCCGGATTCGGCAGTCAGGGTGCAGGGCGAGAATTCAAGCTCGCCCAGGGTGCGGGCCGGGGCCAGCGCCGGCAGCAGCAGGGTGGCGGCAAGCAGCAATCGGGGATTCATGGGTTCACCATCGGCAGCAATCGCAAAATCGGGGGGAACATACAGACGGGTGGTGCGTCGGGCTGTGACCGCAGCGCGGGGAACTCGCGTTGCGCAGCAGCGGCAGCCGCTCCGGACCGGCATCAACCCGACGCCACATAGCGCTCGCGCCGGATGCGTGCTGGCGGCAGGCCGGCGTTGCGCAGCAGCTGGAAGCATTCATCGACCATGTCCGGGTTGCCGCACAGCAGCGCCAGGTCGTCGGCGCGCGGTGCCAGTGTTTCAAGTACGGTCTGGACCCGACCGGCGCGCAGATGCGGGTCGGTGTCGGGCACCGCTTCGCGCGTGATGCAGGCGATATAGTCGAAGCCCGGCAGGCGTGCGGTCAGCGCCAGGAATTCGTCGTGCCAGGGCAATTCGTCGCGTTTGCGCGCACCCAGCAGCAGCGTGGCGCGCGCGCCGTTGTGCAGGATGCGCCGTTCCAGCTCCGGCAGCATCGCGCGTAGAGGTGCCACACCGGTACCGGTGGCGACCAGCAGATGGCGCTGTGCGATGTCGTTGGCTTGCAGCCCGAAGCGCCCGAACGGACCCAGCGCCTGCACCGTGTCGCCCGGTGCCATGCCCTCGAACAGGGCCGAGGCGATGCCGCCAGGCATCAGGCTGACCGCCAGTTCCCAGCGTCCGGGCAGGGCATCGGCATCGGGTGCATTGGCCAGCGAGTAGCTGCGGCGCTGCACCTGGCCATCGGCATCGGGCACCAGTACCTGCACGAACTGGCCGGCGCGGAACGGCAGCGCCAGACCTTGCGCATTTTCGAAACCCAGGTGCAGCACGCCGGGCACCAGTTGCCGGCGGTCGCGCAGGCGCAGCGGAATCGGATCGGACACGGGCACACCCGGACAGGACAGGGCCGATATACTAACCGGCTTGGCTTCACAGGCAGGACAGCACCTTGGCGACCCCGGCGTTGCACATTTCCGCCCTGCGCAAGCGTTACGCCAATGGCGTGGAGGCCTTGCGCGGTATCGATCTGGATGTGGAGGAAGGCGATTTTTTCGCCCTGCTCGGCCCCAACGGCGCCGGCAAATCGACCCTGATCGGCATCGTCAGTTCGCTGGTCAATGCCAGCGAAGGCCAGGTCGAGGTGTTCGGCGTGGACATCGCGCAGCAGCGCCAGCAGGCGATGCGGCTGATCGGTCTGGTGCCGCAGGAAATCAACTTCAACCTGTTCGAAAAACCCTGGGACATCCTGGTCAACTACGCCGGTTTCTTCGGCGTGCCGCGGGCCGAGGCGGCGCGGCGTGCGGAACAGGAACTGGAGCGCGCCCAGCTGTCCGAAAAGGCCCACAGCATCAGCCGCACCCTGTCCGGAGGCATGAAGCGCCGGCTGATGATCGCGCGCGCGCTGATGACGCAGCCGCGCCTGCTGATCCTGGACGAACCCACCGCCGGCGTGGACATCGAAATCCGCCGCGGCATGTGGAAGCAGCTGCGCCAGATCAACGCCGCCGGCACCACGGTGATCCTGACCACGCATTACCTGGAAGAAGCCGAAAACCTGTGCCGCAACATCGCCATCATCGACCACGGCCGTATCGTGCAGCACAGTTCGATGCGCGCGCTGCTGGCCACGCTGGATGTGGAAGGTTTCGTGTTCGATATTGACGGCCAGTTGCCGCCCACCTTGCCGGACATCCCCGGCGCGCGCCTGACCGCGCTGGATGACCACACCCTGGATCTGGAAATGCCGCGTTCGATGGACCTCAACAGCGTGTTCGCCACACTTGGTGCGCACAACATCACGGTGCGCTCGCTGCGCAACCGCGCCAACCGGCTGGAAGAACTGTTCGTGCGCCTGACCGGCAGGGACGCGGCATGAGCGGCCAGCACCACCCCAACCTCGTCGCGTTCCACACCATCGCGCGGCGCGAGATCGTCCGCATCCTGCGCATCTGGGCCCAGACCCTGGTGCCGCCAGTGATCACGATGACGCTGTATTTCCTGATCTTCGGCAAGCTGATCGGGGCGCGCATCGGTGACATGGGCGGTTACAACTACATGGATTACATCGTCCCCGGCCTGGTGATGATGAGCGTGATCCAGAACGCCTACGGCAACATCGCCTCCAGTTTTTTCGGCGCCAAGTTCGGCCGCCATGTCGAGGAACTGCTGGTCAGCCCGGCGCCGAATCTGGTGATCCTGGCCGGTTACGTCGCCGGTGGCGTGATGCGCGGGCTGATGGTGGGTGTGATCGTACTGCTGGTGGCGATGTGCTTCACCCAGGTACGCATCCCGTATCCGCTGGTGACGCTGAGCACGGTGATCCTGGGCGCGACGATCTTCGCGCTGGCCGGCTTCGTCAACGCCGCCTACGCCAAGAAGTTCGACGATATCACTATCGTGCCGACCTTTATTCTGACCCCGCTGACCTATCTGGGCGGCGTGTTCTATTCGATCACGCTGCTGCCCGGCTGGGCCCAGGCCGCGACCCACGCCAACCCGATCTTCTACATGGTCAACGCCTTCCGCTACGGCCTGCTCGGCGTCTCGGACGTGCCGCTGTGGATCGCCTATGCACTGATGCTGGGCTTCGTGCTGGTGCTGGGCACGCTCGGTGTGTGGCTGCTCAAGCGTGGCGTCGGCCTGCGCAGCTGAGGGCGAAAGGACCGGCTCTCGTATTCAAGTAGCCCTGACACGTAGCCAGGGTAAGCGAAGCGCACCCGGGAGGGGCTTTCCCTATGATCCGTGCATCCGGAACAGGCGTTCCAGATCAATGCGGCCCCGGGTGCGGCTGCGCCTTACCTGATGGGATGGACTCCTCCTCCCACGGACGGCATCGCGATGTGCCAGATTGCGGCGAGCCGAGGAGGCATCGTTCG
>NZ_JBBHDV010000018.1:0-52309 GCF_037478135.1 Denitratimonas organivorans
GAACGATGCCTCCTCGGCTCGCCGCAATCTGGCACATCGCGATGCCGTCCGTGGGAGGAGGAGTCCATCCCATCAGGCAAGCACAGCGCACCCGGGGTGGCTTCCCCATGATCCGCACATCCGCGATTGGCGTTCGCATGATCCCGGGTGCGGCCTGCGGCCTTACCCTGGCTACACGGGAATCCGGCGCGACTGGTGCGTCAGCGCCCGGCATCCCAGCCCATCTGCCAGAAGCCGGCTTCCAGTTGCGCGGCCTTGGCGAAGATGCGGGTGAGTTCGTCGAAGCGCGCGTCGGCACCGTGGCGGCGGCCGAGATCGTCCAGCCAGGCATCGGCGGCCACGGCCACCTGCTGGAAGGCGTCGCCGGAGTATTCGCCGATCCATTCGCGATACGGATGATCGTCCGGCAACGCCGCCACACCCTGCGGTGCCAGACGGCGGCCGATTTCGGCATAACCCAGCGTGCACGGCGTCAGCGCGACCTGCAATTCGAGCAGATCGCCGGACATGCCGATGTCCAGCACCCAGCGGGTATAGGCCACCGTGGCCGGGTGTTCGGCTGCCGCCTCGACATCGGCCGCAGACAGGCCCCAGCGCTCGCACAGGCGCAGATGCAGGTTCATTTCGACATCGACAATCGCGCCCAGACCCAGATTGGCGGCGCGCATATCGGCCAGCGTGCGGCTCTTGTACGCCGCCAGCGCGTGGGCGCGGGCGAACTGGATCAGGAACAGGTAGTCCTGCACCAGATAGCGCTGGAACGACGCCAGCGGCAGGCTGCCATCGCCGAGGCCGCGCACGAAGGCGTGATCGATGTAGGCATTCCAGTCATCCGCCGCAGCGGTCTTCAATCGGGCAAACAGGGACACGTCGACAGACTCCGGCAGCCGCAGGCTGCATCAGGGAAAGGGAAAGGGAGGCGGGGTTTCCGGCGTGGCGGTGCGGGCACGGATGGCAGGCCACCGGAGATTGTCGGCCAGCGTGCCGGCAAGGTCCATGTGGGTGTGGATGGCGGCGGGTGCGGACGGGAGTGAACGGGAAGTGTGGTGCCGGGGCCGGGTTTCGCGGGGTTTCGGGATGGTGCGGTTTTGACATGGTGAATCGCGCCCATCTGCGATGTGCGCTCCTACGAATTACGAATTCCGGTTTCCGGGGCAGGAGCGCACCCGCAGGGGCGCGATCCCCCATCACCAATCCACCTCCATCATCCTCGCACCCGCATCACTCCACCTCCGCCAGACCACGCAAGCGCCGCCCAAGCACATCCAGATTCCCGCGCGCGCCATCCAATGCGGCGCGCAACCGTGGTGAAAGAAATCCAGGCGCCAGCTCATGCAGTTGCGCGCTGCGCTGGCGCCAGTCGCTGGCCAGTGCGGCGCCGTGCCGGGTGGCGTATTCGCGTTCGTCGGCCAGTGGCAGGCCGTAACCGGGCATATCGCGCAGCAGCCGGGCCGGATGCGCCAGCAAGGCTTCCAACTGCATCGTTTCATCCAGCAGTCCGCGTTGCGCAGGTTGCAGCCTGCGCAACTGGCGGCGCAGCTGTTCGCGGGCACGGCGTTCCAGTTGCCACAGCGCGGCTTCCTCCAGCACCAGCAAGGCGGCGCTGGCGCGCAGATCGGCCTGCTCCAGCCACGGCTGGCGCTGCGCCGGCGTCAAGGCCAGCCAGGTGGCGGCGTCATCAGCCGGCAAGGCCACACGGCTGCGCGCGATCTGGAACATCTGCGCCAGATGCGCATCAGCGGCGGCAAAACGGTAGCCCAGCCTCAGGGCTTCTTCGTCATCGAGCGGCGCGGGCTGGGCGATGCCGGCGCGTTGCAGGCGACGCAGCAGGGCGGTCGGGCTGATCGCGGCGAACTGCGCGTCGGCCAGCCGTGGCACGCCTTCGCGCAACAGTTTGAAGACCTCGCTGGCGCAGTTGTTGCCGAGAAAGGTGTAGCGCCCGTCGTAGCTCCAATGCAGCTGCGCGGCCCGTTCCAGCAGCGTGGCGATTTCGCCGGGAGCAAGATCCAGTGGCACCGAACGCAGGCCGCGCAGCTCGGCGCGGGTGTATTCGTCCAGCACCTGGGTCAGCGGCAGCACGAACAGGCGCGAGGGATAGCCGCCGCGCAGGCCCTGCCAGGCCGAGACCTGCACATCGTCAACGAAAGCGCGGAACGACAGCACGCGGTGGTGCTCCAGATCCATCCTGCAATCCGCACCGGGCGGGCGCTGCGGTGCGCAGACCACGAGCCGCAGCATCGCGTGGCCCCAGCGGCTGGAGAGCGCGCTGGCCGGTTCAGCCAGCAGGTACTCGACCGCCTGCACGCGCGCCGGATCGAGCAGTTCCAGCACCGGATCATGCGCCGGCACGATGAAGGCAAAATCCGCCCCGCAACGCTCCGGCTGTGATGCGCCATCCGAGCCGAGCGTTTGCGCGAAGTGGCGATGCAGCGCCGGACGCCGGCAGGCGTAATCCGGATCGAGCAGGAAATGCTCCAGATTGACCGCGAAAAATTCGCGCGGCGAGGTCAGTTCATAGCGGTCCGGCGAGCGCGAGCGCATCGGGTTGTGGCGGTTGCGCGCACCGAAGCGGCGTGGCCGCAGCTGCCAGCCGGCCAGATCGCGAAAACGCGGATTGCGCGACAGCGCCAGTTCCCGATCCAGCGCATGACCCAGCTCATGCAGCAGCGCCGCCAGCGCCTGCGGCTGCGCATCGTCGTGCTGCAGCAGATGCCGCGCCAGACGGATATGGCCGCCGCGCAGACGCCCGTGCACGCGTGCCGGCAGATCAGTGAATTCCAGTGTCAACGGCGGCAGCACGGCCAGCATGGAATCCGGAAAATGCACCTGCGCCTGGCGAACCAACGCCTGCGCGGCGCGCTGTTCTTCGGATGAAAGTCCACACTCGTGCAAGGTCAGCGGCAGTGCCGGCGACGCCGCAAACACCGGCGACCCTGCAAGCAGGATCAGCAGCGCGATGGCCAGCCACCGCCACTGGCACCGGCCACTGCGTGATTTCATTGCGCCAGGATGCGCCGCGCCAGTTCCTTATCGTCGCGGTCGGCAGCGCCGGCATCTTGCGTGCGCAGGCGCTGCAATGCCGCCTCCAGCCGCGCGCCACGGATCGCGCCGTCACTGGCGATGAACAGCGCCGCATCGGCGCGCGCTTCGACGATCAGCTTGTCATCGCCCGAGGTGCTGTCGCTGGAGGCCGAAGTGCCGCCCGAAGCCGAGCCGGCCGAGGTGCCTGCGGTGCTGCCGGCGACACTGCCGGCCCAGACCTGGCCCGACGCCAGAAGCAGCAACGGCGCGGCAAAAAACAGGCCGCAACCGCGCCACAGCCAGGTTCGCAAAACAGGGGAAATCATCGCCATCATCCGGTGGTTTTCAGGAGCGCGAGGATAGCCCAGCCGCCACCTCACGGCAGGCGCAAGGCCCATCGTTGCGGGCTGCCGGCTGCCTATACTCGCCGTTTCGGGTGCCGCTGGCCGGCATGGTGCCCGCCATGCACGACACCGGCATGACCCCGTTCAACGCCCCGCCACGTTGACCGGTCACCCGACACCCCGCCACCGGAGAATCCCGATGAAGACACCGCTGCACGCCCTTGCCCTGCTCGGCCTGATGCTGTCCCTTCCGGCCATGGCGCAGCAGCCGCCCAGAATCTGGATTCCGCTGGAGGAAAACCTGCAACCGGTGGTGCTGGACGAAGTCGCGGTGCGGATCACGATGCGCGGTTTCCTCGCCCATACCCGCATCGAAATGAACTTCACCAACCCGAATGCGCGCGTGCTCGAAGGCGAGTTCGTGTTCCCGCTCGGTGCCGGGCAAAGCATCTCCGGCTATGCGCTGGAAGTGGACGGTGCGATGCGCCAGGGCGTGGTGGTGCCGAAGCAGACCGCGCGCGTCGCATTCGAGGACATCAGCCGCCAGCAGATCGATCCGGGCCTGGCCGAGCTGACCCGTGGCAACATATTCCGCACCCGGCTGTATCCGATCCCGGCGCGCGGCAGCAAGCGCATCGCGCTGGAATTCGAACAGGTGATGGACGATGCCGGCGACCACTGGCGCTATCTGCTGCCGCTGCAATTCCGCGAGCCGGTGCGGCGTTTCTCGGTGACGGCCGAGGCGCCGCTGGATGCGCCGGCGCCGGAGCTGGCCGGCGATTCGCCCGATGCCGGCCTGCACTTCGAACGCGCCGCCAGCGTCTGGCGCGCGGAGCTGGCGCGCGAGAACTACGCACCGCAGCACGAACTGGCCTTCCGCGTGCCGCGCCAGCCCAGCGACGCAAACGTGCTGGAAGCGCGCGATCCGCTGGAACCGGCGCAGCGCGCACTGCTGGCACGCATCGACAGCGGCCGCCCGGCAACGCTGCCGGCACCGGCTGCACCCCGCCGCGTGGCACTGTTCTTCGACGCCTCCGGCAGCGCGCACGACCGTGATTTGGCGCGCGAGCGCGAGGCACTGACGGCATGGCTGGCAACACTCGGCGAGGTCGAAGTCGAGCTGATCGCCTTCCGCGATGCCGCCGAATCCGCGCAAAACTTCCGCATCCGCAACGGTGATGCGTCGAAGCTGCTGGCCACGCTGCAAGCCCTGCCGCTGGATGGCGCCAGCAACTACGGCGCGATCGACTTCAAGGCGGTCCGGGCCGATCTGGCCATCGTCATCGGCGACGGGCTGGATACCTTCGGCCGCGGCCACACCGATTTCAGCGTCGCACCGCAACGGTTGTTCGCACTGCACGCCGCGCAACGCGCCGACCATGCGCGCCTGGCCGATATCGCACGACGCGGCAGCGCCGAAGTGCTGGACCTGACCCGCATCTCCGCCGCGCAGGCCGGTACCGCGTTGTCCTCGGCCAGCTGGCGGCTGCTGTCATTGAGCGCCGACGGTACGTGCCACGGCGCGCTGCCGACCACACCTCAACCGGTCGGCGCGGTGTTCACACTGGCCGCGAACTGCAATGCCGGCACCACGCTCAGGCTGGTGTTCGGCAGCGACGCGGGCGGCCCGCAAGTCGAACGGGAACTGGTCGTGGGCGAAGCCGAAGCCACCGCCGGCGAACTGATCGACGCGGTCTGGCGCACCGTGGCGCAGGCGCAGATCACGCAGATGCAGGCCGCCACGCAACCCGACGAAGTCGCGATCACGCAACTGGCGCTGCGCCACGGCGTGGTCACCGCGCAGACCTCGCTGCTGGTGCTGGACCGGATCGAAGACTACGTGCGCTATGGCATAGCACCGAAGGAAACCGCGCTGCGCGAACAGTACGAACGCCTGCGCGCGACCCAACCCAAACCCGCCGCCGACATCGGCCTGGACGCCCGCATCGCAGCTCTCGCGCACAAGTGGCAGGAATTCCGCGCATGGCACGGGCAACGCCATGCCTGGCTGGAAACCCTGCTGCTGCCCAGCGCGCAAGCCGAGGCGTCGGTGTGGCACAGCCTGCCGGCCTCGGCCGAATTGCCGCAAAAGGAGCTGGCGCAGGCGCGTGCCGACATCGATGCCATCGTGCGCGACAGCCGTGCGCTGTCCGAGCGCTGGCAGCTAGATGGCGCCGAAGCGGCATCCCGCAGCAGCTGGGAACGCGACGCCACGGCGCTGATGCTGCGTCTGGATGCATGGCGCGAACGCCGCCTCGCCCTGCCATTTGCGGACGCGCTTTACACTGGAACCGGATCAGGTGTCATCGCCGAATCCACCGACAGCGTGTCGCCGGCACCGATCGCGCCACCACCGCCTTCGCCCGCTGCACCGGCACCCGAACAGCAAGCCCGCGCCAGCGCCGCCGACGCTTCCGAAGCCGCGCTGGAAAGCATCACTGTCACCGGTTCGGGTATTTCCGATGACAGCAACCACGCCGCCACGCCCGCGATGCAGGCCAGCATTTCACTGGATGGCTGGAACCCGGATACGCCTTATCTGAAAACCCTGCGCGCCGCGAGAGATCCCTACGCCGCCTACCTCACGCTGCGCAAAGAACACGCCACCACCCCGTCATTCTTCCTCGACGCGGCAGACTTTTTCCGCGACGAGAACAAGAACCCGGCGCTGGCGCTGCGCGTGCTGTCCAACCTGCTCGAAATCGGCGATGACAACACCGCGCTGGTGCGCGTGTTCGGCTACCGGCTGCTGCAATGGGATCAGCCGGAAGCTGCGCTGCGCGCGTTCGAGGATGCCCGCCGCCAGCGTCCGGAAGAACCGCAGAGCCATCGCGATCTGGCGCTGGCACTTTCGCGCCTGCCACAGCCGCAGACCGCACGCGCGGTCCAACTCCTGTGGCATGTGGCCACGCACGACTGGCATGGCCGCTTCCCGGATATCGAGCTGATCGCACTGCACGAACTGACCGCGCTGCTGGCCGCGCAGCCGGAGGTGGAAATCGCCGGATTCGGCATTCCATCCGAATTGCTGGCGCCGGTGGAAACCGGCCTGCGCGTGGTGCTGACCTGGGATGCGGACAATACCGACATCGATCTGTGGGTCATCGATCCAGCTGGCGAGGCGGTCTACTACTCGCAGCCGCGCAGCCGCAGCGGCGGTCGGATCAGCAAGGACTTCATTCAGGGCTACGGCCCGGAAGTGTTCACCATCGCGCGCCCGCTGCCTGGCACCTACCGGGTGCAGGCGCATTACTTCGGTGATCGCCGCCAGTCGCTGACCGGCCCGGTCACGGTGCAACTGGAATTCCAGACCGGTTTCGGCAGCGGCGAACCGGCCCGCCAAGCCACCACGCGACGGCTGGAAACCGGCAAGCAACGTATCGAGGTCGGCCGCTTCCGGGTAGCCCCATGACCTGCCCGCGCGTGCCGGATGTAAGGTGATCGCCTGCCCCGCCCAACCACGGAGTTTCCGATGTCCACACCGTCTTCCGCCCCCGTAGTCGCCACCAGCACCGCCACCGATTACATCGTCGATCTGACCGATCCCGCCGGCCACCACTGGCGTGCCGATGAACCGGTCTCACTGGGCGGCGGCGATACCGCACCGGCACCGGACCAGCTGCTGCTGTCAGCACTGGGCGCCTGCACCGCGATCACGCTGAAGATGTACGCCGCACGCAAGCAGTGGCCGCTGCACGATGTGCAGGTGGAGTTGTGGTTGAACCCCGATGGCAAGCCGGAAACCGGCATCGATATCCAGCGCCAGGTGCGGCTGGAAGGCGATCTGGATGCGAGCCAGCGCGAGCGCCTCCTGCAGATCGCCAATGCCTGCCCGGTGCACAAGATGCTGAGCGGCGAAGTGCGCATCGCCAGCACCTTGGCACCCTGAAAAACCCACCCGGCGCGCTGACCCAGGCACAGCACGCCGGGCGGACCATCGTGTCCTGCCCGGCACCCGGCGGGACGGTCGAAATGGACACTTTCCCCTGTCACACTTCGGCATCGGTACCGTCTTTCTTCGACATCGACCGTCGCCAAGGCCCGCATGCAGACCTTTCTCGATATCGCCCTGTCCTTCCCCACCGTGGTCTTCAGCGTGTTGCTGATGCTGGCCGTCGGCTACTGGCTGTTGACCCTGCTCGGGCTGCTGGATGGCGAGGTACTGGATCTGGGTGATTTCGCCGGCGATGGCGCGGAGATGGGCGGTTTTTCCGGCGCGCTGCTGAAATTCGGCCTGGATGGCCTGCCGCTCGCGCTGATCGTGACCGGCATCAGCCTGTTCGCCTGGGTGATGAGTTATTTCGCCGAATTCCTGCTGCTGCGCCAGCTTGATCCGGGCCTGCTGCGCACCGCGCTGGGTGCCGTGCTGATGCTGGTGCTGGTACTGATCGCGATTCCGCTGACTGGCCTTTTGTTGCAGCCGCTGCGGCCGCTGTTCGCCAATCTGGCCGGGCCGCAGGCGCCGTCACTGCTGGGGCGCGAGGCGATAGTCCGCAGCCCCAAGGTCGGGCCGGCTCAGGGCGAGGCCAATCTGGACGATGGCGGCGCCGGACTGATCCTGAAAATCCGCAGCAACGAAGAATTTTCCCGTGGCGAGCGTGTGGTGCTGGTCGAATACCTGCCCGATCACAACGCCTACCGCGTGATCCGCGCCTGAGTCGGCAGCGGCGCACGCGCCACGGACCGTTTTCCTTTTCAACCGGCCGTCTGATCCCGGCCAGAACCGGAGTTCATCCCCATGGAAATCCCGCACACCCTGATCATGGCGCTGATGGTGGCCGGCGTGGTGTTCATCACCATCATCGGCCTGTTCGTGCTGTTCAAGGCCTTCTACATCAAGGTGCCGCAGGGCACCGCGCTGATCGTCAACGACATGTCCTCGGTGCCGAAGGTGCATTTCACCGGCGCACTGGTCTACCCGGTGATCTACAAAAAGGAGTTCATGAAGATCTCCCTGATCACGCTGGAAGTGGACCGGCGTGGCAAGGACGGGCTGATCTGCAAGGACAACATGCGCGCCGACATCACCGTGGCCTTTTATCTTCGCGTCAACGAAACCCAGCAGGACGTGCTGAAGGTGGCCAAGGCCATCGGCGTGGACCGGGCTTCGGAGAAAGGGGCAGTCAACGAACTGTTCAACGCCAAGTTCTCCGAGGCGCTCAAGACCGTCGGCAAGAAGATCGACTTCGTCAACCTGTTCGAGAACCGGCAGGAATTCCGCGACCGCATCGTCGAGGTGATCGGCAACGATCTGAACGGCTACATCCTTGAAGACGTGGCGATCGACTATCTCGAACAGACGCCCAAATCCTCGCTCGATCCGCACAACATCCTCGACGCCGAAGGCATCCGCAAGATCACCGAGCTGACCGCCGCGCAGAACGTCATCACCAACGAACTGGAGCGCAACGAGCAGCTGGCGATCACCAAGAAGAACGTCGAAACCAAGGAGGCGCTGCTGGCACTGGAACGCCAGCAGGCCGACGCCGAGGCACGCCAGAAGCGCGAGATCGAAACCATCCAGGCGCGCGAGCAGGCCGAAACCCTGAAGGTGCAGGAAGAAGAACGCCTGAAGGCCGAACAGGCCCGCATCGCCTCGCAGGAGCAGATCGACATCCGCGAGCAGAACCGACTGCGCGAAGTGGAAGTGGCCGAACAGAACCGCCAGCGCGCCGTCGTCATCGAGGTGGAAAAAGTCTCGCGCGCCAAGGAACTGGAAATCGTCGCACGCGAACGCGAAGTCGAACTGCAGCGCATCGAAAAGGAAAAGGCGCTGGAAGAACAGCGCAAGGACATCGCCAACGTGATCCGCGAGCGCGTGGCGGTGGAAAAGACCGTGGCGCAGGAGGAAGAGCGCATCAAGGAAGTACGCGAAGTTTCCGAAGCCGAGCGCATGAAGCAGGTCAAGATCCTCGAAGCGCAGGCGGCGGCCGAAGAAGAGCTGGTCAAGCAGGTCAAGCAGGCCGAGGCCGACGAAACCCGTTCGCGCCACAAGTCGGTGGAAATCACCGTGTTGGCGCAGGCCGAACTGGAAGCGGCCGCCAAGCAGGCCGAGGCCAAGAAAAAGTTGGCCGAAGGCATCGAAGCCGAGCGTGCCGCGCCCGGCCTGGCCGACGCCCGCGTGCGTGAAATCACCGCCGCCGCGATGGAAAAGGAAGGCCTGGCCGAAGCCAAGGTCATCGCCGAAAAGCTCGCCGCCGAAGCGCGCGGCACGCAGGACAAGGGTCTGGCAGAGGCCAAGGTGCTGGAAGAAAACCTCACCGCACAGGCTCGCGGCGAAGAACAGCTCGGTGCCGCCAAGGGCAAGGCCACGCGCGACGTCGGCCTGTCCGAAGCCGACGTGCTGCGCCAGAAACTGCACGCCGAAGCCGAAGGCCTCACCGAGAAGTTCGCCGCGCTGGCCGCCCTCAACGACGACGCCCGCGCGCACGAAGAATTCCGCATGCAGCTGGAAAAGAACTTCGAGCAGGCCATTGCGCAGATTGCCGCCGGCAAGGACATCGCGCGCGAACAGGCCGAAGTGCTGTCCGCCGCGCTGTCCAAGGCCAATATCGACATCGTCGGTGGCGAAGGCGCGTTCTTCGACTCGTTCGCCAAGAGTTTGTCGGTAGGCAAGGCGATTGAAGGCGTGGCCGGGAAAAGCCCGCTGGTCGGTGATCTGATCCAGAAGCTGCTGGGCGCGGGCAAGGGCATCGCGTCGGAACCGGACAATCCGCCCGCCACGCCATGACTCCTGCCGTCCCCTCTCCCGCTGGGGTGAGCAGGGCTTTCGAGCAGCGAAGCTGTGAGCCTACGAACGCCCACGCGCATGCAAGCGTGTGGGCCGGGGCAGGTGGCGCGAAGCGTCGGGTGAGGGTACGAGCAAAGCGCGGCAACACAACCTTGCCGCGCCCTGCATCATCCCGCTCCGCTCGCACCCTCACCCCAACCCCTCTCCCGGCGGGAGAGGGGCTTCCGGATCAAGGATTTTGCGGTAGACCCCGATGACCGATTCCACCGACACCACCACCATCGACCAGGCCGTCGCCGAAGGCGGCGCTTACGAGGTGTTGCGCGCGCGCCTGGCCGATCAGGGCGCGCGCCTGCGCGGGCTGGCGAATGCACTGAATGCGCAGCGGCTGGAGCAGTTCGGTTCCAGCGCGCTGGAAGTGGTCGGGCGGCTGCGGGTGCGGACCGAGAACAATTGCGTGGCGCGCGACATCGTGCGCGTCGGCGATCTGCTGCTGTTCGGCTACAACGTCTTCATCGGGCTGAAGAAGGAAACCCGGATCGAGGACGTGTTCTCGCTGTACCGGCTGGTGGAAACGCCGGACGGCTACGACGTGACCCCGGCCGACATCGCCGGCAGTTTCCTCGCCATCGACAGTTTCGCGCAGGATTTCCGCGAGCTGTACGCCTATTACAAGGACACCCGCCTGCTGCAACTGCTGGTGCGCGACGGCAAATTGCTGGCCGCGTTCCAGATCGGCGAGCGGCTGAGCGATATCCGCGTGTTCCGCTGGAGCATTTCGCCGCAAGGCGAGGTGCGCTACATCGACAACCGTGGCGAACGCGATGTCGCGCTGCCGGCGCCCTACGATTTCGAATGGCAGCCAACCACGCGCGAGATGGTGGTCAACGGCCGTCATCCGCATATCAACATCCTCGATACGGTGTTCGTGGAAACCGTCGGCGGCGATCTGACGATCAAGATCGAGAACAACACCGAGGATGGCCTGGGCATCTATCGCGAGCCGGTGCAGGACAAGACGCAGTCGCTCGACGATGCGCAGATCCAGTTCGCCAAGGTCGGCAGTCTGGTGCTGCTGCGCGTGCTGCCCTACCGCGAGGAACAGTGGCGGCATCTGGCCTACAACACGCTGACGCAGAAGGTGCAGCGCATCGACGGCATCGGCCAGGCCTGCATCCAGTTGCCCGAAGACCACGGCATCATCTGGCCCGGCGGCTATCTGCTGCAGAACGGCGACACCCACCAGTTCGACAGCGCCTTCGACGGCATGCGCTTCAAGCGCGCGATCCGCTCGCCCAATGGCGAGGACGTGCTGTACGTGTTCCACGAGCCGGTCTCCGGCCGCAACGCGCTGTTCACCTACAACCTGATCGAACGCACGCTGCAACCGCCGCTGCTGGCGCATGGCTACGCGCGGCTGGAAGACGGCCGCATGGTGATCTTCAACGAGAGCGACGAGCCGACCCGCATCCATCCGATGCAGGTCTGGCTGACGCCGTTCTGCTTCGAGGAATACGCCGCGCGCCAGCCACCGGCCAGCGGTTTTCTCGGCAAGATCGGCAATGCCGAACTGGTGCGCGGCATTTCCGAACTGCTGTCGCTGGCCGGCGAGATCGATACCGATGCGGTGTCGGTGCAGCGCTACACCCTGCTGGTGCAGGCCACGCGCCGCATGTTCGACGCCCACCACTGGATCGCCGACGCCAACGCCGGCGGTTTCGCGCCGCTGCTGCACGAGATCGCCGCCACCGGCGAGGCGGTGCTGGACGAATACGAGAAGGTCGAAAGCATCCGCGCGCAATCCCAGCGCGCGATGCGCGAGGCCACGACGAAACAGCGCGCGCTGCTGTCGCGGCTGGACCCGGACCGCTTCGAAAAGGTGCAGGATTACGTTGGCGCGCTGCAGGCGATCTCGGCCCAGCGCGGGCATCTGCTGACGATCCGGGAACTGCGCTACATCGATGTCGCCGCGATCGACGCGATGGAAGCCGAACTGGTCGCCGCGCACGAACGCATCGGCGCGGCTACCGGCGATTACCTTGCCGACCCGGCCTCGCTGGCACCGCTGGAAGCGCGCCTGGCCGAACTGGACGCCGCTGCGCAGCAGGCCGCCACCGTGGCCGCGTTGCGCGAACCTCAGCAGGGCCTGACCGAACTCGCCACCGATCTGGACCTGCTGTCCGAACTGATGGCGACCTTGCAAGTCGATGACGCCACCCAGCGCACGAAAATCGTCGAGGCCATCGCCGAACTGTATGCGCGGCTCAACCAGACCCGCGCCCGCGCCGAACAGCGTCGCCGGCAACTGGGCTCGGGCGAACAGGTCGCGCAGTTCGGCGCGCAGTTCGCGCTGTTCTCGCAATCCATCGCCAGCGCGCTGTCGGCATCGACCGATCCGGAGCGCTGCGACGAACAGCTCTCGCGCCTGCTGATCCGGCTGGAGGAACTGGAAAGCCAGTTCGGCGAGCACAGCCGCTTCCTCGACGACATCCTGCAAAAGCGCGAGGAACTGCTGGAGAGTTTCGAGGCGCACAAGCAGTCGCTGCTGGACGCGCGCCAGCGCAGCGCCCAGGGCGTGTTCGACGCCGCGCGCCGCATCCTCGACGGCCTGCCGCGCCGCACCGCGCGCTTCGCCGAGCCCGACGAACTCAATGCCTTCTTCGCCGGCGATGCGCTGATCCTGAAACTGCGCGAACTGGCCGGCCGCCTGCGCGAGCTGAAGGACAACGTCAAGGCCGACGATGTCGAAGCGCGGCTCAAGGGCGTGCGCGACCAGGCGGTGCGCGCGCTGCGCGACCGGAGCGAACTGTTCGAGGGCGACGGCAATCTGATCCGCCTCGGCCGGCACCGTTTCTCGGTCAACACGCAGGAACTGGATCTGACCATCCTGCCGCGCGAGGACGGACTGGCGCTGCATCTGTCCGGGACCGACTATTTCGCCCCGCTCGACGATCCGGCGCTGGAGCCGCTACGGCCGTACTGGCAGGCAGCGTTGGAATCCGAATCGCCGCAGCTTTCGCGTGCCGAATACTTGGCCGGGCTGGTGCTGGACGCCGCCGACCGTGGCGAGCATGGCTTCAGCCGCGAGCGTCTGGCGCAACTGGTACTGGAACCGGACGCGCTGGCCCGCGCAGTACGCGATTTCGCCACGCCGCGTTACCGCGACGGCTACGAAAAAGGCATCCACGACCACGACGCCGCACTGATCCTGCGCGCCGTGGTGCCGCTGCGCGACGCGGCGGGCACGCTCGTGCATGCGCCCGATGCGCGCGCGCGCGCGCTGCTGCACTGGGTCGCGCTGGCCGATGCACCCGAAGCCACCCGCTGGCCGGCGCAGGCGCGCAATGCCGCGCAGATTCGTGAACTGTTCGGCGACGATTCGGCGATGCGCGCGCTGCGCGATGAGATAGCGGTGAGTATCGACTTCAACTCCCTCTCTCCCATCACCGATGGGGCAGAGGGTCGGGGTGAAGGGGCAAGCGCCACCGGCGCGCGTGCTTTTTCCCACCTCCACGAAGAGCCCCTCACGCCACAGCAGGCCCACGCCGCTGCGGCCTATCTGGCACAGGAGCTGTCCGCTGCGCATCCGCAGTTCGCATTCAGCCGCTACGCGCAGCAACTGGTGACGGCGCTCAAAACCACGCTCGACGGCCCGCGCTGGGACGCGCTGAACGCCGCGCTCGAGGCGCTCGACAACAACCCCGCACGCCACGCGCTGCTTCGCCAATGGCTGCGCGCGCTGGTCGATGATGCCGCCGCCAAACCGGCCGATTCAGCGCAACACGCGCCGGCCGCGCTGGCTGATTACATCGACGAAGCGGCGGCGCTGCTGCTGCTCGGCCCGCAGCTCCCGCACCGCATCGCGCAGGCTGATCTGGACGCCGACGTGAGCGGCCTGCTCGGCGAGCATCCACGCATCGTCGAAGGCCGCCTGCCACTGCGCCTGTTCGACCTGATGCAACGTCTGGATGCGCACCGGCGCGACTGGCTGGCGGGCGTGCGCCGATTCCAGCAGATCCGCCAGGACGTGCTGGCGCGCGAGCGCGAGGCACTGCGGCTGGAGGAGTTCCGCCCGCGCCCGCTGGCCTCGTTCGTGCGCAACAGGCTGATCGACCAGTCCTATCTGCCGATCATCGGCGACAACCTTGCCAAGCAGATGGGCGCGGCCGGTGAAGGCAAGCGCAGTGACCTGATGGGCCTGCTGATGCTGATTTCGCCGCCCGGCTACGGCAAGACCACGCTGATGGAATACGTCGCCAACCGCCTCGGCCTGATCTTCATGAAGATCAACGGCCCGGCGCTGGGCCATGACGTACGCTCGCTGGACCCGGCGCAGGCACCCGACGCCACCGCGCGGCAGGAACTGGTCAAGCTCAACCTGGCACTGGAAATGGGCTCCAACGTGATGCTGTACGTGGACGACATCCAGCACACGCACCCCGAATTCCTGCAGAAGTTCATCTCGCTGTGCGACGGCACGCGCCGCATCGAGGGCGTCTGGAACGGCCGCACCAAGACCTACGACATGCGCGGCAAGAAGTTCTGCGTGGTGATGGCCGGCAACCCGTACACCGAATCGGGCGAGGTGTTCAAGATCCCCGACATGCTCGCCAACCGCGCCGACATCTACAACCTCGGCGACGTGCTCGGCGGCATGGAGGATTCCTTCAAGCTCAGCTACATAGAGAACAGCCTGACCAGCAATCCGATGCTGGCGCCGCTGGCTACGCGCGACATGGCCGACCTGTACCTGCTGGTCGACAAGGCGCTGGGCCGCGAGGTGTCGACCAATGCGCTCAAACACGATTACAGCGGCGCCGAGATCAACGAGATCGTCGAGACGCTGAAGCGCCTGATCGCGGTGCGCGAGGTGGTCTACAAGGTCAACCAGCAGTACATCGCCAGCGCCGCGCAGGCCGACGCCTACCGCACCGAGCCGCCGTTCAAGCTGCAAGGCAGCTACCGCAATATGAACAAGCTGGCGGAAAAGGTTTCGGCGGTGATGAACAAGGCCGAGATGCAGCAACTGATCGCCGATCACTACCAGGGCGAATCGCAACTGCTGACCACCGGCGCGGAAGAAAACCTGCTGAAATTGGCCGAACTGCGCGGCACGCTCAGCACCGACGAGGCCGCGCGCTGGGAGCAGATCAAGGCCGACTTCCGCCGCAGCAAGGCCATCGGCGGTGCCGATTCGGACACCGGCACCCGCGTCGTCGCGCAACTGCGCGATCTGGTCGAAAGCATGCAGGGACTGCGCACGCTGGCCGAACAACGGGCGACGGAACCCGCCCTCGTACCGAAACAGGACGCTGCGCCGGTCGCCGATGCACATTGGCCGGCGCTGATCGACCTGCTCGAGCGCGTCGCTTCCGAGCAGACCTTGGCCCGCACCTTCAGTCGCGACACCGCCACCGACGCCGCGATGTGGCTGGGCGGCCTGCGCAACGCGCTGGAAACCGGCTTCAAACCCCTGGTCGACGGCATGGCCAAACGCGCCGACCAGCACGATGCCCTGCAGGTGATCCTGCGCGAAATCGCGCGGCGGATGGCACCTCCCGGCACCGCACCGGAAACACCACCCACCCCAGCCACCAAACCCCGCACTTCCGGCACACGCAAAGGCGAAACATAGGTCGGGCTGAGTGCAGCGATGCCCGACATCTGGCCTTTCAGCCGCCGGTTGCGCTCCAGCCTGCATCCGGAACATGCCGCCAGCGCACCACGCCACCGCGCACGCCGTCCGGGCCGAAGCTGGCTTCGTGCAGGTCGATGCTTCCGTCCTTGCCGATATCCAGCCAGGTGCTGGCGCGGGTGCCATAGCCGGTGCCTCGGATGAAGATCGAGGACAGCAGGCGTTCGCGTTCCCGCTCCAAGCCGGTATTTGGCAACCGATCATCCTGCGCCTGCTGTTCGTCGCCCAGCAGGACCAGCAAGGTGGATGGATCAGCGCCCTGACCCAGCGCATCGTTCGCCAATGCGCGGATGCGCTGCATCTTCGGCCAGTCTTCGTGGATCGGGCCGTTGCTGATTGCGTGCAAGCCGGGGGCAAGGCGGTGATGTTCGCCTGTACTGCCATCCAGCACCCGCACGCCTTCAGCATCGCCGAGGATCAGGTTGAAGGGCGCGTAAAGGTCGATCCGTGTCAAAAGCGCGTCCAGCCAGCGTTCGGCGGACTGCTCGCCGCAGACAAAGTCACGCACCAGTTCGCCGCGCGAACGCGGGGCCGACGCTGGTGGGCCGTTGTGCAGATCGCGAAGGTTGGTGACGGCGGCGAAACGCCCATCGCCGCGCACCGCCAGCCAGCTGCCACCGGCGACCAGATCGCGACCACCGAGTACACGCACATCCTCGTCCCACGGCGCGGCGGCGGCGCTGGCGCGGGCGTGCTGTTCATCGCGATTGGCCAGCAGCATCACCCGGCTGCCGGGGCGGGCATCGACGCCGACCAGGATCAGGCACATTGCGCCTGATCCTGTGTTCGCGCGGGGCCGCCGCAGCCGGCTGGCACCCCATCTGCGGCGGTCGAAGACCGGATCACCCCAGCAGCAATGCGTTCATGCGGCGCACGAACGCGGCCGGATCGTCCAGCTGCGCGCCTTCGGCCAGTTGCGCCTGCTCGAACAGCAGCAGCGCGATATCCTGACGGCGGGTGTCGTCGGTTTCGGCATCGAAACGTTGCAACAGGCCGTGCTTGGGATTGATTTCCAGTGTCGGCGTGCCGGCCGGGATTTCATGCCCGGCGGCTTTCAGCAGGCGCTGCATGTGCAGGGCCATGTCATGCTCGGCCAGCACCAGGCAGGCGGGCGAATCGGTCAGGCGCTGCGAAACGCGCACCTCGCTCACGCGATCACCGAGCGCGGTCTTGAGCTTTTCCAGCAGCCCTTCGGCGGCCTTGACCTGCTCTTGCTGATCGGCGGCGGCCGGCGCGCCCTCGCCCAGTTCGGCCGCCCCCAGTTCGCCCTTGGCGATGTTGCGCAGCTTCTTGCCTTCGTATTCGGTCAGGTAGCCGATCATCCATTCGTCGATGCGCTCGTGCAGCAGCAGCACTTCGACGCCATGCGTCTTCAGCGCTTCGAGCTGCGGGCTGTGGCGCGCGGCATTCCAGCCATCGGCGGTCAGGTAGTTGATGGTTTCCTGACCCGGCTTCATGCGGCCGATGTAGTCGTCCAGCGACACCAGCGTGTCGCGCTCGCCGGCATGGGTGGAGGCGAAACGCAGCAGCTTGGCGATGCGCGCGGTGTTGGCGCTGTCCTCGGCCAGGCCTTCCTTCAGTACCGCACCGAACTCGTTCCAGAAGGTGGCGAACTTTTCCGGTTCCTCGCGCGCCAGCCGGTCGAGCTGGTCCAGCACGCGTCGGGTCAGCGCCGACTTGAGCTTTTCCACCTGGCGGCTGTTCTGCAGGATCTCGCGCGAGACATTCAGCGGCAGATCGTCCGAATCGATCACACCACGCACGAAACGCAGGTAGTTCGGCAGCATCTGCTCGGCCGCATCCATGATGAAGACGCGCTTGATGTAGAGCTTCAGGCCCTTGCGTGCCTCGCGTTCCATACCGAAATCGAACGGCGCGCGCTCCGGGATATAGAGCAACGAGATGTAGTTCTGATTGCCTTCGACGCGGTTGTGGGTCCAGCTCAGCGCATCGCCGAAGTCATGGCTGATGTGCTTGTAGAAGGCCTGGTATTCGTCGTCGCTGATCTCGCTCTTGGGGCGCGTCCACAGCGCCGCAGCCTGATTGACGGTTTCCCATTCGTCGCCGGGCTTTCCGTCCTTCTCCACCGGCATCCGGATCGGGAAGCCGATGTGGTCCGAATAGGTGCGCACCAGCGAGCGCAGCGTCCAGCCATCGAGGAACTCGTCCTCGCCTTCCTTCAGGTGCAGCACGATGGTGGTGCCACGTTCGGGCTTGTCGACAGGCTCCAGCGTGAAACGGCCATCACCGGCCGATTCCCAGGTGAAGGCTTCGCCGCTGCCGGCGCGGCGGCTGCTGACGCTGACCTTGTCGGCGACGATGAAGGCGGCGTAGAAACCGACGCCGAACTGGCCGATCAGCTGCGCATCGGCTTTCTTGCCGTCTTCCAGCGCCTCCAGGAACTGGCGCGTGCCAGAGCGCGCGATGGTGCCCAGGTTGTCGATCAGCTCCTGCTTCGACATGCCGATGCCGCTGTCAGAGATGGTCAGCGTGCGTGCGTCCTTGTCCCAGGACAGGTCGATGCGCAGCTCCGGCTGGTCGCCGTAGAGCGCCGGTTCGGCCAGCGCCTCGAAGCGCAGCTTGTCGCAGGCATCCGAGGCGTTGGAGACCAGCTCGCGCAGGAAAATGTTCTTGTTGGAGTACAGCGAATGGATGACCAGGCGCAGCACCTGCTGCACTTCGGCCTGGAATTCGTAGCTTCGGGTTTCAGTGCTCATGGCTTCCACAGACACGAAAGGACAAACGCGGGGGTGCCCGCGAGGTTGGGCCGGCGGCAGGGATTTTCAAGCGCCGGAAACGACAACGGCCGCTTTCGCGGCCGTAGCGTGAGCCCTGTGTCGGCCCGGAATCTGCTGTTGCGGCTCAGTTGCCGGCAGCGGCGGCGGCGGCCGCCGCGTTGGCGGCACGCGCGCTGGCGCTGAGGTCTTCCTTGATGCGGGCAGCCTTGCCTTCCAGATTGCGCAGGTAGTACAGCTTGGCCGAACGCACCGCGCCGCGGCGCTTGACCACGAGCGAATCGATGCTCGGCGAATGGGTCTGGAACACGCGCTCCACACCGGTGCCGTGCGAAATCTTGCGCACCGTGAAGGCCGAATTCAGGCCGCGGCTGCGCTTGGCGATGACCACGCCTTCATAGGCCTGGACGCGCTCGCGGTTGCCTTCCTTCACCTTGACGTTGACGACGACGGTGTCGCCCGGGCCGAATTCCGGCAACTGGCGCGTGGCCTGCTCGGCCTCGAATTCCTGGATGATCTTGTTGGTCATGATGGCACCGGCCCGACATGCGGGAGATTGAAGTAAGAAGATCGGAAGTCCGGCAGGCGGACATGGCTGGCCTGAGCGGCCAAAAGCCCGAAGGCAGTCGCGTATTTTAGCCGGGTTCTGCCGGGTTTGCCAAGCCCCAGCATTCATCGGGCTTGCATCCGCGTTGCCTGCCTATTGCTACGGACGTTGTGTTTGCAGCCATTGCCACCTGAATTCCTCCAGCAGGCGACGATCCTGTTCGGTCAGGGAAAGCCGGGCCAGCAGGTCCGGGCGCCGCAGCCAGGTGCGCCCGAGAGATTGCTGGCGGCGCCAGCGCGCAATCGCGGCGTGATCGCCGGACAGCAGCACCGGCGGCACCGCGTCACCTTGCGCGTCGATTTCCGGGCGGGTGTAGTGCGGGCAGTCGAGCAGGCCGTCTTCGAACGAATCCTGAGCCGCGCTGGCCTCGTCGTTGAGCGCGCCGCGCTGGATCCGGCCGACCGCATCGATGACCACGGCGGCCGCCAGTTCGCCGCCGGACAGCACATAGTCGCCGATCGAGATTTCCTCGTCGATTTCGCGCGCGATGACGCGCTCGTCGATGCCTTCGTAGCGCCCGCAGACCAGCACCAGACGCGGCATTTGTGCCAATTCGCGAACCCGACGCTGGGTCAGCCGCGCTCCCTGCGGAGAGAGATAGGCAACATGCGCCCGCGCCGCGTCAGCGGCGCGGATCGCGGCCAGGCAGTCGCGCAGGGGCCGGGTCGACATCACCATGCCGGGACCGCCACCAAAGGTGCGTTCATCGACGCGGCGGTAGTTATCGTGGGTGAAATCGCGCGGATTCCAGGCCTGCACCTGCATCAGCCCGCGCTGCTGCGCGCGCCCGACCACGCCCACCGCAGCGGCGGCGGCAATGAATTCGGGGAACAGGGTCAGGACATCGATGCGCACGGGCACGGGCTCGCTGGAGCGAAGGACATCATCACCGCGGCCGGCGTACGGCGCCAGCCATGCGGATCAGAATTCGGGATCCCAGTCGATCTCGATCAGGCCGGCATCCAGATCGACGCGCCGGATGACATCGTCCTTCAGGAATGGAATCAGCCGCTCGCGCTCGCCGATGACGGACATGACATCGTTGGCGCCGGTCGAAGACAGATGCGAGACGCGGCCGAAGTCGTAACCATCGACGCCGGCCACGCGCAGACCTTCCAGATCGACCCAGTAGTATTCGCCCGGACGCGGGGGCGGCAGTGCATCGCGCGGCACCCAGATCTCGGCCCCGATCAAGGCGTGGGCCTGATCACGGCTTTCAAGTTCCGGCCAATGTGCCACCAGACCCTTGCCCTGCTCGCGCCCTTCCACCACATCGATGGTGTGCTCGACACCACGATGGCGCACGGTCCAGGGCAGGTAGCGGAAGATGTTGCGGCGTGGATCGGTGTGCGATTCGAGCTTTATCCAGCCCTGCACACCGTGCACGCCGACGATCCTGCCGACGGGAATGCGGCGCTCGCCGCTCATGCCCGCAGCATCGGAACCGGCTTCAGGCGGCAGCCTGGGCCGGCTCGGCAGCAGCCTTGACGGCGTCACGGTAAAGCTGGTCGACCTTCTCGCTCAGCTGGGCACCGACGCCGACCCAATGGTCAACGCGTGCGGTGTCGATCTGCACGCGCGGCTCGGCACCACGGGCCACCGGGTTGTAGTACCCGATACGCTCGATGGCGCGGCCGTCGCGCTTGTTGCGCTGGTCGGTCACGACGATGTGGTAGAAGGGGCGCTTCTTGGCGCCACCGCGGGTCAGACGGATCTTGACCATGGGTGTGTGCTCTGCAATCGGAAAGGAGGGGCTGCGACGCCCGGGACGGACGGCGAGCCGCGTATTTTAACCTCGTGGCGCGGAAAAGGGAAATCCGCCGCCTCAGCGCATCGGGAAACCGCCCGGCCCACCGCGCCCGCCGAGCATGCCCTTCATGCCGCGCATCATGCCCTTGAGCCCGCCGCTGGAGAATTTGGACATCATCTTCTCCATCTGCTGGTACTGCTTGAGCAGGCGGTTGACGTCGGCCGGCGTGGTGCCCGAGCCGCGGGCGATGCGGGCGCGGCGCGAGCCGTTGAGCAGCGCAGGATGGCGGCGCTCCTTCTTCGTCATCGATCCGATGATCGCGATCATGCGCGGCACTTCCTTGCCGGTGACCTGGTTCTTGAGATTGTCCGGCACCTGCCCCATGCCCGGCAGCTTGTCCATCAGGGCGTGGATGCCGCCCATGTTCTGCATCTGTTCGAGCTGGTCGCGCATGTCGTTGAGGTCGAATTTCTTGCCCTTGGCGACCTTCTCGGCCAGCTTGGCGGCCTTTTCCTGGTCGACATCGCGCTCGACCTGTTCCACCAGCGACAGCACGTCGCCCATGTCCAGGATGCGGCTGGCGATGCGGTCCGGGTGGAACACGTCCAGGCCGTCCATCTTTTCCGAGGTGCCGATGAGCTTGATCGGGCGGCCGGTGATGTAGCGCACGCTCAAGGCCGCGCCTCCGCGCGCATCGCCATCGGTCTTGGTCAGCACCACACCGGTGAGCGGCAGCGCTTCGGAAAAGGCCTTGGCGGTATTGGCGGCATCCTGGCCGGTCATCGCGTCGACCACGAACAGGGTTTCGACCGGATCGACCGCCGCATGCAGGGCCTTGATCTCGGCCATCATCTCCTCGTCGATGGCGAGGCGGCCGGCGGTATCGACCAGCAGCACGTCGACGAAGCTCTTCTTCGCGTCGCTGATCGCGGCCTTGACGATGTCGACCGGTTTCTGCGAAGGATCCGACGGGAAGAACAGCACGCCGGTCTGCTCGGCCAGCGTCTTCAACTGCTCAATCGCCGCCGGGCGGTAGACATCGGCCGAGACCACCATGACCTTCTTCTTGCGGCGCTCTTTCAGCAGTTTCGCCAGCTTGCCGACCGTGGTGGTCTTGCCGGCGCCCTGCAGGCCGGCCATCAGGATCACCGCCGGCGCCGGCACGTTGAGATTCAGTTCGGCGCTCTGCGCACCCATCACCAGGGTGAGTTCGTCGCGCACCACCTTGATCAGGGCCTGGCCTGGGGTCAGGCTCTTGAGCACGTCCTGGCCGACCGCGCGCACCTTGATGCGCTGGATCAGGGCCTGCACCACCGGCAGCGCGACATCGGCTTCCAGCAGCGCGATGCGCACTTCGCGGGTGGCTTCGCGGATGTTTTCCTCGGTCAGCCGGCCGCGCCCGCGCAGGCGTTGCATCGTCGTGGACAGGCGTTGGCTCAAAGACTCGAACATGGGGCGGATCACGGAAAAATGACGATTGCGCAGTATAGCCCAGCCCTGTCGGTGGTCCGCCCGCCTGCGCACGGACCTTCACTGCCGCACGGTGCGCAATGCCGGCGGCGGCCGGCGGAAAGCAAGGATGATGTTGGCGTGTTCCTTGCGCACGGCTGTGCCAAACTTGTGTGATGACCTCCGCGCTTTCCATTGCCGCCCTGATCGCCTACCTGGTCGCCACCGGTTGGCAGGTGCAGCGGTTGGCGCGCGCGCAGCGCGGCAATGCGCGCGGGCCGGCATGGCTGGCACTGCTGGCAGTGGCCATGCACACGACAGTGCATGTGCAGACATGGCTGTCCAGCGGCGGCATCGCGCTGCATTTCTTCACCGCGCTGTCGGTGATCAGCCTGGTGGTGGCGGCGCTGGTCGCGGGCATCGCGCTGGTGCGTCCGGTTGGTGCGCTGGGTGTGGTGGTTTATCCGACTGCGGCTGCGCTGTTGCTGCTGTTCCGCAGCACCCGGCCGGAACTGCACGGATTGCCGGCGATGGACTGGCAGATCCAGTTGCACGCCGGGCTGGCGCTGATGGCCTATGCCGCGCTCAGTGTCGCGGCGTGGCTGGCGATCATGCTGTGGTTGCAGGAACGCGCGCTGCGCCAGCGGCGACTGGATTCGCTGCTGCGGGTGTTCCCGCCGTTGACCCAGGTGGAAGCGATGATGTTCCGCCTGATCGGCGCCGGCTTCGCATTGCTGACGCTGGCATTGATGAGCGGTGTGGTCTTCGTGGAGAATCTGTTCGCCCAGCACCTGGTGCACAAGACCGTGCTCTCGCTGCTGGCCTGGGGGGTTTTTGGTGCGCTGCTGTTCGGCCGGATGCAATACGGCTGGCGCGGGCGGCGCGCGGTGCGCCTGACGTTGACCGCGATGATCCTGCTGGGCATGGCGTTCTTTGGCAGCAAGTTCGTGCTTGAATTGATCCTGGCCCGAGGCCGATGAACGACCTACACCCGATTCCGGTTATCGACGATGCGGCGCAGCGCCGCTTTCACCGCTTCCCGATCGAAGGCGATGTGCGGCTGTATTCCGGCAACGCGATGTGGAACACGCGACTGGTGGACCTGTCGCTGTCCGGCGTGCTGGTGGAACGCCCGCAGGGCTGGACCGGCTCGGTCGGCAGCCGCTATCGGCTGGACCTGCGGCTGGACGGCGGCGTGCTGATCGGCATGGGCGTGGAACTGGCGCGCATCGTGGCCGACACCCGGCTGGGCTTCAATTGCGTGAAGATCGATCTGGGCAGCTTCGCTCAGCTCAAGCGCCTGATCGAGCTGAATCTGGGCAACAACGATGTGTTGCACCGGGAATTGTCGGCGCTGGGGGATTGAATCTGCGCGGCATGAGATCGGTTTGATCGGGAAAGCCCCATCGCGGGCAAGCCCGCCACAACGGCGTTCTTCTTGACAGCGGCTCCCAGCTTTTTTGTGGGAGCGGGCCTGCCCGCGATGAGTATGAAAGAAGCACCGGGGAAGTTTGATCACGGCCGGGGCCGTTGCCACGAAATTCAATGTGGAGTTTGGCAGGGTTCCCGCGTGGCTGCGCGCGATGGTTTACTGCGCGGCTTCGAGCGCCTGCGCGAGGCGCTCGACGGGGATGATTTCCAGATCCTTGATCGGTTTTTTCGGGGCATTGGCGCGCGCGACGATGGCGCGTTTGAAGCCGTAGGTCGCCGCTTCGCGCAGGCGCTCCTCGCCGTTGGGAACAGGTCGGATTTCGCCGGACAGGCCGACTTCGCCGAAGGCCACGGTCGGGGTTTCCAGCGGGCGGTTGCGAAAGCTGGACAGGATCGCCAGCAGCACCGGCAGGTCGGCGGCGGTTTCCTGCACCCGGATGCCGCCGACCACGTTGACGTAGACGTCCTGGTCGTAGACGCCGATGCCGCCATGGCGATGCATCACCGCCAGCAGCATCGCCAGACGGCTCTGCTCCAGTCCGAGCGCGACGCGGCGTGGATTGGCGAGGGGGCTGGCATCGACCAGCGCCTGCGCTTCGACCAGCAGCGGGCGGGTGCCTTCGCGCGTGACCATCACGCAACTGCCCGGCTGCGGTTCCGGGCTGCCGGAGAGGAAGATCGCCGAAGGATTCGGCACTTCGCGCAGGCCGGTTTCGCCCATCGCGAACACGCCCAGCTCGTTGACCGCGCCGAAGCGGTTCTTGAAGGCACGTAACACGCGGAAGCGGCTACCGCTCTCGCCTTCGAAATACAGCACCGCGTCGACCATGTGTTCCAGCACGCGCGGGCCGGCGATGCCGCCTTCCTTGGTGACGTGGCCGACGAGGAACACGCTGATGCCGGTTTCCTTGGCCATGCGCACCAGTCGTGCCGCGCTTTCGCGCACCTGGCTGACCGAGCCGGGCGCGGCCGCGAGCTGGTCCGAATACATGGTCTGGATCGAATCGATGACCACCAGCCGCGGCTTTTCCTTCGCCAGCTGCGGCAGGATGCGTTCGACGCAGGTTTCGGTCAGGCAGCGCAGGTCACCCAGCTCCAGCCCGAGGCGTTTGGCGCGGGCGCTGACCTGGCCCAGGCTTTCTTCACCGGTGACATACAGGCCGGGCAAACGCGGCTCCAGCGCGGCCACGGCCTGCAACAGCAGGGTGGATTTGCCGATGCCCGGATCGCCGCCGATCAGCACCACCGAGCCTTGTACCAGTCCGCCGCCGAGCACGCGATCCAGCTCGCCGATGCCGACCGGTTCGCGCACTTCCTGATCGTGCACCACGTCGGCCAGACGCGTGACCTGGCTGGCGCCGCCCTGCCCGGCATAACCGGCGCGGGCGCCACGCGCATTGGGTGGCGGCGCGGCTTCCACGACGATTTCGCTCATCGTGTTCCAGACGCCGCATTCCGGGCACTGTCCCTGCCATTTGCTGGCGCTGGCGCCGCATTCGGTGCAGACGTAGGCGGTTCTGGGTTTGGCCATGGGTACGGGGTTCTCCGAAATGCGGGCAGCGGCGTCTCAGTCGCGCACGGCGACGAGAGCCCAGCCGGCCAGTTCGCCGTTGTCGAAGGCCAGTGCTTGCAGGTGCTCGATGCGGCCCGGAAAGGCATCGAGCAGCACATGGATGCCGGCTTCGTCGAGCGCGAAATCCACCAGTTCGCGCTGTCGCAGCTGCGCATCCAGCAAGGTCTGGCGCAGCGCTGACAGCCTTGCGTTGCCGGCTTCTTCGCCCAGTTGTGCGACCTGGGCCAGCAGCTGCATCACGGCCTCGCGCTGCTCCAGCATCACGTCCGGGTACTGCGCCGCATCGATGCGTTGCTGCACGGCGCGCAGGCTGTCGTTGAAGGCGGCGCGTGCGGCGTTGGCACCGGCGTCGTGCATCAGGGTGGCGCGGCCGGCCGGGGTGGCGGCGCGTGACAGCGGCTCGATCATCGCGCTGGCGCGGGTGTAGAGGCCGTCGGGTGCCAGCAGCGTGTCGATATGGGTGGTTTCCTCGCGCCCGATGCGCACCGGCAAGGCATCGGCGTGGTGCAGCACCGCAGCGAGCCGGCCACCGCTGCGCAATACGCGGCCGGATTCGGAAAACGCCGGCTGGCCGACATATTCAATGCCGTACTGGCTGATGCACAGATCGAAAGCGGCATCCGGAAACGGCAAGGCGGCGACATCGGTTTCGCCGTGCACTGCGATGCGAGCGACGATATCCGACGGGAGCTGTGCCGGCCACGCCGGTGCGATGCGGGCGGCATCGACCACCGCCAGATGCGCCACGCGCGGCGCCTGCGCGGACTGCATCAGCAACTGGCCGAGTGGCGAATTGCCGCAGCACAGGTCCAGCACGCGGCCCTGCTGCGGGAGCTGGGCGAACACGTCCTGCCAGAACGCACCGATGGCGCCTTCATAGTTGCCGTCGAAGCTGCCGGCCAGCGAATGCAGCGCACCGCCGGCCCAGTAGCTGCTCCAGGCGCGGGCGCGGTCGTGGGCGGTCGGAGTGGTGTTCGCGGATGGTGTTGTCATGGAACCGGCGGAGTCGGTTGCTGCGCGGCGTGATGGCCGGCCATCGTAATGCATTGCCGGCACCACATAGGTCGGGCTGAGCGCAGCGATGCCCGACAGCCATGCTTCCGTCGCGTGGAAACTTCGACATTCCGGCACGCCCGCACACAGAAGCCTTGCCCCAATCACTGCATAGGTTGGTGGTGACCCCGGACGTGATCCGGACGAATCCCAACGCATGGAATCTGGCAGGCGCTATGCGGCGGCGGGATGGATAGCGCGGCAGCACGGTTTTGATGTCGGGCATCGCTGCGCTCAGCCCGACCTATATGGGATAGGCATCAGCGGGAAAGCCCCAAACGCGGGCCCGCCCGTTTCTGCAGAAACGGGCGGGAATTCTGGATCAGCGCGGGTTCGGCATTGCGGTCAGGGGCTCCACGCCTTCCATTCGGAAGCGGGCGTTGAAGGCGACGGTGATGCGCAGGCCGTCGTCGTTGGCCGGCTCGAAGGCGGTGACTTGGTGCAGCAGCCAGGAGGGGAACAGCAGCAATTGTCCGGGCTTGAGCCGGATCGGCCAGGAGCCGGTATGGAACGGCGGCTTCAGTTTGTGCGATGCCATGTCGACAAACATGGTGTTGGTCGCATAGGGGCTGATGAAGGTCAGGCGGCCGCTGTGTTCGTTGTCCTCATCGCCTTCCTGGCAGACGCAGTAGACGCCGGACCAGGAGTGCAGCGGGTGGTTGTGGGCGCCGAAATAGCCGCCCTTGCGGGTCACGTGGAACCAGGATTCGTGCGCGACGTGCAGCCGCGCCAGGGTGGCGTCGTCGTACTGGTTCAGTTCGCCGACGGCGCGGTAGAGCGCGGCCATGCACTGGTCGCGCAGCTTGGCGATGGCCGGGTCGTTCCAGTCGAACAGGTTGAAGGCGCTTTCGAACAGGCTTGCGTTGCGCTGCACGAAGGGCTCCTTGTTGGCCCAGGTGTCGCCCTGCGCGGCGTATTCCAGGAAGGCCTTGCGCAGTTCACTGTTCAGTGCGTCGCTGTCGTCGAATTCGACATTGATCAATGGCACGGCATAGGCCGTGAGGATGGAGAGTTTGGACATGGTGGGTGTTGCCCCCTGACGGAAACCATGCAGTTTACCTTGCGTTGGCGGGGGAATTTGCTGGTTTGAGCAGAAAGTGGCCTGGGCAGGGCGCGGTCGGAATCATGGGAAGGCCCCACCCGGGTGCGGCTTGCGCCTTATCCGGTCTACTGGCGGTAGGTCGGTTCAAGCCGCGAAGCGGTGAGGCGTTTTTCAACAACCGAAGGTTGGTCAACCGACGATTCGCCCGCGCTGGACGCCGTCGGCTCCACGCCTGCGGCGCTTAAGCCGACCTACGTCAGTGCACCTGAAGGGAGCGCGATGAACCACAAAAAAGGGGGCCTCTTGCGAGGCCCCCTTTCATGTTGCAAGCGTTCGATCCGGAGGGATCAGAAGCGCTGGGTGTAACGGAAGTACGGCACGCGACCCCACACATCATACAGATCGGTTTCGACCGAGTCGGCCTGATAATAGAAGTACCCCCAGTCCATGCTCGGATTGCGATCAAAGGCGTTACGCACGCCCAGAGTCACGGTCGCATTCCACGGTGCGTTGTAGTTGAACTGGAAATCGTGCGAGACGAAGGACGGCATCGTCTTGCCGACGATATCTGCCGACGGAAGACCCATACCACCGTCTGCTTGCGGAGTGGTGAGGTACTGCTCGTAGGAACCCTGGAAATCACCATTGCTGCTCAGGCCCACCCAGTCACGATAGCTCCACGAATGGGTGTGGTGGATGTAGTTGATGTTCCAGCTCACCTCGAAATCACTGATCGACCAGATATTCTGCAGGCCGGCACGGATGCGCGGCACGCCAGGCTGACCGACATAGCTCGGGTTGTCATTGGTGTGCTGATCAGACACATAGCTGACCATCAGCTGGTTGCGCAGCGAACCGAAGTTGCCCAGATCGAAGTTGGTACGGGCGGTGAAGTCAAAGCCTTCGGTTTCGACCGAACCCAGGTTGGTGTAACCGGTCTGCGCCAGCACGATGCCGCCGCTGATCGGATCAAGCTCCAGGCCCAGGCCCACGCCCGGATTCGGTGCGGTGGCCGAGGTGCCCGTCGGCAGGTAGCTCAGGCCGGTCGGGCAGTCGGTACGGCTGCCACGCAGACACTGGGTGATCGTGTTAGAGCCGATGAACGCGATCTGGTCGGTGATCTTGATGTTGTAGTAATCAAGGCTCATGTTCAGCCAGTCGGTGGCATCCCACACCACACCCACGCTGAACTGCTCGGACTGCTCCGAGGTCAGGTTCGGGTTGGAAATGCGCCAGGTGCTGATCTGCGTTTCGCAGTTCGGCGTACCGGCCAGCATCATGCAGGTGTCCCGGTCGGTGCTTGCGTCAGCACTGAAGCTCGGCTTGGCGGTCAGGATGTCCAGCGTCGGGGCGCGGAAGCCCTCGCCGTACGAACCACGCAAGGTCAGGCTTTCCAGCGGCTGCCAGCGCAGCGACACCTTCGGAGCGAAGTCGCTGCCGTAGTCGCTGTACTCGTCGTAACGGCCGGCGATGTCGACTTCGAAGGTCGAGGTGATCGGGAACAGCACTTCGAAGTAGGCGGCCTTGACGTCACGATCACCGGCGGCAGAGTTGCCGGCCGAACCCACGACCTGGCCGGACTCGGACAGCGGATCGTAATTGTCCTGATAGAACTCTTCGCGGTACTCGGCGCCGACGACCATCGCGGCGCTGCCACCACCCATCGAGAACAGGTCGAAGGCGGCACTGCCGTAGACTTCCTTGGTGTTGAACTTCAGGTCACGCAGGATCGTGGTGGTGAAGCCGAGGCCGTTCGGATCGCCAGCGAAGGGATCGTAGATGTTGTATTCACCGCTGGTGATCGGGGCCTGGGCCAGTCCACCGACAACGTAGTTCTCACCCTTGTCCCAGCCACGGCTCTCGTTGTAGCGAGCACCGAAATCCAGCTCGACATTGCCGACCATGCCGCGCAGGCCGCCGGCGTAGTTGCTGGTGGTGACTTCCGAATAGCTGTCACGGTTGCCGAGCGCCGCGAAGCGGTGGAACAGGAACAGATCCTGACCGGCGAACTGGGCGTAGTAGCTGTCGTAGTTCGGGTTCAGACCGCCGTCTTCCGGGGCGGTGCCCGGATGGTTCGGGCTGCCGGCCACGAGGCGGATGGCACCACCGGGGAACGGGCTCGACGGAACCGGCGCGTAACGGCCGAACGCGGTCGACTTGTTGGTGCTGGTGTCGAAGTAGAAGGTCCAGTCTTCGTTGATCTCGTAGTCACCACGGGCAAAGATGGCATTCTGTTTGTTGCTGGAAATCGTGGCCGAGACCGAAGCGTGGTCGAACTGGCAATTGCCGATGTTTTCGCCAGCTGCGTTGCTTGCCGGAGCAAACCAGAAACCGGACTGGTTGTTGGTGCAAAGACCCGGCACGGCGGTGCCGAATTCCGGATGACGCAGACGCGCGGCAAGACCGGTGCTGATGCGGGTGGCGAAGTTGTTGGAGAAGGTGGAGCCAGTGCTGTTCGGGCCCCAGTACCAGTAGTCGCGGTCGCGGTTGAAGATGATGTCGCGCTCGGAATACGAGGCGCCGGCCAGTACGCGGCCACGGTCGCTCGAGGAGCCGATGATCACGCTGCCTTCTTCGGTATCACCGCCGTCGTTGCTCGGGCGGCCCATGCCGTAGCTGAGCTGGACGCCGTCGTAGTCCTTGCGGGTGATGATGTTGATCACGCCGCCCAGTGCGTCGGAACCGTAGATGGCCGAAGCACCGTCGGACAGGATTTCAAAACGCTCGACCGCCGCCAGCGGGATCGAGTTCAGGTCCTGGCCCTGGCCCAGCTGCGGGGCGACCGGGGCGCGACGGCCGTCGATCAGGATCAGGGTGCGCTGTGCACCCAGGCCGCGCATGCTGACCTGGGTGGCACCCAGACCGGAGCTGCCCGAAGAGCTCATATAGGCGCCGAAGCTGTTGAACGTGGTGTCACGCAGGAAGTCGGCAACCGTGATCGTGCCGCTGGCCTCGATCTGGGCGCGGTCGATCACGACGACCGGCAGTGCGCCTTCGACGTCGGCGCGCTTGATGCGCGAACCAGTGACGGTGATGGTGTCCAGGCGGGTGGCGTCATCACCTTCTTCCTGCGCCATCAGGGGCATGGAAACAGGTACAGCCACGAGCGCAAGGATGATTGCGCTGCGAAGCTTAGAGGTCTTCAACTTCATGCTCTCTCTCCAGAAATTTTTGTTGCCAAGGTGAAACTTGGCGCAGTTGCCAAGTGGGCCAATGCCCCACAGTGGTTGTCCCGGCCGGGGCGCATTGAGTCTTGCACTTCCTCGGCTTGCCGCAGCTTAGCCATTTCTTAACACTGGCGCAATAGGCCGCCAACGCTTTCCCTGAGATGTCACGAACACCGGCAAACCCTTGCGGGACAAGCCATTCAGGCGGATCGGAGGGGCTTGCGCGCGGGCCGGTTACGGGATCAGCGTCTGGATGACGTGATCAACGTAGGCGTCGAACTCGGCCTGTTGCAGGCGCGGCTGGCCCAGCTGCAACGACAGCTGCAGGAAGCCGACGTAGGCCGCATAAGTAAGGTGTGCGCGATGCTGGGCATCAGCACGGACCATGCCGAGCTGGCGGAAGGCGAGCATCAGGTAGTCCAGGCGGCGCTTGGAGACGCGCTGCATGACCGGCTGCACGACGGGATGATCGAGCGTCTTGAGCAGTTCCGAATAGATGATGTGCGAGCGGACTTCGTGCGCGACCCGCAGGAACAGCTCACGCATGCGTTCGCGCGGATCGGCCACCGCTTCGAGCCGGGCGAACACTTCATCCAGTTCGACCTGCTCCCAACGCTCCAGCGCGGCACGCAGCAGGGCGTCACGCGAGGGGAAGTGCCAGTAGAAGCTGCCCTTGGTGACACCCAGACGGCGTGCCAGCGGTTCGACCGCGACCGCGTGCACGCCTTCCTCGGCGATCAGGTCCAGCGCGGCCTGGGCCCAGTCACTGGCACTCAGGCGCGAGGTGCGTTCGGTCTTGGCGGGGGCGGAAGCACGTGTCATCTAAGCAAGCCTATCGGAAATTCACAGGAACCGGCGCAACTCCTGCACGATGCCGACGCCGGCCCCGCCGGGGCACCGACGCGCTACACCATACGCATCCGTATTGACGGACGCCGGCGAGGCGGAACATACTCGCCGGTATGGTAACGCACCCTTCCATGATCGTGCCGCAGGCGGAAGATCGCCAGATGTCACCTTCCGACGCGCTCGCGCTGCAACGGCTGCCGGGCCGCCCGGATCGGGCCGAAGTGCTGTTCGCGCATGGTTTCGGCCAGACCCGCCAGGCCTGGACCCGGACGGCGGCAACGCTGGCCGCGCATGGGCACGGCAGCACCCGCTTCGATGCGCGTGGCCACGGCCAGAGCCGCTGGAATCCGGCGCAGCTGCCGTACGAGCTGGAACAGTTCGTCGATGATCTGGCCGCGCTGGCGCAGGACCACGCCACGCCGCCGGTGCTGGTGGGCGCGTCGATGGGCGGACTGCTGGGCCTGTATGCGCAGGGGCATCGCGATCCGCCGCCGTTCCGGGCGCTGGTGCTGGTAGATATCGCGCCGCGCTGGGATGAAGCCGGGGTCGAGCGCATCATGGGTTTCATGAGCGCGCACCCGGAAGGTTTCGATTCACCCGAACATGCCGCCGATGTGATCGCGGCCTATCTGCCGCACCGCCCGCGCCGCAAGAGCCGCGAAGAACTGGAACCACTGCTGGCACAGCGCGAAGATGGGCGCTGGCGCTGGCACTGGGATCCACGCCTGATCGATTCCATCGGTCGCCAGGGCGCGCAGTACCAGGCGCGCCTGCTGGACGCCACCGACCGCATCCAGGTGCCGACGCTGCTGGTCAGCGGCGGACGCAGCGAACTGATCGGCGATGCGCACGTGACCGACTTCCTGCAACGGGTGCCGCACGCGCGGCACGTCCGCCTGCCGCAGGCCACCCACATGGTGGTCGGCGACGACAATGATGCATTTACTCGAACCATTCTTGCTTTCCTGTCCACGTTGCCAGCCGGCAACTCCCTTCCCGCCGGAGCCCTTCGATGAGCATCCTCCTTCCCTTCCTCGCCCTGCTGCTGGCCGGCATGGTGGCCGCCTACTTCCGCGTTTCGCTCAAAAGCTGGGTGGCGCTGAGCGTGGCCGGCCTGGTGCTGGCGCTGGTGTTCAAGGCCAGTGTCGTGGCCAGCGTGATCGCGGCCCTGCTGCTGGCGCTGGTGGCGGTGCCGCTGCTGCACACCGGCCTGCGCCGCAGCCGCATCACCGCGCCGCTGCTGAAGATCTACACGAAAATGCTGCCGACGCTGTCGGAAACCGAACAGACCGCGCTGGATGCGGGCACCGTCGGTTTCGAGGGCGAGCTGTTCTCCGGCATGCCGGACTGGAAGCAGCTGCTGGCCCAGCCCAAGCCGGAACTGACCGCGGAGGAACAGGCCTTCCTCGATGGCCCGGTGGAAGAGGTCTGCAAGATGACCAACGACTGGGACATCACCCATGTGCGTGCCGACCTGCCGCCGGAAATCTGGGAATACCTGGGCAAGCAGAAGTTCTTCGGCATGATCATTCCGAAGGAGTACGGCGGCCTGGGCTTCTCCGCGACCGCGCATTCGCGCGTGATCGCCAAGCTGGCCTCGATCTCCAGCGTGCTGTCCTCCACCGTCGGCGTGCCCAACTCGCTGGGACCGGCGGAACTGCTGCTGCACTACGGCACCGATGAGCAGAAGAGCCATTACCTGCCGCGCCTGGCGGTCGGCAAGGAAATCCCCTGCTTCGCGCTGACCGGCCCGAGCGCCGGTTCGGATGCGACCTCGATTCCGGACTACGGCATCGTCTGCGAAGGCGAGTGGAACGGCGCCAAGGTGCTCGGCGTGCGGCTGAACTTCGACAAGCGCTACATCACGCTGGCGCCGGTGGCGACCGTGATCGGGCTGGCGTTCCGCCTGCATGATCCGGACGGCCTGCTCGGCGATACCAGTGATCGTGGCATCACCCTGGCGCTGATGCCCAGCGACACGCCGGGGCTGGAAGTCGGGCGTCGCCATTTCCCGCTGAACTGCACCTTCCAGAACGGACCGGTGCGCGGCAAGGACGTGTTCCTGCCGCTGTCGGCGCTGATCGGCGGCGAGGATTACATCGGCCACGGCTGGCGCATGCTGGTCGAATGCCTGTCGGTGGGCCGCGCCATCACGCTGCCTTCGACCGCCGCCGGCGGGATGAAGGCCGGCGCGCTGGTGACCGGCGCCTATGCACGGGTACGCAAGCAGTTCGGACTGGCGATCGGGCGTTTCGAGGGCGTGGAGGAAGCGCTGGCGCGGATCGCCGGCAATACCTATTCGGGCAGCGCGCTGTCGCAGGCGACCGCGGCGGCGGTGGATCGCGGTGAAAAGCCGGCCGTGCCTTCGGCCATCGCCAAGTATCACTGCACCGAGAAGGGCCGCCAGACCATCAGCGACGTGATGGATGTGCTGGGCGGCAAGGGCGTGATCCTGGGGCCGAAGAACTTCGCCGGGCGCAACTGGCAGGCGGCGCCGATCTCGATCACGGTGGAAGGCGCCAACATCATGACGCGCTGCCTGATGATCTTCGGCCAGGGCGCGATCCGCTGCCATCCGTGGGTGTTGCAGGAAATGCAGGCTGCGCGCCATCCGGACCCGGAAACCCGGCTGCGCGAGTTCGACCGTACCCTGTTCGGGCATATCGGCTTCGCCGTTTCCAACGCGGTTCGCAGCCTGGTCATGGGCCTGACCGGCGCGACGCTGGGCAAGGCGCCCGGCGACTCCTACACCCGCCGCTACTACCGCAAGCTCAACCGCTATTCGGCCAATCTGGCGCTGGTGGCCGATACGGCGATGCTGACGCTGGGCGGCAAGCTCAAGTTCAAGGAACGCCTGTCCGGGCGCCTGGGCGATGTGCTGAGCCAGCTCTACATCGCCAGCGCGATGCTGAAGCGCTACGAGGACCAGGACCGGCCGGCCGGCGATCGTCCACTGCTGGCCTGGGCCTTCCACGACTGCGCGCACAAGATCGAACTGGCGCTGTCCGAGGCGCTGCGCAACTTTCCGATCAAGCCGGTCGGCTGGCTGCTGTGGGTGCTGGTGTTCCCATGGGGCCGCCGCGCGCATGCGCCCGGTGACCGTCTCGGCCATCGCGTCGCCGCACTGCTGCTGACCCCGAGCGATACCCGCGACCGCCTTGGCGAAGGTGCCTTCCTGACGCCCTGCGCCAACAACCCCGGCGGCCGCATCAACGCGGCACTGCCGAAGGTGATCGCGGCCGAGCCGGTGGAGCGCAAGTTCCTGAAGGCGGTCAAGGCCGGCCAGATCGACGCGCTGGAAGTGGACGCGCAGCTGCAACAGGCGCAGCTGAAAGGCATCCTGAGCGCGAGCGAGGTGCAGATGCTGAAGGAACTGCACGAGATCACGCTGGATGCGATCAGCGTGGATGATTTCGACCCTTCCGAACTGGTCGCCGCCAGCTTCGTGCAGCCACCAGCGGCACGCGGCCAGACCGCCTGAAGCGGGGGCTGATGATGATTCGATTCCCTGCCCGGATGTGGGCAGGGAATCGGATCGCTCACGGAAGTCGGAATGCTGTTGTGGCGCAGATAATGCGGGGAACCGGATACCGCAACAATGCGCGTCATGGTGTCGCGGTTCGCGGTGCTCACCATGACCTATGCGGCTCGACATCACGGGCAAAACCCCATCGCGGCCAAGGCCGCTCCCACGGGATTGGGTGGCGGGGTGTGATTTGCGTGATCCCATCGCGCTCCCTTTATGAGTGCGCTCCTACCGCAATCTGGCGGCGATCAGCTCGTTCTGCCGCGATACTCCGTAAGCTCGTTGTTTGCGTTGGGCGTCGTGCTATTCGCGTGGCCGCCGCTACGTGTGCTTTTTCCTGACCGGACCTTCCCATGTCGCAACCCCGCATTCTTTCCCTTTACCGCAGGCTCGCTGCGTGGCCGGCCGGCGGCTGGCTGTTCAGCCGTCTGGTCGGCTTCAAGGCGCCCTACTTCGCCACAATCCGTGCGCGCATCACCCGGCTTGAACCGGGCTGCTGCCAGGCGCGGATGCGCGACCGGCGCGCGCTGCACAACCATCTGGGCACGGTGCACGCGATCGCGCTGTGCAATCTGGCCGAACTGAGCGGCGGGCTGATGACCGATGCCACGATCCCCGCCGGCATGCGCTGGATTCCGAAAGGCATGAGCGTGGAATACCTGAAGAAAGCGCGCGGCCCGATGCAGGCCAGCGCCACGCCGGACATCGAGGTGATCGAATCGGCCCAGGGCTACGAGCTGCCAGTCAGCGTCGATATCCGTGATGTTGAGGGCGACAGCGTGTTCCGTGCGCGTATCACGATGTGGGTGTCGCCCAAACGTCCGGCGACGGGCGGCAGCTGAAACCGGCGCGCAACGGTGCCGGGTGGCATGGATTCACGCCGTCGCGGCTTGCTTCGCTCACCACGACCTGTGTGGTCGGGGAGGTTTCACCGCGCCAGTGCGCGCCCACGGGATTTCGATGGCAGGGTGCGATCCGCGTGATCCCATCGCGCCCCCTGCGGGTGCGCTCCTACAGCCGGGGTCGCTGTTGTAGGAGTACACCCGCAGGGGGCACGATTTCCTGACCATCCCGCGGCCGAATGATCGGCCTATCCTGCCAGCCTGCATCCGACGCCACGGGTCAGGCGGGTTTGGCCTCCGGGGCGGGTGTTGGCGGGGCCGGGGTTTCCGGCAGGCCCTGCTGCGCCTTGACCACGCGCCAGGCGCCCAGCCCCATGCCGAAAGCCACGCCGACGCCGACCAGGAACACCACGTGCGAACCGAAGCCCGACAGCAGTTTGTGCAGCCAGACGAAACTCAGGTCACCGCCACGGTAGACGGCGGTATCGATCACCGCCTTGGCCTTGTAGCGCGCCTCGCGCTCGACCCGGGTGTAGAGCGTTTCGCGTGCCGGCTTGGCAAGCGAGAACTCGCTGGCGCGGGTCATCACCTGCACCACCCAGATCAGCGCCGGCAGCGGTGAAGCCGAGAGCAGCGCGAAGCCGAGCAGGATCGCGCCGGCCGGGATCAACAACAGCGGCGCGACACCGTAGCGGCGCAGCAGCCAGCGCGTCAGGAACACCTGGATCACGATGGTCAGCAGGTTCACGCCCCAGTCCAGGCGCGCGTAATAGGCGGTGCGGGTGGCATCCACGCCAAGCTGGCGCGCGATCGCGGCCTGTTCGTTGTACAGCAGTGTGCCGACCCCGACGCCGAAGAACATCAGCATCGCCAGCGCGCGCAGCAGCGGGTCCTGCCAGACCAGCCGCAGACCGGCCAGCATCGAGCCACCCATCGCGCTTTCACCGCTGGCCTCGTGATGGCGCAGCTCGCGCCGGATCGCCCAGGGCCGCAGCCGCAGGATGCACAACAGGCACAGCACCAGGAAGCCGGCCGATACCAGCAACAGATTGGCAACGCCGATGCGCTCCACCAGCAGGCTGGTGATCGTGGGCCCGGTCAGCGCGCCGATGGTGCCGCCGGCCCCGATGTAGCCGTAGACCTTCTTCGCGTCCTCGTTGTCGAAGACATCGGCCATGTAGCTCCAGAACACGCTGACCGCGAACAGGTTGAACACCGCCACCCAGATGAAGAACGCCGCGCCACGCCCTGGCATGGCGCTGTCAAAAGCCCAATAGAAGCCCAGCAGGCAGGCGATGAAGACCAGATACACCAGCGGCAGGAACACGCGGCGCGGAAAGCGCGACACCAGCGCGCCATACACCGGTTGCAGCAGCACCATGCAGATGAAGGTGCCGGTGAACAGCACCTGCAAGGTGAAATCGCCCAGATTGAAGCCCATGCCCTGCGCCCAGGCGATCAGGCCCGGCGGGAACACCGCCTGCGCATCGGCCGAGGCGCCCATCGCATCGCGCACCGGGCGCAGCACGTAATAGCCGGTCAGCAGTGCGAAGAAATACAGCAGCGACCACCACAACGCCGGGGTATCGACACCCAGCGAGGACAGGGTCTGCCGGAAACGGCCGACGGCACGGGAAGGGGAACTGGTTTGCCTGGTCACATGGGGTGGTCTTGGCCGATTCCACTGTCGACACCGGAAAGCACCGGGCCGGATCCGCGCCAAGGTATACGATGCACTGCAACATCGCCAGCATTTCCACTGCCCGAAAGCGGCTGCCGGTGACCGATGTCACAGCCACGGGAAAAACCCTCGGCGTCCGAGCATTTGCTCTATGCCGCGCGGCTAGGTTCAGAAGAATGCAGGGCGTCTTCCTGCCGGGGGTTTGCGCGTGTACGACTACATCGTGATCGGTGCCGGCTCCGCCGGTTGCGTGCTCGCCAACCGGCTCAGTGCCGATCCATCAATCCGCGTGCTGCTGCTGGAAGCCGGCCCGCGCGACTGGCACCCCTTCATCCATATGCCGGCCGGCATCGCCAAGCTGGTGCACAAGCGCAATATCAACTGGGATTACTGGACCGAACCCGAGCCTGGCCTCGGCGGACGCCGGCTGTGGTGGCCGCGCGGCAAGGTGCTGGGCGGTTCCAGTTCGATCAATGCAATGTGCTATCTGCGCGGACATCCACGCGATTACGACGAATGGGCCGCGAACGGCGCCCGTGGCTGGGACTGGAACACGCTGCTGCCATGGTTCCGCCACGCCGAGGACAACCAGCGCGGTGCCGATGCCTTCCACGGCAGCGGCGGGCCGCTTTCGGTCAGCGACCTGAAACACCGCAACCCGATCAGCGCCGCCTTCATCGAGGCCGGGCAGCAGGCCGGACACGCGTTGAATCCGGATTTCAACGGTCCCGAGCAGACCGGGTTCGGCTGGTATCAGGTGACCCAGCGCAACGGCGCGCGCTGGTCCTCGGCGGCAGCCTATCTGAACCCGGTGCGCAAGCGCCCGAACCTGACCATCGTCACCGGTGCGCAGGCCAATCGGGTTTTGATCGAAAACGGCCGCGCCACCGGCGTGGTCTACCGCGCCAAGGGCAAGGCCTATGCACCACGGGCCGAACGCGAGGTACTGCTGGCCGGTGGCGCGCTGAATTCGCCGCAGCTGCTGATGCTTTCCGGCATCGGCCCGGCCGATGAACTGCGCCGCCACGGGATCAAGGTCGAAGTGGATGCCGCCGGTGTCGGCGACAATCTGCAGGACCATCTGGACATCTGCACCCTGACCCGCAGCCGCAACGCCGACACCTACGACCGCATCAACGAACTGGCGACCGGCTGGAACTGGTTCGTGCACCGGCGCGGGCCGGGCACCAGCAATGTCGCCGAAGCCGGCGGTTTCCTGCGCAGCGCGCTGGCACCGGATGAACGCGCCGACGTGCAGTTCCATTTCGTGCCGGCGCAACTGGACGACCATGGCCGCAACCGGCTCGATGGCAACGGCTACACCGTGCACGCCTGCGCGCTGCGGCCGCGCAGCCGGGGACGGCTGAAACTGGCTTCGGCCAGCGCCGGCGACAAGGTGCTGATCCACGCCAATTACCTGTCCGATGCAGAAGGTTTCGACCTGCGCTGCATGCGCGAGGCACTGCGCCTGACGCGCGACGTGCTGGCGCAGGCCGCGCTCGATCCGTGGCGCGGCGAGGAGCGTTTCCCCGGCAGCGCGGTGCAAAGCCAGGCCGAGATCGACGCTTTCATCCGCGCCAAGGCCGAAACCATCTACCACCCGATCGGCACCTGCCGCATGGGCGATGATGATGCCGCCGTGGTCGATCCGCAGCTGCGCGTGCGCGGCGTCGAAGGCCTGCGCGTGGTCGATGCCTCGGTGATGCCGAACCTGATCGGCGGCAACACCAACGCCCCGACAATGGTCATCGCCGAACGCTGCGCCTACCTGATGCTGGGCGGCGATGGACGCGCGCCAACGGCGTGAGATTGGGTTGGCCTGCTGACCAGAACGCTCCCTCTCCCCCGCCAGCGGGGGAGAGGGTTGGGGTGAGGGGGGCTTTTCCCACGGCGCCGACAAGCAAAAGCACTCGCGCCCTGCCCATTGCGGACGATGGGGACGGGGAATGCAAAGACAGTGTTCCTGCAATCCCCTCTTCAGACGTAACCGGCCAACACGAACAGTGCCAGCACCACCAACCAGGCCACCAGGATGCGCCAGACCAGCGCCATCGCGGTGTTCATCCAGAACAGCGACTGTGGTGCATCGGTCGGTGCGTCCAGCCCGGCTTCGATATCCAGCACCTGCTGCTGGGCCTGATGCCGCGCCGATTGCTGCACGCTGGCCAGCGCCGCAGCATCGAGAAAGCCGGTGGAAAAATCGAACGGCTGCCCGTGTCGCGCCGCATGCCACTGGCGCCAGGCCGCGTACACCGCATCGAAACTGCCGACCAGCGCCAGTGCCAGCGCCATCAACTGTGCCACCGGCCAATCCAGGATCGCGAGCAGGTGGCGATAAGCCGCGGCATGCGCGCCGGGCAGGAATCCGGCTGCATCGCCCAGCGTGCCGCGTTCGGCCAGGCGGTACAGCAGCGCGCCGAACGGGCCGAGCAGCATGAACCACAGCAGCACTCCGAACCAGCGCCGCCGCGCGCCGGAAAACACGGCCGCCACCAGCCCCGGCGCATCGTCACCGGCGACCAGGCGCCCATCACCGGCCAGTTGCCCGATCGCACGCTGGCGCGCGGCTTCGTCCGGGGCTTCGTCGACCGCTTCGACATCCACATCCAGATCGCGCGGCCCCCAGCAATACAGCAGCATCACGACCGCAAAAACGAAGCCGGGAATCCCGAAAAAACGCCCGTCCAACGCACTTTGCAGACAGCCCACCAGCAGCAGCGGCAAGCCCAGCGTCAGCAACAGCGCGAACGCCGAAGCCGCGCCCGAACCGAGCCATTGCTGCATCAGCGCCAGCCAGCGCACGAACCAGCCATAGCGTCGCAGCCGGGTCAGCGGTGCCACCGCATGGCCCAGGAACAGCGCCAGCACCACGGCGATCAGGGTCGCGGACATGGGAATCCCCCGTCAGGATCGGAATGACAGGGATTCTAGAACGGGACCGGGGTGTGCTGTACCCGGGAGCGTGTGCAGCCGGGGGAAGGTGTGGCTGCAAACCGGGGCGGGATCAGGGCTGCGGCACGAATTGACGGGAAGGTTTCCCCGGGTGCGCTTTGCTTGCCCGGGCTACACGGTACGGGTTGCGAGCTTCAATCCGGTCGGCCCAAGTCGGCCAACGCCTCCGCGCCCAGCTGTTGCAGCAGCCAGTCTTCGATTAGGCGGCGCGAGATCGAAATCGGCGGCGGCAGGCTGACGTCGCCCTCGCGCACCGCCTGCACCAGTTCGGCGGCACCGAACCAGCACGCATCCTCCAATTCATCCCCGACCCGGATCTCCGGGTTGTCGACATCGGCGTGGAAGCCGACCATCAGCGCACCGGGAAACGGCCACGGCTGCGAGGAGTGGTAATGCACCGCGCGCAGCGTGACGCCGGCCTCCTCGTCGACTTCGCGCCGCACCGCGTCCTCCAGCGATTCGCCCGGCTCCACGAAACCGGCCAGCGTCGACCAGCGCTTTTCCGGCCAGTTGCGCTGGCGCCCGAACAGGGCGCGGTCGGCGTCGCGCACCAGCACGATGATGGCCGCATCGGTACGCGGGAACTGCTGCATCGCGCAGGCCGGATTGCGACAGCGGGCGCAGTGTCCGGCGCGCACCAGTTGGGTGGCGGCACCGCAGGCACCGCAATGGCGGGCGCGGCTTTGCCACAGCAGCAGGGCCTTGGCGTAGGCGAACAGGCCGCTGTCGAACCCCGGCCACAGCGCCGCCGCATGGCGCAGGCCGATCCATTGCGCGCCGTTGCGCGGCAATTCGGGCAGGTATTCGATCGGCAACGCAAACCAGGCCGTTTCCCCGGCGTTCTGGCCGAGGAAGCTGGCCGCTTCCAGCAGTTCTTCACCCAGCTCCTGCCCGCTCCAGCTGTGCAGGCCGGCGTCATCGCCCAGCGCGTGGCCTTCGAAATCCAGCACGATCACGCGCGCCTGCGGCCAACAGGCACGCAGCGCGTCGGGGGAAAGACGGGTGAGTTCGGCGCGGTCCAGCGCCAGACCGGCGAAATGGTTGCGCAGGCTCAGCTCGGCAGCCGGCGCAGACGCGTGCCGCTGCGGGCCGGACATGGCCTAGGCGGTGAACGAGGAGCCGCAACCGCAGGTGGTCTTGGCGTTCGGATTGCGGATCACGAACTGCGCGCCCTGCAGGCTTTCCGAATAGTCCACCTCGGCCCCGTGCAGGTATTGCAGGCTGAGCGGATCGACCAGCAGGGTAACGCCGTTGCGCTGCACCGCAATGTCGTCCTCGGCCTGCTCCTCGTCGAACTCGAAGCCGTACTGGAAGCCGGAGCAGCCGCCGCCGGAAATGTAGACGCGCAGCTTCAGCCCGGCATTGCCTTCCTCGCCGATCAGCTCGCCGACCTTGGCGGCGGCGGCGGTGGTGAAGTTGATCGGTGTGGTGGCCGCGCCGGCATCGGGACCGCCGCCGGCGATGGGCAATGAAACGCTCTGGGCATGCATGATGGGTTCTCAGTGAAACAACGCGCGATGCCCGACAAGATGCGGCCAGCGCGCGCGTGGATCAAGCCGGCGGCGCCGGCTCATTCATCCTGTGCCGGGCCGGAAAGCTGTTTCGGGGTGCCATCCTCGTGGATCAGGCGGCCGGTCAGGGTGGCGCCAGCGGTCATTTCCACGACCTTGTAATAGACGTTGCCCTCGACCTTGGCGCCGGTACCCAGTTCGATCCGTTCGCTGGCATGCACATCACCGATCAGGCGGCCGTTGAGGATCACCACCGGGGCCCGCACCTCGCCTTCGATGCAGCCGCTTTCGGCCAGTGTCAGTACCGCGCCGGAGGACGGATCCTCGGCCACGACCGCACCTTCGATCGCCCCCTCCACATACAGCCCGCCACTGAAATGCACGTCACCGCAGATCCGGACGCGCTCGCCGATCAGGGTTTCCACGCCACCGGATGAAGTACGGGCGGATTTCTTCCTGTCTCCAAAAACCATGGATCAACTCACTCCCTGGGTCGTGTCGTCCTGCCAAGGCAGAACCTGTTCTGATTGCCCCTGATTGGATCGGATGCTCACACGCACGCGGTGCGGCACGAAGCCGGCCGGCAGCGCCACGCTGCCTTCCAGCTGCTGGAAATACTTGAACGAGAACGGTAGCGCGGCGGCGCCCTTGTCCTGGGTCAGTTCGGACCATTGCAGGGTGCGCAGCTTGCCTTCCTGGCTGCCTTCCACGCTCAGGCTCAGTTCGCCCTTGCTGATCGCGGCCTTCTTCAAGTTCTGCGTCAAGGTCAGCACGTAACGCCAGCCGCCCTCGCCCGCGGCAACGAAACTCAGACTGTGCACCGACAGCGCCTGGCGCTCGCCGCCGCCGCCGGCCAGACGTTCGTAGAACGCGACATCGTTGCGCAAGCCGGCCAGCTCGGCGTCGCGTTCCACCAGTGCCTGCTGCAAGGCGCGCGCGGCGTCACGCTCGACCTGTTCGGAGCGCTCCAGCGTGGCGACCTTCTGGCTCAGCCGTTCAACCCGCTGCCTGGCTGCCGCATGTTCTTCCTGCAATTCGGTCAGATCACTGCGCAGCTGCGCGGCATCCGGCGCAGCGCGCCGGGCGCCGGTGTTGTAGGCCAGCAGCACCGAGCCCATCCACGCCAGCAGCCCAAGCAGCAGCACCCAGCGCACATACGGGCGCGGTTCGGTGATGACCAGACGGGGGCGGGGTGAAGCCATGGAGGGCGGGGGGGCGGCGCGGATGCGCAAAGGACAGGCGAACGGCCAGTTAGCCACCGCGCCCGGGATGCGTCAACCCGGAACATACCTATATCGGGATGCGTCACACTTCCTGCACCATTTCCATCTGCGTCCCCACGACCACCCGCTTCAGGAGTCTGCAATGAGCGAAGCCCAGGTATTCGCACTTGGCATCACCCTGGCCTGGCTGGCCGGGTTCCGGGCCTATCTGACCGTGTTCGGGCTCGGCATCGCCGGCTGGTTCGGCTGGCTGGAACTGCCCGGCGCGCTGGAGCTGTGCCAGTCGCCGTGGGTACTGGGCATTTCCGGGCTGCTGGCGGCAGTGGAATTCGCCACCGACAAGATCCCAGGCGTGGATTCGGGCTGGGATCTGGCCCAGGTGCTGTTGCGGGTACCGGCCGGTGCTTTTCTGGCCAGCGCCGCACTGGCCGGCCCGGAAGGCGAAATGAGCCTGGGCTGGGCCATGGCCGGCGGCGGTGCGGCGCTGGCCAGCCATGCGCTGAAGGCCGGCACCCGCTTGCTGGTCAACGCCTCGCCCGAACCGGTCAGCAACGTCGCCACATCCGTCGGCGAGGACACCCTGGCACTGGGCACGCTGGCGCTGGTGTTCGCCTATCCGTGGGTGGCACTGGCAATCGTGCTGGCAGTCAGCATCGGCTTCGCGCTGGTGGCCTGGTGGGTGGTGCGGCGGCTGTGGCGCTGGCGGCGCACCACTGCCGCCACCGGCCGCGCCTGACAGCAAGGTTACAGCCCGGTTATAGTCCCGCCCATTGATCAGGGGGACACTCCACCGCGTCATGCTTCCGCAGGTCGACCCCGCGACCAGGCCCTTCCGATCGCCTGTGTTCGCCGCCTTCTATGCTCGCCGGCTCAACGAATTGCGTGGCCGCGTCGCGCACCTGTGCACGCAGGCCTGGGATGTGAACTCGGCCTGGCTGTTGCACCGGGATCTGGACAGCCTGATCGGGCTGTGCACCCGGGCCGAAGCCGAATTCGATACTTCCGCGCTGCGCGAACTGGCCGATGCGGTGTCGCAGGCGCTTGCGCAGCCGCATGTGCCGGACGAGGAAACCCGCCACCACGTGCTGGAACGGTTCTCGCTGATCGACACCCACGCCGATGCGCCGGAACTGGGCCAGGCTGCGGTGCGCCACAGCGAAAACGAGCGCGTCGAAGTGCCGCCACCCGGCTTCTGGCGGCGCTGGACCGGCGATGCGCCCTCCCCGACGCGCTCGGCCTCCGAAGCCGCCAGCAACGACGAGGACAGCGACGACGCCCTTGGGCTTGCCGACATCGATATCGACGCGATGCTGGCCAGCGGCACGGTCCGCAGCAGCACCCAGATCGTGCAGGAACGCATCGCGCCGCATCTGACCCAGGTGGAAGCGCCCGAATCGGCTGGCATCGAGCCGCCGGACGATTTCATCTCCGCCGACGACACGATCGAACTGTCCGACGACTACAACTGGGATCTGCGGGCCCGCACCGGCACCCAGCCGGCAGTGCCACAGGACAGCTCGCTGGATGCGTTCTGGGAAGCGACCGACGGCCTTGGCAGCGCCGCCACTCGCGAACCGGATTTGGATCTGGCCCCGCAGCCGCCGGTCGCAACACCGGCGCTGGAACCATCACCGCCGGCGGTGTCGGCCGAATCAACACAGACGGCACCAGCGCCATCGGAAGCAGCGCCCGGCGCCATCACGGATGCGGCGCCACCGGTCGTGCCCGCAGCCGTAGCCGTCCCGGTATCGCCACCAGCAGCGGCAACCGCAGGCCAGGTCGAACCTGCCGTTGCGCCCGCATCCGCTGACGTCCGCGCAGCCACCGCTGCGTCATCTTCCGCCAGACACGAAGTGCCATCGATACCTGCATCCCGCCCCGCGCCGCCAGCCACGGCGCCAGCACCAACGCCGGCCGCACCGCTCGAACCCGAACTGGTATCGGGCGCCGGCAAGCGCATCTACCACCTGACCGAAAGCGGCGAGCTGGCGGTCGAGCTCGACCAGCGCCTGGAACAGCTCGGCTACGAACTGGAACTGCTGGAAAACGCCGAGGAACTGAAGGAAGTGCTCGGCGCGCTGACGCCCAACATCGTCCTGGTCGATGCCGAGTTCCAAGACGAACTGGAAAGCATCGGCGCCGTGCTGCGTACCGCGCGGATGCGTGCCAGCAACCCGATCCGGCTGCTGGTGCTGTGCCGGACCGACACCATGGCCGCGCGCCTGGCCGCACGCCGTGCCGGCGCCGATGCACTGCTGTTCGATCCGCAGACTTCGAACGAGGTGATCGCGCGCATCGAAACCCTGCTGCACGACTCGGCCGATGCGCGCTTCCGCATCCTCGTGGTCGAGGACGATCCGGCCCAGGGCCTGTTCGCCGAATCCATCCTGCGCAATGCCGGCATGGAAGCCGAAGTGGTGCAGGACGGGCTCAAGATCATGGAGGCAATGGAGCGTTTCCAGCCGGATCTGGTGCTGATGGACCTGTACATGCCCGACTGCGACGGCACCGAGCTGACCGCGCTGATCCGCGAGCGTGACGAATTCCTGCATACGCCGATCGTGTTCCTGTCCGGTGAGAGCAACGAGGACAAGCACTACGAAGCGCTCAGCGCCGGCGGCGACGATTTCCTGTCCAAGCCGATCCGGCCCAAATACCTGATCGCCACCGTCACCAACCGGGTACGGCGCGCGCGCGCGATGCGCCAGCGTGCCGCCCAGGTGGCGCGCCCGGAACCATTCGACAGCGGCACTGGCCTGCACTTCCGCGCTGCGATGCTGGAGCGGCTGGAACAGGCGCTGATGCAGCCGGATGTCGCGCAGCGCGATGGCGGCCTGCTGTTCATCGGCATCGAGAACGTGCCGGCGCTGCGCCAGCGCATGGGCCTGACCACGGTCGAGGAGCTGCTGGAGGATGCCGCACAGTTCATTGTCGGGCAGCTGGGCCAGGGCACGATGGCCTGCCGTTATGGCGATGCCTGCTTCCTGGTGTTCGATGCCGAGGCCGATCCGCTGCAGTTGCAGGCCAACGCCGACCAGCTGCGCGATGCGATCGGCTTCCACGCCTTCGACACACCCAAGGAGCCGGTGACACTGGAAGTGGCGATCGGCGCCGCCAACCTGCGCCATCCCTTCGCCGACGCCGCCGCGGTGCTCAACTATGCCGAACACGCGGCCCGCAGCACGGCCAGCGCGATGGCCGCCACCGCCGGCGCATCCATCACACCCGCCACTGGCCGCGGCGAGGCCACGGCCGGCGAGGCGCAAATCCGCGACGAACTGCTGCCGCTGATCGCCGATGCCATGACGCTGGGCCTGCTGGATGTGGACTACCAGCCCATCGTCGCGCTGCAGGGCGGCGAAAAGGCCCAGTACCAGACCCTGCTGCGACTGCACCATCCGGATGGCACCACCTACACCGCCGGCCAGCTGCTGCCGCTGCTGCGCGAACAGCAACGCCTGGCCGAATTCGACCGCTGGGTGCTGAACCACGCGCTGGACGTGGCGTCCTCGCGCCTGGCGATCGCGCGCCCGGTCACGCTGTTCGTCAACCAGTCGATCGAAACCCTGCGCGCTGCCGGTTACGCGCAATGGCTGACGGACCTGGTCAGCGGCGCCTCGCAGATCGGCGAGTCGCTGGTGATCGAGATCAACGCCGACGAGGTCGGGCTGGAGCTGGAAGCCATCCATGCGCTGTGCACCGGCCTGCTCAGTCATGGCGTGCGCTTCTGCCTGAGCCGGTATCGCGGCACGCCGGACCAGGACGGCATGCTGCATGTGCTGCCGGTGGATCTGGTCAAGGTCGCGCCGGAACTGGTCACGCAGCTGGGTGGCAGCCAGGCCCGCGCCGATTTCAGCGCGCTGGTGGAGCGCATGCACGACCGCGCCATCGGCGTCATCGCGCCGCGCGTGGAGGACACCCGCACCGCTGCGGTGCTGTGGATGTCCGGTATCGATTACATCCAGGGCAACCTGGTGCAACTGGCCGGCAGTTCGCTGGATTTCGACTTCAACGCCGCGGTGCTCTGATGTCCTTCGCCCGTCTTGTCACGCTGCTGGGTTGTGCTGTTGCGATCATCACCGGGCTGGCGACACTGGGGCTGCCCGCGCATGCGATGCAACTGGCCCTGGTCGGCACCGCCGCCGCCGGCATCGCACTGGCCGCAACCCTGATCAGCGCGCGCCCGGTCCGTGGCGAACACGCCGCAACCCCGGCCGGCGGCAGCACGTCCGATGGCGGCGGCAACGCGACCGGCGACGACGGCAATCTGGAACTGATCGCCGAACTGGAACGCCTGCGCGCACTGGAGCAGGAACTGACCCTGGCCAAGCAGGAAGCCGAGGCCGCGACGATGGCCAAGGGCGAGTTCCTGGCCACGATGAGCCACGAAATCCGCACCCCGCTCAACGGTGTGATCCCGCTGCTGGACCTGTTGCAGTCCACCCCGCTGTCGCCGGACCAGCGCGACTATCTGGGCACCGCCTTCGCCTCGGCCCAGCAGTTGCTGCGCATCGTCGACGACATCCTCGACTACTCCAAGCTGGACGCCAACAAGCTGCAACTGGAAAACGTCAGCATCAACCTGCGCGAGCTGAGCTCGGGCGTGCTGCGGCTGATGGAAAAGAGCGCCGAAGCCAAGGGCCTGCGCCTGGGCCTGGCGATCGATTCCAGGGTGCGGCCGGTGATGCGCGGTGACCCGGTGCGGCTGCGCCAGGTGCTGACCAATCTGGTCAGCAATGCGATCAAGTTCACCGAGCGCGGCAGTGTCAGCGTGCACATCAGCCGCTTGGGCGAAACCCGGACCCGCAACCAGCTGCGCTTCGAAGTGCGCGATACCGGCATCGGCATTTCGACCGAAGCAGCCGAGCAGCTGTTCCAGGCTTTCTCACAGGCCGACGCTTCCACCACCCGCACCTTCGGCGGCACCGGTCTGGGACTGGCGATCTGCAAACGCATCATCACCCTGATGGGTGGCCGCATCGGAGTGGATTCGACTCCGGGCAAGGGCTCCACGTTCTGGTTCGAAGTGGCGCTGGACAAGGCGCTGGGCGATATCGAAGGGCGTTCCGCGCTGGAGGCCGGCACCGTCCAGGTGCTGCTGGTCACCGCCAATGCGGCGCAGCAGAAGCGCTTTTCGCAATCGCTGCAGCAGTGGGGCATGGGCTTCGTGCACGCGGCCAACACCCAGGAGGCGCTGGCCCGGCTGCGCGCACCGCTGCGCCCAGGCCAGCGCGGCTTCGACATGGTGCTGGTGGATGCGGCATCGATCCCGACCACGCTGCTGGCGCTGCACCGCGTGCTGCTGCGCGAAACCGATCCGCAGCACACCGTGCGCGTCTATCTGCGTGCCAATGAAAGCCTGCCGCCGGAACTGGGCAGCACCGCCGGCGTGCACGTGCTGACGCGCGACAGCAACGATGTGGAACTGCACGCGCGCCTGACCGCGCTGCTCGAATCCCCGCCCGAAGCCCTGCCCGAGCCCACTCCCGCACGCACCGGCAGTGCCACCACAGCACCAACGGCGCAGGTGGTACCGATCAGCGCCGCCGTCGTGGATCACACCACACCGACACCCGCGACACCGACACTTGCAGCGACCAGTGCGGCAGTGGACAGCACAGCAGCACCATCTGTTCCGACCCCGGCACCAGCTTCCGTGATTCCGGCAGCACCGGCAGCCACGACACCGTCACCGGCGCAGGCCGAAGCCGCAACGCCGGCCCCCACGTCCGCCGGCGACAGCGTTTCCACGCTGCCGGACCAGATCGCCGCGCCGGTACAGCGCAGCGTGACGCCGGTCCGCAGCCCGTCCGCCGGCGCTGCACCGGGCCGGGTGCTGCTGGTCGAAGACAACCCGGTCAACCGCCAAGTTGCGCAGCGTCTGCTGAGCCTGGCCGGCATCGCCTTCGACAGCGCCGAGAACGGCAAGGAAGCCTTCGACAAGATGGCCGCCGAGCGCTATGTCGCGGTGCTGATGGACTGCCAGATGCCGATCATGGACGGCTACACCGCGACCCGGCAGCGGCGCCAGCACGAACAGGCCCACAACCTGCCGCGCCTACCGATCATCGCGATGACCGCCAACGCCATGGTCGGCGACCGCGAAAAGTGCCTGGACGCTGGCATGGACGACTACCTGAGCAAGCCATTGAACCGCGCCCTGCTCGAATCCACGCTGCGCCAGTGGATGGAAGCCTCGCCGCATGCGCTACCGGAGAGCAGTCCCACTCCCGTGCCGGCACTGATTGCCGCGCCACTGACGACGCCGGCCACGCCGGCTGCCGGCGCCGCCGTTCTGTCGAGCGAGCCGGCCATCGATACCGCCATCCTGGCCGAACTGCGCGAGGTCATGGGGCAGGAGTTCGTGTCGCTGGTGCATGTGTTTCTCGACGATGCACCCCGCGCCATCGCGCGCATCCACGATCTGGCCCGCAAGCAGGACATCGCCGCCATCGCCGCACCGGCACACACGCTCAAATCCACCAGTGCCAATCTCGGCGCGCTGGTGCTGTCGGCGCAGGCGCGCAGCATGGAGCTGGACGCACGCCAGGGCAGCCTGCGCGATGCTGAAGCCAAGGCCGCCGGGTTGATGGCCGAATTCGGTCGCGTGGCGGCTGAATTGCGGCAGCGGATCAGCTGACGCCGATCACCGCGCTGCCGGCCGATTCGGGCGGAAGCCATCCTCGCAGACCCCGCCTGATGCCGCGCGCATCGGCCCGGACCCGGTCTGAACCCGGCCCCGCGCCCGTACTCAGGCGTCGGCCGGCAGGCGCTGCTGCCAGGTCGGCGCCGGCGGCCAGTGGCCTTCGAAGGTGCCTTCCATCGCACGCCGCAGGTCGCGGGCATCCAGTTGCGGCGCCAGCAAGGTCAACAGCGTCAGGGTGTAGTCACGCGGCACGCGCTCACGCGGCAGCACGCCCCAGGCCATGCACTGGGCGAAATGCTCATCGGCCGGCAGCACCACCAGATCCTCGTCACCGCCGTCCTGCATCGCCATCTCGGCCAGCACGCCGATGCCCAGCCCGGCCCGCACATAGGTCTTGATCAGGTCCGCATCGCGCGCGGTGAAGGCGATGCGTGGGTCGTGCCCAGCCTGCGCGAACGCGGTGCGCAGCGAGGATTCGGGCCGGAGCGAGGATTCGTAGCTGACAATCGGTTCACGCGCCAGTTCGGCCAGCGTCGGCGCGCGCCGCAACCGCGCCAGCGGATGCGCGGCCGGCACCACGACCACGCGCCGCCACGAATACAGCGGCAGCGCGACCCCGCCGGACGGCGGCTGGCCGGAGCTGCTGACCAATGCCACATCGGCGCCACGGCCCAGTTCGGCCACGGCCTCGCCATCGCCGGTCGGCACGATGTGCACGCTGACTTCCGGATAGCGCTGGCGCAGCGGCGCGATGGCCGGCGGCAACACGTAGCGCGCCTGGGTGTGGGTGGTACTGATGCTCAGCTCACCCTGCGCTTCGCCGCGCAGATTGGCGGCCAGCGCGCGGATATTGCCGGCCTCCAGCAGCAGCTTGCGCGCCCGTGCGATGACTTCGGCGCCGGGTACCGTGATCGCGTCCAGGCTGCGGCCCTTGCGCAGGAACAGCTGGAAGCCCAGTTCGTCTTCCAGCTGTTTCAGCTGCTTGGACAAGCCCGGCTGGGTCGCGTGCACGCGCTCAGCGGCCAGGGTGATGTTCAGGCCGGAATCGGCGATCGCGACGAGATAACGCAGTTGGGTCAGGGTCATGGCATGGCACGCAGGTCGGGCATCGGAAGCGCCACCGATCAGGCCACGCTAAGCGCCCCGATGGCAGGGTGTCCAAGAATCAGCGGCAGGCACCTTATAGCCTGAAAGTTATAAGCAAACACGACAACACCATTTACCCGCGAGCCGCTGCGGCGCCAAGATCACCGCCAACGCGCGCGCGTTCCGCTGCTATTCGCGGCCGTCACCGGCCCTTCGCGGCACTGCCGGATCATGTCCTGTCGCGCCTTTCCTCTTTTCCAGGAGTTCCCATGTCCCTTCACGATTCCATCCTCGACACGATCGGCCGTACCCCGATCGTGCGCCTGAACCGCATCGGCCCAGCGCACGCCACGCTCTACGCCAAGATCGAATCCTTCAACCCCGGCGGCTCGGTCAAGGACCGCCTCGCGCTGGCCATCGTGCTGGATGCCGAACAGCGCGGCCTGCTCAAGCCCGGCGACACCATCGTCGAGGCCACCTCGGGCAATACCGGCGTGGCGCTGGCGATGGTGGCGGCCGCGCGCGGCTACGGCTTCGTCGCGGTGATGACCGAAACCTTCTCGATCGAGCGCCGCAAACTGATGCGCGCCTATGGCGCCAAGGTGATCCTGACGCCGGCCGCCGAACGCGGCACCGGTATGGTGCGCAAGGCGAAGGAACTGTCCGAACAGCATGGCTGGTTCCTTGCCAGCCAGTTCGCCAACCCGGCCAACCCGGCCTTCCACCGCAACACCACTGCGGCGGAAATCCTTCAGGATTTCGCTGGTCGTCGGCTCGACTATTTCGTCAGCGGCTGGGGCACCGGCGGCACCTTCACCGGCGTGGGCGAAGTGCTGCGCGTGGCGCGCCCGGAAGTGAAGTTGATTGCCGCCGAACCGGCCGCTGCCGCGCTGCTTTCCGGGCAGGAATGGAAGCCGCACAAGATCCAGGGGTGGACCCCGGACTTCGTACCCGACGTGCTGAACCGCAACCTGGCCGACACCGTGCTGGCGATCGACGACGACGAAGCCATCGCCACCTCGCGCCGCCTCGCGGCCGAAGAAGGCATCTTCGTCGGCATCTCGGCCGGTGCCACCGTCGCCGCCGCACTGCGCACCGCGCAGCAGGCCGAAGAAGGTGTGGTGCTGCTGGCGGTGCTGCCCGACACCGGCGAGCGCTACCTGTCCACACCGCTATTCGAAGGCATCGCCGAAGGCTCGGACGATGAGTGGCTGACGTCGATCGGGCCATAAATACGGCCCGGCGATAAAGTACTGCCGGAATACCCCGCATGAGGTATGCCGGCGTTCAGACCCACGCCCGCGTGTCGCCCGGCGCTGCGTAGCCCGTATATGGACTCCTCCTCTAGCGCAACCCCATCGGACGGGAAGATCACCGCGAACGTATATTCGGCTTC
>NZ_JBBHDV010000019.1:0-31412 GCF_037478135.1 Denitratimonas organivorans
GACGTGGTGGCGGCCGCCCTGGGCGGCGAGATCGTCACCACCATCCTTCAGGGCCGCGAGCGATTCAGCGCGATCGTGCGCTATCCGCGCGAGCTGCGAGACGACCCGCACCGTATCGGCAGCCAGGTTTTGGTGCCCGTGCCCGGCGGCGCCCAGGTGCCCTTGGGCGAGCTCGCACGCATCGAAGTCACGATGGGTGCGCCCAGCATCCGCACCGAGAACGCGATGCTGGCGGCCTACATCTACGTCGACACGCGCGAAAGCGACCTGGGCCGCTACGTGCAGGCAGCGCAGGACGCGGTCGCCGAGCAGGTGCAGTTCCCACCCGGCTACTACGTGACCTGGAGCGGGCAGTACGAGTACATGCAGCGCGCTGCGGAGAAGATGCGCGTCGTCGTCCCGGTGACGCTGGCGCTGATCTTCCTGCTGCTGTACCTCAACTTCCGCCGCGTCACCGAGTCGCTGATCGTGATGCTGTCGGTGCCGTTCGCGCTGGTCGGCGGCGTCTGGCTGATGTGGATGCTCGACTACAACGTCAGCGTCGCCGTGATCGTCGGCTTCATCGCACTGGCCGGCGTCGCCGCGGAAACCGGCGTGGTGATGCTGATCTATCTCGACCACGCGCTGGAAGCTCGCGCCGCGCAGCGCCAGGCCGAAGGCCGCTCGCTGGATGCCGGCGATCTGCGCGACGCGATCATCGAAGGCGCGGTCGACCGCGTGCGCCCGAAGATGATGACCGTGGTCGCGATCATGGCCGGCCTGCTGCCGATCATGTGGAGCAGCGGCACAGGCTCGGAAGTCATGCGCCGCATCGCCGCGCCGATGGTGGGCGGCATGGTGTCGTCGACGGTGCTGACGCTGGTGGTGATCCCGGCACTGTACTCGTTGATCAAGCAGCGGCAGCTGGCCAGGAAGCGGCCAATGGCTGCTGCGCTGCCGGCGGACGTGTCGTGATGTGGCCGACCTTCAACGCGCCAGGGCAAAGGCGGTCCGCGTGTGCGTTGACCCAAGATTATCGCTGCGGGAGCACTCGATGCCTTGGTGTGGATGGAGGCGTGTCAGCCGAGCTTGACCTGTGTGCGGGACACAGGTCTAGCGTGATCACCATCTTTCCTGGAGCGCGCCAATAATGGGCAAAGACGAAGCAGCGCCGCCGCTGATGACGGTACGCCAGCTGGCACAGCAGGGCGACGTCACGGTGCATGTGGTGCGCAACTATCTGCGGCGCGGCCTCCTACAGGCGGCCACGCACACCGAGGGCGGGTATCAGCTCTTCTCGGCTTCGGAGCTCCAGCGCCTGCACTTCATTCGCACGGCACAGCAGCTTGGTTTCACGCTGGCCGAAATCGAGGAAATCATCCGCCACAGCCTGCAGCGGCATAGTCCCTGCCCGCTTGTGCGGGACATCATCCGGCGCAGGCTTGACGACACCCGCCAACAACTGGACAGGCTGCTCGCCATGCACGAGCGGATGGAGCGTGCCATCCACGCCTGGGCGAAGCTTCCGGACTCCATTCCGACTGGCAATGACGTCTGCGCATTGATCGAAGCCGTTGCCGCGACAGAAGGCGGCAAGTTCGTCAGGTCCACCCCGCGACGCCTTCTCGGACGCCTCACTCAGGATTTGCCATGACTGCCCCCCGCTCTCCAACCACGTCGGGGTCCGGACGTTGGGTCTTCTGGATTTTCCTTGCGCTGGCCGTCTTCTATCTTGGCGTCGAGCATCGCGCCCACCTTGCTGGAGCACTCCGCTGGTTGCCATTGGCCATCCTGCTGCTGTGCCCCCTCATGCATGTGTTCATGCACAAAGGACATGGCGGACATGGAGGACATGGACAAGGCGGCAATGCCGACGACTCATCCAATGGGGGCCATGGCGGCAGCAAGCGGGCGCTGACCGACGAAACGTCCGACACCTCGAACGGAGGGCAATGACATGCACGCATCTGACGCTGGCTACGGTCTTTGGCTCCTCGCCGCCATCAACGCCGCCTTCTTCATCTTCTTCGCCTGGAGCTTCTACAAGCCGTTGACGCGGTGGGACTGGCGGGGGTTCGGGATGTTCTCCGCCTTCGTCGTGGCGCTGTTCGCGGAAATGTATGGCTTCCCGCTGACACTGTACGTCCTGGGCGGCTGGCTCAGCGCCAACTATCCGCAGGTGAACTGGCTCAGCCATGACGCGGGCCATTTGCTGGAGATGTGGTTCGGCTGGCGCGCCAATCCGCATTTCGGTCCATTCCACATCGCGAGTTTCGTGTTTATCGGCGGAGGGTTCTGGTTGTTGTCGACCGCCTGGCCCGTGCTGTATCGGGCACAGCGAGAGGGTCGGCTTGCCCGTGAGGGCGTGTATGCGCGCATGCGCCACCCGCAGTACGTTGCCTTCGTGCTGGTGCTGACCGGCTTCCTGCTGCAGTGGCCGACGCTGCTCACACTCATCAGCTTTCCGGTGCTCGTGTGGGCCTATGCCCGCCTCGCTCGCCGTGAGGAGAAAGATTGCCTGAGCCGCTTTGGCGACGACTACGCCCGCTACATGCAGGAGGTCCCGGCCTTCCTCCCGCGACGCCGGCGCGGCCCCGCGCCATCGCCGGGAGAAGCATGATGACGCAGGTTGAGGAGCTGCCTGGGCAACGCTCCGCCGTTCAAGTTGCCCACCTGCATGGTCTCTCCGTTCGTGTTGTCGCCGCAGATCTCCGTCTCCGTTCAGGCCCATCCAAGGAGTCCACTCAATGAATACGGTCACACCCGTTGCCTGTTCCGCAGCCCCACGTACCAATTCCTACCGCTGGTTCGCCGCACTGGCGCTGGTGGGCGCACTCGCATTCTCCTTCGCACTGCCGGGCGTCGCATCCGCGAGCGAGGGCGGGTTCCGCCACAACGTCTTGATGCGCGGCCAGGTGTTGGAGAAGGGGGACGAGACGCTCGTGGTCTGCGTCGGGCAGGCCGACGGTGCCCAGGTCGGGCAGGTGCTGGACGTGATCCGGCACAAGCGCCGTATCCGGTATTCGCGGGCCGGCGGTCCACGCTACCGCCGCGAGAACGTTGGCCAAGTGCGCATCGTCGAACTGTTCGACAGCCACTACGCGGAGGCTGAAGTGATCTCCGGGAGCCCCAAGGTCAACGACACAGTGGAGCTGATCCGCCCCTGACAGGCGCGCGGGCGATGCAGATGCGCCTCGGCCCTCGCCATGCCCTCCGCAATCACTTCCCTTCCAGGACAGGAGCCACACCATGACAGCGTCTTCCAACCCCACCCTGCAATTCCTCGGTGCCGCGGGCACGGTGACCGGCTCGCGCTACCTGGTCGAGGCCAACGGTCAGCGCGTGCTCGTGGACTGCGGCCTGTTCCAGGGCTACAAGCAATTGCGCGAGCGCAACTGGGCTCCGTTTCCCGTCGAGGCGTCATCAATCGACGCGGTGGTCCTGACCCACGCCCACCTGGACCATTCGGGCTACTTGCCCGCACTGGTCAAACAAGGGTTCCGCGGCCGGATCCACTGCACCCATGGCAGCGTGGCCCTGTGCGGCCTGCTGCTTCCCGACAGCGGACACCTGCTCGAAGAGGAGGCCAAGTACGCGGCCCGCAAGGGGTACTCCAAGCACAAGGAACCACGGCCGCTTTATACCGAGGATGACGCCCGCCGCAGCCTGAAGCAGCTCAAGGGGCATGACTATGGTCGCGACATCGAGGTCGCATCAGGCGTCACGATCCGCTTCCATCCTGCCGGCCACATCCTGGGCGCTGCCCATGTCAGCCTTGACGTCCAGGGCCAGCGCCTGCACTTCAGTGGCGACCTGGGACGGCAGCAGGAGTCGCTGATGAATCCGCCGACGCCCCTGCCCGCCTGTGACGTCCTGGTCTGCGAATCCACATATGGCAATCGGGAACACATTCCGATCGACCAAGAAGCCGAGCTGGCACCGATCATCCGCCGCGTTGCCGCCCGCGGGGGCGTGATCGTCATTCCCGCCTTTGCCATCGGCCGCGCCCAGGCACTCATGCTTCATATCGCCCGGCTGCGTGAGCGCAATGAGATCCCACGTGTACCGGTCTTTCTCAACAGTCCGATGGCGGTCAACGCCACCGGGCACTACCACGCCCATCACGACGAGCACCATGTCTCGGACGAAGACTGCCAACGGATGTTCGATGTGGCCACTTTCGTCAACACCGTGGAGGAGTCAAAGGCGCTCAACCGCCAGCGCGGGCCGATGATCATCATCTCGGCCAGCGGCATGATCACCGGCGGGCGCGTGTTGCACCACATCGAGGCGTTCGGCCCCGATGACCGCAACGCGATCCTGCTCGCGGGCTACCAGGCCGGAGGAACACGCGGTGCCGCGCTGGCGGCAGGCAAGCGCACGTTGCGCATGTTCGGCCGCGAGGTCCCCATCCGCGCCGAGGTGGTGCAGCTGGAAGGCTTCTCCGGCCACGCCGACGCCGGGGAGTTGCTGGACTGGATGCGCACCGCGCCGTCCGCGCCGCGCGTGGTGTACCTCACCCATGGCGAGCCCGATGCAGCCGACACACTGCGCGCGCGCGTGCAGCGTGAACTGGGCTGGCGTGCGCGCGTGCCGGAGCACTTGGAGCAAGTCGGATTGGAGGATGCGAGATGACCACGCAGGCCCCGGGCCACACCCGCCTGCGCGTCACCCGTGCCGGCATCGACACCTACCAGCAGCCGGTGGTCTATATGCACCGTGACTGCGAAGTCTGCCGCTCGGAAGGCTTTGCCGCGATGACGCGCGTGAGGCTGGACGTCGGCGCGCGCACGCTGGTGGCGACGCTGAACGTGGTCGTCGACGATCGGCTCGGCCTCGACGAGGTGGCGCTGTCGGAGGCCGCGTGGACGCTCCTCGATCCCATGCCCGATGCCCTCGCCCGGGTGCGGCATGCGGAACCCGCGTCGTCGGCAGGCGCGCTCCGCGCCAAGGTGTTCGGGGCACGGCTGGACGACGCGCAGTACCTCGCCCTGGTGCAGGACGTGATGGAAAGCAGGCTGTCGGACCTGGAGCTTGCGGCTTTCGTCACGGCCAGCGCGGGCGACCGCCTCGACAACGCCGAGACGACCTCGCTGACACGGGCCATGATCGCCGTTGGCCAGCGCCTGGATTGGGGCGATGGGCCGGTGCTGGACAAGCATTGCGTCGGCGGCCTGCCCGGCAATCGCACCACGCCGATCGTGGTGGCCATCGTGGCTGCGCTGGGCTACCGCATCCCGAAGACGTCCTCGCGCGCGATCACGTCGCCCGCGGGCACCGCCGACACCATGGAGGTCATGGCGCCCGTGGCGCTCGATCTGGCGGCGATGCGCCGGGTGGTGGAGCGCGAGGGCGGCTGCATCGTCTGGGGTGGCAACGTGCGCCTGAGTCCGGCCGACGACATCCTGATCCGGGTGCAGCGCCCGCTGGATTTCGACAGCGACGGTCAACTGGTGGCCAGCGTGCTGTCGAAGAAGATAGCCGCGGGCTCCACCCACGTCCTGATCGACATGCCGGTGGGTCCGACCGCCAAGGTGCGTGGTGAGGCCGCGGCCCACAGCCTCGGCACGCGGCTTGCCCACACCGCGGGCGCGCTTGGATTGCAGTTGGGCATCCATCGCTCCGACGGCAGCCAGCCGGTGGGGCGGGGAATCGGTCCGGCGCTCGAGGCGCACGATGTGCTCAAGGTGCTGCGCAACGCAGCCGATGCACCCGCCGACCTTCGCGAACGCGCACTTGCGCTGTCCGCGGCGCTGCTGGACATGGCACCGGGCAGCAACGCCGGCACCGGACTGGAGCGCGCGCGCGGCGTGCTGGATTCCGGGGCGGCGCTGGCCAAGTTCCTGGCGATCTGCGAGGCCCAGGGAGGCTTCCGCGAACCGCCACGGGCGGCGTTCACCGCCGACGTCCCGGCGCCTGCATCGGGCCGCATCGCGGCGATCGACAACCGCAGGCTGGCCAAACTGGCCAAGCTGGCCGGCGCCCCGACATCCCCCACCGCCGGCCTCGAGACCGGTCTGCGGATCGGCGATACGGTCGAGCGGGGACAGCCCATGATGACCCTGCATGCGGAGTCGCCGGGAGAACTGGCCTACGCCCTGGAGCACGCCGCGACGCTGCAACCCTTTGTGCTTGGAGAGGTTCCATGACCCGTGTGCTGATGCCCTTCCCGGCCGATGCAGTGTTGGCCGGCAACATCAACCAGCCCCTGCAGGCGCGCATTGCACCCGTGGCTTGGCGGCACTTCCCAGATGGCGAGTCGCTGGTCACCCTGGACGACGCACTGGCCGGAGCCGATGTGGCGCTCCTGGCCAGCCTGCGCAACGCCGATGCCACGGCCCTCCCGTTGCGCTTCGCCGCCCGGACCGCGCGCGAGTTCGGGGCTCGTTCGGTCGGCCTCATCGCACCCTACCTGGGGTATATGCGCCAGGACACCCGCTTCCATCGCGGCGAGGCGGTCAGTGCACCGCTGTTTGCGCAATTCCTCGAAGAGGCTTTCGACTGGCTGGTGACCGTGGACCCGCACCTGCACCGCGTCGAGCGCCTGCAGTCGCTCTACCGCATTCCGACGGTCCACGTATCGGCGACGCCGGCCGTGGCCCGCTGGATCGCTGAGACCGTCCCCGACGCTGTGCTGATCGGCCCTGACAGCGAGAGCGAGCAGTGGGTAGCGGACATCGCCGCCCTGTCCGGCATGCCCTATCAGGTGCTGGCCAAGGAGCGGCACGGCGACTACGACGTGCGCGTCAGCCTGCCCGACCCGGCAGCCGTGGCTGGTCGGACTCCGGTGCTGATCGACGACATCGTGTCGTCCGGCCACACGATCCTGGAGACCCTCGCACACCTGCGCCGGTTGTCGTTGCCGTCGCCGTTGCTGGTCGCCATCCATCCGGTGTTCGCAGGCGACGCCTATGCCCGCCTGCAGGAGGCGGGCCTGGCCCGCATCGTCAGCACTGACACCATTTCCCACCCCTCCAACGCCATCGCGCTGGGTGCGGACCTCGCCGCCGCGGCATCGACCCTGATGACCGCTTCGACCGATTCCCCGGAGGACCCATGAACCTGCATCTCAACTGCTGCACCGCCGACCAGCTGTCGGCCGCCGAGCGCCAGCGGATCCTTGAACTCGCCGACGCCCACCGGCAGGCCGATCCCGCGTTCGCCCACTGGGCGGCCGGCTACGGGGTGATCCGACATGACCCGCTTACCCAGCTCCGGGTCCGCCAGATGGTGCACGAGCTGGTCGCCCTGGGCCGCACGCCCGATGCCGGCACCGCCTGGCAGCGGCTCGCCGCGGCCGATCGCGTCACCAGCGCCGGCATGTGGCTGGTGGCCCACATGACCTACAGCCAGCGGGTCCGCACCGACGGCGCGGCCCTCGAGGCCGATGACTTCAAGGCCACGCCCGAAGGCCACACTGGCGGGTCCCTCAACATGGTGCCGGCCTACGCCGGCTACCTGCTGATGGACGCCCTGGATGGCGTCACCCGCGCATGGATGATGGGCCAGGGACACTGCGTGGCTGCGATCGACGCGCTGAACGTGCTGGTTGGCAACATGACCGACCGGCACGCCGAACGTTACGACCGCACCGGCGAAGGGCTGAGCCGGTTCGTAAGCGACTTCTATGCCTACACCCTCAATCCGGACGGAACGCCGGCGTCGCCCCTCGGCTCCCACGTCAATGCGCACACCGCCGGGGGCGTGATGGAAGGCGGCTATCTCGGCTTTGCCGAGCTGCAGTACGTGCATGCGCCGCTCAAGGATGAACGCCTGGTCGCCTTCCTCAGCGACGGTGCGTTCGAGGAACAGCGTGGCAGCGACTGGGCGCCACGCTGGTGGCGCGCCGAGGACAGCGGACTGGTCAGCCCGATCATCATCCTCAACGGGCGCCGCATCGAACAGCGCAGCCAGATCACCCAGCAGGGCGGCGAGCGGTGGCTGGACCGGCACCTGCGATTGAACGGCTTTGATCCGATCGCGCTGGACGGGCGCGATCCGGCCAGCATCGCGTGGGGCATCCACGTGATGGAGTCGCGCCTGCAAGCGGGCGCCGCTGTTCCCGCCGACGTGCGGCTGCCCTATGGCATCGCCGAAACCGTCAAGGGCTTCGGCTTCCCCGGCGCCGGGACCAACGCCTCGCACAACTTGCCGCTGCCGGGGAATCCGGCGAAGGATGCCGCGGCGCGCACGCTCTTCAATGAAGGCGCAGCGGCGCTGTTCGTGGCCGCGTCGGAGCTCGAGCAGGCCGTTGCCGCACTCAACAGCCACGATCTCCAGCAGCGGGTGCGCGAGCGCGACCATGCGCTGGCCGATCGCCAGGTGGAACCGCCCCGCGTCCCGGCGATCGCCGACCGCGGCGCCGGCGGTGAGAGCTCGCCAATGACCGCACTCGACGAGCAGTTCGTCGCCATCGCCGAGGCGAATCCGGGACTGCGGGTGCGCGTGGGCAATCCCGATGAGCTGCGCAGCAACAAGCTCGACCGGACCCTGGACGCGATGAAGCACCGGGTGCACGAGCCCGAGCCCGGCGTCGCCGAATCGCCAACCGGCGCGGTCATCACTGCGCTCAACGAAGAAGCCGTGGTCTGCGCGGCGCTCGGCAACAAGGGCGGGCTAAACCTGGTGGTCACCTACGAGGCGTTTGCACCGAAGATGCTCGGCGCCGTACGTCAGGAACTGATCTTCGCCCGCCACCAGGCCCAGGCCGGGCGCCCACCCGGCTGGCTGGGCGTGCCCCTGGTGCTGACCTCGCACACGTGGGAGAACGCGAAGAACGAACAGTCCCACCAGGATCCGACCATGGCCGAGGCACTCATGGGCGAAATGGCCGACATTTCGCGCGTGGTGTTCCCGCCGGACGCCAATGGCGCTGCCGCCGCCCTCGCCCGCGCCTACGCGCAACGGGGCACGGTCACCACACTGGTCGTTCCCAAGCGTCCGGTGCCTCATGAGCTGACCCCGCAGCAGGCCCAGGCACTGGCCGAGACCGGCGCAACATGCCTCGCCGGCGATCCGGAGACGGCGGCGATCCTGCTGGTGGCCACCGGTGCGTACCAGCTGCAGGAAGTGCGCCGCGCACAGGCGCGTCTGGCCGCACGCGGAATGTCGGCCGCGATCGTCTATCTCGCCGAACCCGGCCGATTTCGCGCCCCGCGCGATCCGGAGGAGGCAAGGTACGTGCACTCCGACAGTGCGGTCCAAGCGCTGTTTCCGGTGGGCCGGCCGCGTGTATTCGTTACCCACACCCGTCCGGAGCCCTTCCTCGGTGCGCTGCGCCGACTCGACACCGGCCCCACCACCACCGCGGCGCTGGGCTTCGTCAACCGGGGCGGCACACTGGACGTGCCGGGCCTGCTGTTCGCCAACCGCAGCACCTGGGCGCACGTGGTTGACGCGGCTGCGGGCGTCCTCGGCGAGTCCCGCGACAACCTGCTGTCCGAAGCGGAGCTGGCGGCCGTGGATGGTCGCGGCGATCCGACCGCCATCCTGCGCGCGGAAGCGGGGCCGGCATCGTGAGCCGGCCGGCCAGGACCTCGCGCTGATGGCGGGCACGGTGCGCCGCGGAGGCCAGATCGCCTGGGCCGGACTGACTCTCGGGGTCGCGGTGTTGCGCCTGCGCCGACGCAGACCCGAACGGCTTCCCGCGTACGTCAGCGCCACCCTGGTGGGGCTGGGTACCACCTTCGTCAAGCTGGGCCAGGGTTTGAGCCTGCGCTGGGACCTGCTGCCGGCGCCCTATCGCGAGGCATTGTCGCGGTTGCACAGCGACGTGCCGGCATTTCCTGCGGACCAGGCCAGACACATGGTCGAGCAGGCGTTCGGCGCCTCCGTCGAAGAGCTTTTCGCCAGCTTCGATGACCATCCGCTGGCCGCCGCGTCGGTGGCTCAGATCCATCCGGCACGCATGCATGACGGTCGCGACGTGGTCGTCAAGGTCACCCGGCCCGGCATCCACGCTCAAGTGCAGGCTGACCTGCGGCTGCTTCGACGCACGCTGCGCGTAGCCCAGTGGATCTGGCCGCCTCTGAAGCGACACCGCCCCCTCGAACTGGTGGACGAGCTGGGCGCATTCCTGCGCGATGAAATCGACATGCGTCACGAGGCGCAGAACATGCGCCGCATGGCGAAGGTGCTCGATGCCCTGCCCGGCATCACACAGCCACATGTCGTTGAGCCCTACGCCACCCGCGACGTGCTGGTCCAGGATCGTAGCCACGGCACCCGCCTGGAAGCCGCTTATGGAACGGCGGCGGCTCCCGCACTGGCAAGGGCGCTGCTCGGTGCCTACGTGCATCAGCTCTTCGGCGCCGGCGTCTTCCATGCCGACCCGCACCCGGGGAATCTGTTCTTCTTTGACGACGGTCGCCTGTGCCTGCATGACTTTGGCTCGATCGGCGTGCTCGACCCTGCATCCCGGCTCGCGCTCGGCGGCATGGTCGAGGCCATTGCGGCCGACGACGCCGAGGGCGTGCTGGATGCAGCGATCGCCATGGGCTTCTTCCCGCCGCAGGTCGACCGCCGCTCGCATGTGCGCGAGATCCACCTGATCCTGGCCGAGATGGCCAGCCGTCCGCTGGCGCAGTGGTCCATTGCCGAGGCAATCTGGCGCGTGGCACGCATTGGGCAGGGCGCTGGCTTCCGGCTTCCGGCCCACCTGCTGTCCCTGATCCGGACGCTGTTCCTGGTCGAGAACACGCTGCGGGCGCTGGATCCGGATCTGGACCTGCTGGGGACGCTGTCCGCGCAGGCGGCCGCGATCGCCGACATTGCCGAAGCCAGCCGCCCCAGCGGCAACAGGCCGCTTGCCATGCGGCTGGCCCGCACTGCGCGCCAACTGCCACAGATCGCCACCGACCTGTTGCGGCAGGCGCAACTGAGCGACGGACGACCCGCCTTCTCCGTACACCACCATGGCCTGAGTTCCACGCAGGAGGCAATCGCGCGCACGGGCAACCGGCTGGCGTTGGCCCTGGTCACCTTGGGCCTGTACGTAAGCGGTGCGCTGTTGAGCCTGCATTCCGACGGCCCGCAAGTGTTCGGTCACATGCCTTTCCTGGCTATGGTGGCTTTCGCTGCTGCGGGATTGCTCTCACTGCGGCTGGTGATGGCCATCGCCAGATCGGGACACTTGTAACAGAACACTGATCTATCTCCCCGCTGGTGCCCGGCGCATCAGTGCATCCAGGAAGGCAGACCCATGACGCAACACAATCATCATCATCAAGATCATCACGCGCACGGCGAGCAACCGCCGCATCCCCGCACGGGTGCTGAAGGTGACGTCCATGCCGGGCACGACAAGCACGCCGGCCACAGCGTGGCGAGCTTCCGCGACAAGTTCTGGCTCACGCTGCTGCTGACCATCCCCACTCTGATCTGGAGCGGGATGATCCAGCATTGGTTCGACTACACCGCACCACAGTTCCCGGGGTCGGCGTACATCCCGGCGGTGTTCGGCACGATCGTGTACTTCTACGGCGGCTCGCCGTTCGTCCGCGGCGGATACCACGAGCTGAGAAATCGCCTGCCGGGCATGATGACGCTGATCTCGCTTGCGATCACCGTCGCCTTCTTTTACAGCGCGTTGGTCACGCTCGGCGTTGTCGAGGGCTTGGACCTGTGGTGGGAGCTGGCGACGCTGGTGGCGATCATGTTGCTCGGCCACTGGATCGAGATGCGTTCGATCAACCAGGCACAGGGCGCTCTCAAGGAACTCGCGAAGCTGCTGCCTGATATGGCGGTGCGGTTGGATGAGGCCGGTACCGCGAAGGAAGTCCCTGTCGCGGAACTGAAGCGCGGCGACCTGCTGCTCATCAGGCCCGGCGCGAGCATTCCCGCCGACGGCGTCGTGAAGGAAGGGACCAGCGCCGTCAACGAAGCGATGATCACCGGCGAGTCCAAGCCGATGGACAAGTCGACGGGCGACCGGGTGATCGCCGGCACCGTCAACGGACAGGGCTCGCTGCGTGTCGAGGTGACGGGAACCGGCGACGAGACCGCGCTCGCGGGTATCATGCGGCTCGTCGAGCAGGCCCAGACGTCGCGCTCGCGCGCCCAGGCCCTGGCGGACCGGGCGGCGTTCTACCTCACGATCATCGCCATCGTCTCCGCCGCCCTCACCGCCATCGTCTGGCCACTCCTCGGTCGTCCGTGGAGCTTCACGATCGAGCGCGTAGTGACCGTGCTCGTGATCGCCTGTCCCCATGCGCTGGGCCTGGCCATTCCGCTGGTGACCGCCATCTCGACCACGATTGGCGCACGGAACGGCCTGCTCGTGCGCGATCGACGCGGCCTGGAAGAGGCCCGTTTGCTGAACACGGTCGTGTTCGACAAGACAGGCACGCTCACCCTCGGTTCGCACCGCGTCGTGAAGACCACTGCCGCCGATGGATTCACCGGCGACGAGGTGCTTCGCGTGGCCGCGTCGGTCCAGCGCGATGCAGAACATCCGATCGCGCAGGCGCTGATGACCAGCGCAAAGGAACATGGCATCGACGTTCCGATGTCGCAGGACTTCGAGTCCATGCCGGGACGCGGTGTGCGCGCAGTCGTCGAGGAGCGCTCGCTTCACGTTGGCGGGCCGGGTCTGTTGAGAATGCTCGCCGTCGAACCGCCGGAGACGCTTCGGCGGGCCGCCGAATCAGCGGCAGCCGATGGTCAGTCTGCAACCTACCTGGTGGAAGGCGACCGGGTGCTCGCCGTATTTGCGATCGCGGATGCCATCCGTCCCGAATCGTTCGACGCGGTCAAGCGGCTGCACGACGAAGGACTGGAGGTTGTCCTGCTGACTGGTGATTCCACGGCGGTCGCAAACGCGGTCGCGAAGGAACTCAACATCGACACCGTCTTCGCCGAGGTATTGCCCGAGGACAAGGTGGCAAAGATCGAGGAGCTGCAGGCCCAGGGCAAGCGCGTCGCGATGGTGGGTGACGGTGTCAATGACGCTCCGGCGCTGCTCACGTCCGACGTCGGCATCGCCATCGGCACAGGGACGGACGTCGCGGTCGAGGCCGGCGACGTCGTACTCGTGCGCAGCGACCCGCGCGACGTGCCAGCGATCATCGAATTGAGCAAGGCCACCTATCGCAAGATGATCCAGAACCTGTGGTGGGCCGCCGGCTACAACATCGTCGCCATCCCTCTCGCCGCTGGCGTTCTCGCCGCATGGGGGATCCTGCTGCAACCTGCGCTTGGGGCAGTGCTCATGTCGCTGAGCACCGTCGTTGTGGCAATCAATGCGCAGTTGTTGCGCCGGGCGGTGCGGTCCCCATGAACATGATTCGGGGACACCTGTGACCACGCGCCGGCTTCTTGCACTCAACGTTGGCTCGTCCACCCTCAAGGGCGCGTCCTATCTGTTCAACACTGAGGGACACGGCGCGCAGCCTCGTCTGCTCGAGCGCTCCCGGGCCGAGATTCCAGTCGGCGTGGATGCGCAGGAGCGCCTTGCCACCCTGCTCGAGGCATTGTCGGAGCCGTGGCCCAGCCCCGACGTGGTGGTGCACCGAATCGTACATGGCGGTGACCTGCACGACGCCCGCGAGCTCGACGAAACCGTGCTCGCGAAATTGGATGAATTGGTGCCGTTTGCACCCTTGCACCAGCCGGTAGCCCTCGCGTTCGCGCGTGCCGCCCGCCTGCGTTGGCCGCACGCGCGTCAAGGCGTGGCCTTCGACACCAACTTCCACGCGTCGCTCGCGCCCTGGAGCCGCCGCTTGCCTGTCCCTGAAGCATGGGATGCGCTGGGCATCCGCCGCTACGGTTTCCATGGGCTCGCCTTTGCCTCCGCGCTCCGCATAGTGGCCAGCCACGACGCTGGAATCCTGAAGGGCCGCGCCGTCTTCGCGCATCTGGGGGGTGGCTGCAGCGTCTGCGCCGTCGAGGACGGCCGCAGCCGCGACACCACCATGGCGCTCACTCCGCTGGGTGGAATCCCGAGCCCTACCCGCTCCGGAGATCTCGATCCCGGCGCGTTGCTGTATCTGCTGAGGCATGAACGCCTGGATGCGCAGGCGCTTGAAGACGGCCTGTACCGCAGTGCAGGCCTTGCCGGAATCGCCGGCCATGGCGACATGCGCGTGTTGCTGACGGGTCCCGGCCCGCAGGCCCAGCTTGCCGTGGAGCTCTTTGCAGTCCGGATTGCGCAGTCCATCGCGGCCATGGCCACGGCAATTGGCGGTCTCGACCATGTCGTCTTTTCCGGCGGCATCGGCCATCGCGCGCCGGTTTTGCGGGCTCGCATCGTCGCGCGACTGGCCTGGCTCGGCCTGGCGCTGGCACCTGACGTCAACGATGCTGGAGCCACGCGGATCGACCGCGGGGGCGGGCCGAGCATATGGAACGTCGCGATCGATGAGGAGCGCGAACTGGCTGAATCGGCACTCGCCTGGCTGTAGCCACGACACGCCCCAAGGGTCGGCTCCGGCGGGGAATCACTCCTCGATCCGTGACGACGTGAGCACCGCTGCGAATCCACCACCGGGGGTGCGCATGTTCGTGGTCTGGCCCTGGTACAGCCTGGCCGCGAACAACAGGACACCCGCCTCGGACGCGAAGCAGCGCACATCCGCCTTGAGGGACTGGCCCCCATGCACGATCCGCATGCTCGGTGGCGCGAAGGCCTGTGCGATGTAGGTCGCCGACGCCATAGACTCCCAAGTCCGCCGGGTCAACTTGTCGCCCCGATAACTCCCACGGCTGCCGAACCCTGCTGCAGGCTTGAAGAAATAGCCGTTGCGCGCTGCCCACAACGCATCCCGGTTCGCGGGCACGAGTTCGACCGTGGGCGGGATCACCTGGCCCAGCAGTGCCGTCGAACCCGCATCGACCCCGAACCCGCCGAGCAGAGCCGGGTCCCCGAGCACCGCAAGGTTGCGCTTGTCGGCAAACAGCGCGTGTGCTCGGGGATGCGGCATCAGCGCGACGTCCCCTGCCAGGTAAGCCTCACGAATGTCTGCATGCGAGGCATCCTCGAGCGCGAAATCGGTCAACCGGTTGTAGACAGTGTCGATTCGACCGTGGGCATCCTCAAGCCCGTCCGAACCAAACGACAAATCCTCGGGAGCGCTGATCACGCAGTCCACGCCATGGTCCCGAAACGCGTTCGCGTACAGCTCAAACTCGGGGTAAAGGAACTGCGCTCGCGGAGTGCTGTCCACGATGGCCAGGCGCGACGGCGTGCGCCCGGATTGCTGCCGAGCATCCTCCATCCAGGCCGTGACGGCCGCATCACGCGCTTGGGCCGCGTTGGTCCAGGTGGCCCATGCTGGCGGCGCGCAAGACCGCACGGCATCGAGCAACAAGGCATTGAGGAGCAGACCGCCTGGATTGGTGTTGACCTCGATCAGCCGCGGCCCATCGACCGTCAGGTGAAAGTCCAAACCCAGGACGCCCCCCGCCGAACCCGGATCATGGGTTGCAATGTCAGGGGCCCATTGCAGGACCCGTTGGCTATATCCCGGGTTTCCTGCGACGTCGAAGACCGCCGCCGCGACTCGTCCCATGGCCTCCAACGCGGGCCGATCAACGAACAAGGCATAGGGTGAAAATAAGTGCGCGTGTACGGCGGGATCAGTCGTGAACTCCGGAAAGGCACCCCGGATCGACTCGTGCAGACGGAGGATGTCGACCACTTCGCATGCACACCGCTGGTTGAGCGGCGCGCTTTCCAAGGTGGCACAGTCGATCTCGCAGCCTGTCTGTCCAACTATTATCGGAGTCCGCGGTTCAACCACAACAGGGATTGTTCTGTTGGATCGGTGGACATGGCACTGTTCCGAACGAGCAGAACACACAGCAGTCGCCTTGATGCGGACGCAAAACCGCTCCACAGCCCGTGCACTCATAGAAGAATTGACACGCTATGACGGGCATTGTCTCGGTCGCCCGATGGCCGCACTCCGGGCAGGTCAAGATGCTTTCCAGCTTGACGTCACTCACCGCCAGTCCGCACCTTGGCCGGGAAGCCTGCTTCCGTGACTGCACGCGCGATTCCGGCTGCATCCGTCTGGCTCGATTCGAACGTCACCGTGACTGTTTCAGCCCGGGTGTCCACCTTCACATCGGCCACGCCCGGCACCTTCTCCAGCGCCTTCCTGATGGTGATGCCGCAGGCGGGACAGGTCATGTTCTCAGCATCGAGCATCACTACGGTTGCGGGCGTCGCAAGAGCGGCACCGACCGACAGAGCAGCCACCAGGGCCAGTATCCACTTGTGCATCGCGCCTCCTACAGAATCCAGACGATGTAATAGGGAAACAGCAGCAACAGGACGATGAGGGCTGTCGCCAACCAGAGCCAACGTCGCCTGCGTCGCAGAGCGTCCGGGGCGATGCAACTGCCATCCACACCGCACCGTGCCGCCGGTCGATACAGCATCCAAAACGCCACGGCCAAGGACAGTACGGCGGCGGCGCTGAACCAGGGCCTCAAGGGATCGAGAGCTGTCAGGGTGCCGATCCAGGCGCCACTGATGCCCAGCAGGACCAGCACCAGCGGCACGACGCAGCAGACCGATGCGCCAATGGCGGCGATGCTCGCGCCAACGATGGCTGGAACAGACGATTTGGCCGGGGTTGTTTGCATCAGAGCATACTAGCTTCTGTACCTAGGTACGGAGTCAAGCCGTGCGTCCGAACACGTTTACGATCAGCCAGCTGGGCGGCGGCGGCCGACGTGCATGTCGAAACCGTGCGCTACTACCAGCGCCGTAGGCTGCTGCGTCAACCCGAGCGACCGATAGGAGGCGTGCGTCGTTACGACGAAAACGATGTCAATCGGCTTCAGTTCATCCGTCGCGCTCAGATGATGCAGGTACCAACAAGATTGATCACTGAGAACAGCGCGAGGTGATCGCTCAACCGACCTTGATGATCATCGCCAGCGAGCAAGCAGCCCGCAAGATCAGGACGCTGCTGGAACATCTTCCAGAACTCCCGACTCTCTGGCCACTCGACGGGCTTCATCGGCACCCTTCCGCTCGCTGTAGCGATCGACCAAGTAATCACTCCGCCCGCGCACCAGGAGCGTGAACTTGACCAACTCCTCCATTACGTCCACCACCCGGTCGAAGAACGGCGAAGCGCGCATGCGCCCCGCGTCGTCAAATTCCTGCCACGCCTTCGCGACCGACGACTGGTTGGGAATCGTCACCATCCGCATCCACCGTCCCAGCACGCGCAGGGCGTTGACCACGTTGAACGACTGCGAGCCGCCGCACACCTGCATGACCGCCAGCGTTCGTCCCTGGGTGGGTCGCACGCTACCGTCCTCGAGCGGCAGCCAGTCAATCTGGTTCTTGAATACGCCGGTGATCGTGCCGTGGCGCTCGGGCGACACCCAGACCTGGCCTTCCGACCACTGCGACCATTCGCGCAGCTGCTGCACTTTCGGGTGATCGCTGCCGACGCTGTCCAGCATGGGCAGGCCATGCGGATCGAACACCCGGGTTTCGGCGCCGAGGTGTCGCAGGATGCGCTCGGCTTCCAGTGCCAGCTTGCGGCTGTAGGACTGCGGTCGCAGGGAGCCGTACAAGAGAAGGATGCGTGGCGCTGGTGCCGTCGCGTCGACGCCGAGCGCGTCATGGCGAGGACCGGGAAGCAGGTCGGCGGCCAGATGAGGGAGGTCGAGGAGCACGGGTGATTGCAGTTCGTTATTCATTCGACTATTCTAGAATGATGGAAACGAATCAGGCAATCGCTGCGCTGACGGCGCTGGGCCACGCCACCCGGCTGGCGATCTTCCGGCTGCTGGTCGAGGCCGGCCCCAACGGCCGCATGGCCGGTGAAATTGCGGAAGCACTGGCCGTCCCTGGCGCAACCCTGTCATTCCACCTGAAGGAGCTCGTCCATGCCGGTCTGATCGGCAGCGAGAGCCGGGGGCGCAACGTCTGCTATCGCGCCAACTTCGAAGCCATGAACGAACTGGTCGCCTACCTGACCCACAACTGCTGCGTGGGCTCCGCGGATGAGAGCTGCCCCCCTGGTGCCGGGGCCGCCTGCGCCTGTTGATCCTCTCCCACCTGTCACTCGAGGAACCGCCCCGATGAAGCGTCGCGTCCTTTTCCTGTGCACCGGCAATTCCGCGCGCAGCGTGCTGGCCGAGGCCACGCTCCGCGCCTGGGCCGGCCACCGCTTCGAAGTCTTCAGCGCCGGCAGCCAGCCGGCCGGCACGGTCAACCCCTGGGCGCTTGCCCAACTGGCGGCCGAAGGCATTGCCACGGCAGGCCTGCGTAGCAAGTCCTGGGACGAGTTCACGACGCCGGACGCGGTACCGATGGATCTGGTGGTGACCGTCTGCGATTCGGCCGCGGCCGAAACCTGCCCCGTCGTGCTCGGGGACTTTCTTCGCGTGCACTGGGGGCTCCCGGACCCGGCAACCGTTGAAGGCGATGACGAGGACAAGCGGAAGGCATTCCGCCAGGCCCACCGCATCGTCAAGGCGCGACTGCAGGCTCTGCTGGCGCTGCCGACCGAGGTCTGGGATGACCGTGAAGCGTTGAAGGCGGCCCTCGACCGCATCGGCTTCGTACAACCTGAAGACGAGGCGGTCGCCCATGGCTGAGGCAGCGCCCCGCATGGGGCTGTTCGAACGCTACCTGACCCTGTGGGTCGCGCTGTGCATCGTGGTCGGCACCAGCCTGGGACATTTCTTGCCAAATGCTTTCGCAGCCCTCGGCGGCATGGAAGTCGCGAAGGTCAACCTGCCGGTGGCCGCACTGATCTGGCTGATGATCATCCCGATGCTGCTGAAGGTCGACTTCGGCGCCATGCGGGAAGTGGGCAGGCACTGGCGCGGCATCGGCGTCACCCTGTTCGTCAACTGGGCGGTCAAGCCGTTCTCGATGGCCCTGCTGGGCTGGTTCTTCCTGCGGCATGTCTTCGCCGACTGGCTCCCGGCGGACCAGATCGACTCCTACATGGCGGGGCTGATCCTGCTGGCCGCCGCACCCTGCACCGCCATGGTGTTCGTGTGGAGCAACCTGTGTCGCGGCGACGCGAACTTCACGCTCAGCCAGGTCGCGCTCAACGACGCCATCATGGTGGTGGCGTTCGCACCGCTGGTCGCCCTGCTGTTGGGACTGTCGTCGATCACCGTGCCCTGGGACACGCTGGCGCTGTCGGTGGGCCTCTACATCCTGTTGCCGGTGGCGGTGGCTATCGTCTTGCGTCGCTGGCTGCTTGTACGCGGCGGCGAGGCCAGGCTGGAACGGGTGCTCGCTCGTTTGGGACCTGTCTCGCTGGTTGCACTGCTGGCGACGCTGGTGCTGCTGTTCGGCTTCCAGGGAAGGCAGATCGTCGAGCAGCCCCTGATCATCGCGATCCTGGCGGTGCCGATCCTGATCCAGGTCTACTTCAACTCCGGGCTAGCCTACCTGCTCAACCGCAGGCTGGGTGTCGCCCATTGCGTGGCCGGACCGTCGGCGCTGATCGGGGCCAGCAATTTCTTCGAGCTGGCGGTCGCTACGGCGGTGGCCCTGTTTGGCGTGCACTCCGGCGCGGCGCTGGCTACCGTGGTCGGCGTGCTGATCGAGGTCCCCGTGATGCTATCAGTGGTCAGGATCGTCAACGGCACACGCCCGTGGTACGAGCGGCAGGTCAAAGCGTCGTAGAGCATGGACTGGACTCCCGTGTCGTTGACCTGATCACGATCAATTGGTTTGAGAGTTCAGAACCCATCGGTTTCGTGATGCCGACCTCTCGGCGCCATCAGAGTACTTCATCATCAGGCCGACCGGTCTCTCTCCGGTGCCATTCGAGGGTCGACGCTTGCACACCACCACCCCGCCGCAGATAACCCGACATATTCGCCAGCTGGTCCAGAGAGTGGTTCCTGGCGGCGTGGCGACCTACATGGTTGTCGAGCCCGAACCTGATGCGCTTGAAAAAGAGTGCTTCCCTAACGTCGAGGCGAAGATCGCGCGGGACGGCGGACGCATGCTCTGCGGTTGGCAGCTATGGGAATGGCCGCATGTGATGGTCGAAGCGGAGTTTCACGCGATCTGGCTGTCCCCTGACGGCCAGATGGTCGATGTCACGCCCAAGCTCCACCATGAAACCAAGGTCCTCTTCGTGTCTGACCCGCGACGCCGCTACACCGGCGCGACGGTCGACAACGTGCGCCTGCCGGTTCGCGATGACCAGTTGATCCGGCACTTCATCGGGGTGTCCGAAGCGATCACGCACGTGCTGAGTCGGGGCGTACCGACGGCCGACGGCCATGTCAGTGTCCCGGAGAACGAGATCGAACCGCTGCAGCAGGCGCACCAGTTCCTGGACACGCACTGTCGTCGGGGCTGCGCGATCACCAGCCGTGCCAGTGCGGCAGCGGAAACAAGTACAAGCGGTGCCATGGCCGACAACTGGAACGCGCCTTTTCCCTGTAGCCCTCTCGACGCATTCAGCGGTATTGTATAACCCCATCATCCGCAGGTACCCTGCGCGGCCATGACCCGCCTGCATCCCCGCTTCTTGTTGCCGCTCCTGCGCGTCGTCGTGCTGGGTGTGCTTGCGTTGGGGTTGGCGTTCCAACCGGTGATGACAGCCGCTGGCGAAATGCATGAGCTCGCGGACGATCCGTCGGGCGCGCACAGCCACGGCCCGCATGCCAACGATCCGGGCGCGGAGTTCGCCGCGGCGGACGCGCACGATCAAGACGGATCGGAGACGTTGCACCTGTTACTGGATTTCGCCCATTGCTGTGGTTCAGCCGCGGCCGTGTTGCCGGTCCTGGATTCATTTTCTACTCGACCGGTCGCCGGTCGAATGGGGGTCGAAAAAGCATCGCCCCCGGCCGCCTTGCGTCTGCCGAGCCCATTCAAGCCTCCGATCTTCGGATGACCGCGCCGTCGGCCTGATGCCGACTCCCGTCAATTCGATTCATCGGAGCAACCCCCATGCGTTTGCGATCAGCGGCCCTGGCCGCGTTCGTCGCCGTGTGTGCCGTGGCATTCCCCACGCACGCCGCCGACCCCCTCACCCTGGACGACGCTTTCCTTCGCGTTGCCGACGCCCATCCCGATCTACGCTTGTTTGGTGCCCGCCATGAGGCCCTGAAAGCCGAACTGGATCGCTCCTCGTTGCGCCCGGCGCTGGTCGCTGGAGCCGAGGTCGAGAACGTGCTCGGTACCGGCCCGGCCAGCGGCCTGGATGGCGCCGAGATCACGCTGAGCCTCGCCTCCGTGCTGGAGCGCGGCGGCAAGCTCGATGCCCGCCGCACGCTCGCGCAAAGCCGGATCGACGCGCTGGCCATCGAGCGCGAGGCGCAGCGGTTGGATCTCCTGGCCGAAGTGGCCCGCCGCTACCTGGCGGTCGTCGGTGCGCAACGCGAAGGCGAGCTTGCGCAGTTGGACGTCGACCAGCGCGAACGCACCGTTGCTGCGGCGCGCCGGCGTCACGAGGCCGGCGCTTCGCCGGAATCGGTCGTACTCACCGCCCAGGCCGCCCTCGCGCGGTCGGAACTGGATCGCGCTCGCGCCCGGCAACGTCAGGCGGCCGCCCGCCAGCATCTCGCGGCCCTGTGGGGCGAGCGAAATCCCGCATTCGAGATCCTCGGGGGCGATCTGCTCGCCGTGCCCCAGATCGCGGACTTCGCGGTACTCGCCGACTGGTTGCAACGCACTCCCGAGCTCGCGCAGTTCGTCGATCAGCAGCGCATTGGCGAGGCACGCCTGCAGCTGGCACGCAGCGAAGCGACCCCGGACTTCGACTGGCAGGTGGGCGTGCGACGGATGGCGGACGGCGATGACTTCGGCTTGGTCGGCAGTGTCTCGATCCCGCTGGGCACCACCCGCCGGGCACAACCGGGCATCCGTGCCGCACGCGCCGAGTTGACAGCGCTGGAAATCGAACGGGAGGCCGTGGGGCTGTCGCTCTACTCCACCCTCGCTGAGGCGCATGGCCGCTTCGGGGTGGCCCGCCTGGAAGCACAGCGGCTGGGTGAGGACGTGCTTCCACGTCTGGCCAAGGCCGAAGCAGCGGCCGCCACCGCGTACCGCGCAGGCGCCGCCAGTTATCTGGAGTGGTCGAGCCTGCAGGCGGAGCGCGCCGCCGCACGGCAGCAACAGCTGGCAGCTGCGCTGGAAGCCCAGCGCGCCCTGATCGAGATCCAGCGGCTGACCGGCCAGGCATTCGTCGCCGGCCCGGGCCCGCAAGACAACCAAGGAGCAACCCCATGAAGCCTGTCCACCTGATCCCGGCATTGGCGCTGGCCTTGAGCCTGGCGGCTTGCAGTGGTGAGCCGGACCAGCCTAGCCAGCCGGCAAACGACGCCCATGCTGACGAGGCCGCCAACCACGGCACCGAGGCCGACGAACACGGTCATGAAGCGGGTGAAATCGCCAGCACGGTCATCCCTGCCGAAATTGCCGAAAAGTCCGGTATCCAGACGCGGCCCGTCGGCCCCGGCGTGATCGCCGACGAGCATGAGGTACAAGGCCTGCTGACCCCGGTAGAGGGCCGTGTTGCGCAGGTCACCGCCCGCTTCCCAGGCCCGATCCGCTCACTGCGCGCCAATGTCGGAGACCAGGTTCGCGCCGGCCAGACACTGGCGACGATCGAGAGCAACCTGAGCCTGAGCACCTACAGCGTCGCCGCGCCGATCTCCGGTGTCGTCGTCGACCGCAGTGCCTCGGTCGGCGGCCTGGCCGGTGAGGGCGCGCCGCTGTTCGAGATCGCCGATCTCTCGCAGCTCTGGGTCGACCTCCACATCTTTGGCGCCGACGCCCAGCACATCCAGCCGGGCGTGCCGGTGGCGGTCACCCGCATGAGCGATGGCGAGCTGGTCCACACCACGCTCGAACGTGTGCTCCCCGGCATGGCCACGGCCAGCCAGAGCACTGTCGCCCGCGCAACGATCGACAACGCCGACAACCAATGGCGGCCGGGTACGGCGGTCAAGGCGCGGATCACGGTCGCACAGGAACCGGTGGACCTGATGGTGCCGCTGACCGCGCTGCAGTCGATGGATGGCCAGGAGTCCGTGTTCGTACGTGAGGGCGAGACGTACCTGACCCGACACGTCGAACTCGGTGCCCGCGATGCCACGCAGGTGCAGATCCTCTCGGGCCTGAGTGAAGGCGAGGAGGTGGTCGTCGCGGAGAGCTACCTGATCAAGGCGGACATCGGCAAGGAAGGCGCGGCGCATGACCACTGACGCCATAGGCCGCCAGCCGGGCCTGCTGGAGCGGATCGTCCGGTTCTCGATCCGGCATCGCTGGATGATGCTGGTGCTGACCCTCGGGCTGATCGGAGTAGGCATCTGGAGCTTCACCCGGCTCCCGATCGATGCAACGCCGGACATCACGAACGTCCAGGTGCAGATCAACACCGAGGCGCCCGGCTACTCTCCGCTGGAGTCCGAGCAGCGGGTCACCTATCCGATCGAGACGGCACTCGCCGGCTTGCCCCGGCTCGACTACACGCGCTCGCTGTCGCGCTACGGCTTGTCGCAGGTCACCGTGGTGTTCGAGGACGGCACCGACCTGTACTTCGCCAGGCAGCAGGTGGCCGAGCGCCTGCAGCAGATCCGCTCGCAGATCCCAGAGGGACTGGAACCCGAAATGGGGCCGATCTCGACCGGGTTGGGCGAGATCTTCATGTACACCATCGATGCCGCGCCCGAGGCGGTCAAACCGGACGGCACGCCGTGGACCGCCACCGACCTGCGCACCCTGCAGGATTGGGTGATCCGGCCGCAGATGCGCAACACCCCGGGCGTGACCGAAGTCAACACGATGGGCGGCTTCGAGCGGCAGATCCACATCACGCCGGACCCGTCCAGGCTGGTCGCACTCGGCTTCACGCTGCAGGACATCGTCGACGCGGTGGCGGCCAACAACCAGAACATGGGCGCCGGTTACATCGAGCGCAACGGCCAGCAGTACCTGGTGCGCGTGCCCGGCCAGGTCGGCGGGATCGACGAGATCCGGAACATCGTGCTGGACCGACGCGACGGCCTGCCGATCCGGGTCGCTGACGTGGCACAGGTGGGTGAGGGTCCGGAGCTTCGTACGGGCGCGGCGACCCAGAACGGCGAAGAGGTCGTGCTGGGCACCGTGTCGATGCTGGTCGGCTCCAACAGTCGCACGGTCGCGCAAGCCGCGGCGGCGAAGCTGCAGGATGCGAACGCAAGTTTGCCGGAAGGCGTCACCGCGACGGCGGTCTACGACCGCACCGGGCTGGTCGAACGCACGATGCAGACGATCTCGAAGAACCTGGTCGAGGGCGCCCTGCTGGTGATCGTGGTCCTGTTCCTGCTACTGGGGAACTTCCGCGCCGCGCTGATCACCGCAGCCGTCATCCCCCTGGCCATGCTGTTCACGATCACCGGAATGGTGCGCGGAGGCGTCTCGGGCAACCTGATGAGCCTGGGTGCACTCGACTTCGGGCTGATCGTCGATGGCGCGGTCATCATCATCGAGAACGTCCTGCGCCGGTTTGGCGAGATGCAGCATCGGCTTGGCCGGACGCTGACACGTGAAGAACGCAACGACCTGACGGCTACCGCCACGGTCGAGGTCATCCGGCCCAGCCTGTTCGGCATGTTCATCATCGCCGCGGTGTACCTGCCGATCTTCGCCCTGACCGGGATCGAGGGAAAGATGTTCCATCCCATGGCGATCACGGTGGTGCTGGCCCTCACCGGCGCCATGGTGCTGTCGCTGACCTTCGTTCCCGCGTCGATCGCGATCTTCATGGGCAATCGCGTCCAGGAGAAGGAGAACCGGCTGGTCCAGTGGACGCGAGGCCGCTATGAGCCCTTGCTTGCCTGGTCGCTCCGCCGGCAGAACTGGGTCCTTGGCGGGGCACTCGCCCTGGTTGCCGTGTCCCTGCTGGTCGCCACGCGCCTGGGCAGCGAGTTCATTCCCAGCCTGGACGAGGGCGACATCGCCATGCACGCGATCCGTATCCCAGGCACGGGCCTGGAGCAGTCGGTGAAGATGCAGCTCGCCGTTGAGGAGCGCCTGCAGCAGGTTCCTGAAGTGGAGCGGGTCTTCAGCAAGATCGGCACGGCGGAGGTGGCCACCGACCCGATGCCGCCGAACGTGGCGGACACCTTCTTGATGATGAAGCCACGCGCGCAGTGGCCCGACCCGAGCAAGCCCAAGGACGTGCTGCTCGAGGAGATCGAGGCGGCGGTGGCGACGCTTCCAGGCAACAACTACGAGTTCACGCAGCCGATCGAGATGCGGACCAACGAGCTGATCTCCGGCGTGCGTGCGGACGTGGCGGTCAAGGTGTTCGGCGATGATCTGGACATGCTGATCGAGGTCGCCGAACAGGTCGAGGCGGTTGCCAGGCAGGTCGATGGCGCGGCGGACGTCAAGACCGAACAGGCGACCGGCTTGCCACTGCTGACGATCGTCCCGGATCGTGCGGCGCTGGCGCGCTTTGGCCTGAATCCGGGGATCGTGCAGCAGACCATTGCCACCGCGGTCGGTGGTCAGGTTGCCAGCCAGCTGTTCGAGGGCGACCGCCGCTTCGACATCGTGGTCCGGTTGCCGGAACAGATGCGTGTCGATCCGACTGCCCTTCAGGATCTGCCGATCCCCTTGCCCGACGTTGCGAACGCGGACCGGTCGAGCCTGGAGCCACGCTGGGCGACCGCGCGGACCGTACCGCTGCGGGAGGTCGCGAAGATCGAAAGCCTGCTGGGGCCCAACCAGATCAACCGCGAGAATGGAAAGCGCCGGGTGGTGGTCACCGCCAACGTGCGTGATCGCGACTTGGGTAGCTTTGTCGAAGAGCTGCAGCAGCGCGTCGGGCAGCAGGTGGACGTGCCCGAGGGCTACTGGATCGACTACGGCGGCACGTTCGAGCAGTTGATCTCGGCCAGCCAACGGCTCGCAGTCGTGGTACCGGTGACGTTGGTCCTCATCTTCGGCCTGTTGTTCATGGCGTTTGGCTCGGCCAGGGATGCGGTGATCGTGTTCAGCGGCGTACCGCTGGCTCTGACCGGCGGTGTAGCTGCACTGGCATTGCGCGGCATCCCGTTGTCGATCACCGCCGGGGTCGGCTTCATCGCCCTGTCCGGCGTGGCCGTGCTCAACGGCCTGGTGATGATCGCCTTTATTCGCAATCTGCGGGAGCAAGGCCAGTCGCTGGACGACGCGGTCTTCAACGGCGCGCTCGGGCGGCTGCGGCCGGTCTTGATGACTGCCCTCGTGGCGTCGCTCGGCTTCGTCCCGATGGCGCTCAATGTCGGCGCAGGCGCCGAGGTACAGCGTCCGCTCGCCACCGTGGTGATCGGCGGGATCGTGTCTTCTACGCTGCTCATCTTGCTTGTCCTGCCCACCCTCTACCGTCTTCTGCACCGCGGCGACGCATCGATGCCGCAACGGGAGGCCCACTGAGGTGAGCGAAGAGAAGATCGAGATACACGGCGCGCACCAGCGCCGGATCCTGTTGATCGTCCTTGCCTTGAACCTCGCGCTTGCCGCGGGGTTCTGGGTCACGGGCCTCGCTGCCGGCTCAAGCGCCCTGATCGCGAATGGACTGGACAATGCGTCCGACAGCGCCGTCTACATCATCACCCTGCTCGCGCTCAGTCGTTCACCGGCGTGGAAACGGTCGGCGGCCAAGGTGTCCGGCTGGCTGCTGATCCTGTTTGCCGCGGGAATCCTGGTCGACGTGGGTCGTCGCTTCTTCGGCGACGTCGAGCCCATTGGCACAACCATGATGGTGATGGCCCTGGGAGCCGCCATAGTGAACGCGACCTGTGTGTGGCTACTCAAGAAGATCCGGCAGGCCAACGTGAACGTGCGTGCCGCGACCACCTTCAGCACCAACGACTTTGTCGCCAACGCGGGCGTGCTTGTGGGTGGCGGATTGGTGCTCTGGACCGGGCGGGCCTGGCCCGATCTAGTCGTCGGTCTTGCGGTGGCGGCGATCGCCCTGAAGGGGGGCATCGAGATCCTGCGGGATGCGCGAGGTCAAGAGCATGGCTAGCAGAGCCGGCTTGCAGTACTTTCTCCATCGGAGCCGCGCTTTGTGTCGGGGCATTCGGCAGGGCACAGCGGTCACCCCATGAGTCGGTTGAACGATGTGCGTGACAGACTGGAACGGCACCAGATCCCGATCTATTTTCTGGCGATTGCGCTCGGCTTCGCCGTCGCGTTGACCGTACCCGGCACCGGCAGGCTGGAAGTCCTGATCAATCCCGCGCTGGCATTGATGCTGTTCGTCACCTTCCTGCAGGTGCCGTTGGTCAAGCTGCGAGCCGCGCTGGCGAACCGGCGCTTCCTGGGCGCATTGCTCGTTGCAAACTTCCTGGTCGTGCCGCTGCTGGTCGCGGCCATGTTGCCGCTTTTGCCAGCAGACCCGCTGGTCCGTATCGCCGTGCTCTTCGTACTGCTGTGCCCATGCATCGACTACGTGGTCACCTTTTCCCATCTGGGCAAGGCGGACTCCGCGCTGCTGCTGGCTGCGACGCCGGTTCTATTGCTCGTGCAGATGTTGCTGTTGCCGCTGTACTTCGGCGTGCTGATGGGCGAAACATCGGCCTCACTGGTCCAGGCAGGTCCGTTCCTGCACGCATTCGTCTGGCTGATCGCGGTCCCGCTACTGCTCGCGGCGGGCCTGCAGGCAGCCGCCTCGCGCTCGCCGAGAGTGGCCCGTTTGGCCTGCCTGGGTGGGGTGATGCCGGTACCCGCCACCGCGGGGGTGCTCTTCGTGGTGATCGCAGCGGTGACACCGCAGCTGGGACCAGCAAGCAATGCTGCGGTCTCGGTCGTGCCGTTCTACATTGCCTTCGCGATCATCGCGCCACAGCTCGGCCTTGCGGTGGCACGGATTTTCAAGCTGGCTGTTCCGGCGAAACGGGCCGTGGCGTTCGCGTCGGGCACGCGCAACTCACTGGTGATATTGCCGTTGGCCCTGTCGATCCCCGGCGCGCTTCCCATCGTACCGGCGGTGATCGTGACCCAGACGCTGGTCGAGTTGATCGCAATGCTGGCCTACATACCGCTGATACGACGGGTGGCAACGCGTGACTGCCATGCTGCCGCCCGCCCAGGTCACTTCTCGGTGCTTGTCAGTGGGCGCCGCAGCGTGTCCAGGATGACACATTGGCCGCGCTCGCCCCCACTGCAGCTGCCGATCACCCGTTCGAGCTCAGCGGCCATCCGCTGCAGGTCCCCGAGCCGGGCCTGAATGTCCACCAGGTGCACGCGGGCGAGCCGGTCGACATCTTGGCATGACAATCCGTCGTCCTCGGCCAGGCCCAGCAGGCTGCGGATCTCCTCCAGGGAGAAGCCAAGGTCGCGGCCACGACTGATGAAGCGCAATCGATCCACGTCCGTTGACCGATAATCGCGGTACCCGCTCGCTGTGCGCGGCGGCGCAGGCAACAACCCGATGCGCTCGTAGTAGCGCACGGTTTCCGGATGGCACCCGCTGCGTGTCGCGACCTCTCCAATCTTCATGGGCTTGACCCTGTAGCGGCTACAGACTTTAGGATCGCCGACCTGACAGCGGTCCGCAATTCCTGCGTCCGCTCCCATCTGGAGACTTGACCATGGGTGACTCGTGCGGCTGCGGAAGCACAGTGGATATCCGGGCCTTGGAGGCCGGGCAGCGGCGCGTGCTGATGATCGTGCTGGCGATCAACATCGCCACCTTCGTGATGATGATCACGGCGGCGATTTACAGCGGATCGTCCTCGTTGCTGTCAGGCAGCCTCGACAATCTTGGCGATGCGCTGACCTACTTGCTGAGCCTGGCGGTGATCGGCGCCAGCTTGCGCGCCAAGGCCAAAGTGGCGCTGATCAAGGGACTGCTGATTTTCGGCGCCGCGGTGGCGGTCGCCATCCAGATCGGCTGGCGCCTGGCCCATCCGGAGGTACCGATCTTCGAGGCCATCGGCATTGCTGCGGTGATCAACCTTGCGTTCAACGCACTGTGCCTGTGGTTGCTGACGCCGTACCGCTTCGGCGATGTGAACATGTCATCGGCGTGGGAGTGTTCGCGCAATGATCTGTACGAGGGTGTTGCGGTACTGCTGGCGGCCGCCGGCGTGTGGCTGTTCGATGCGGGCTGGCCCGATCTGGTCATCGCCGGTGGACTGTTGCTGATGTTTCTGCGGTCCGCCTGGCGGGTACTCCGTATGGCTTGGCGGAGCTACCGGGACGAGGCGAAATAGCAAGTTGCGGCCCGTTGCCCGGCCCAAGAGAAGAAATGCCCCGTATGCCGGGGCGTTTGTTCGCCGAGTTGGCTGATGATCGGCATCCAGTGGCCGCGACCGCTATCCGCAGCAGGGATTCTGTTGCTGGATCGGTGGACACGGCACGGTGCCGTACGAACAGAACACACAACAGTCGCCCGGCTTGGGCCGCAGTACCGTGCTGCAGCCTGGACACTCGTAGAAAAACTGACAGGCCGTGGTAGGCATCATCTCGCTGGCCTGGTGCCTGCATTCTGGGCAGGTCAGCATGCTTTGCAGTTGCAGATCAGCCACCATTTGTCCGTGCCTTGGCCGGGAAGCCTGCTTCGGTGATGGCCCGTGCGATGTCCGAAGCACTTGTACGCTCGGAATCGAAGGTCACCGTTACCGTGGCTGCCTTGGTATCGACCGCAGTGTCAGCTACGCCGGGCACCTTCTCGAGCGCTTTCTCAATGGTGATGCTGCACGTAGGGCAGGTCATGTTCGCGGCCTGCAACACCACCGTCTCAGTGGGGGCGGCCCCCGCCGTTCCGGCCCATATGACGGCCATCAAGGCCAATGTCCACTTGCGCATCGATCGTCTCCTACAGAAGCCAAATCACGTAATACGGAAACAACAACAACAAGGCGATCACGACAGTGGCTAACCAAAGCCAGCGCCGCCGCCGGCTCAAGATGCCCGGATCCACGCATTGGCCTTCGGCGCGGCATCGAGAGGCTGGTCCGTACAGGCCCCAGAAGGCTAACCCCAGCGACAGCAGGGCGGCAGCACTGAACCAAGGGCGCCATGGATCCAGCGCGGTCAGGTTGCCGATCCAGGCGCCACTGATGCCCAGCAGGACCAGCACCAGCGGCACGACGCAGCAGACCGATGCGCCAATGGCGGCGATGCTCGCGCCAACGATGGCTGGAACAGACGATTTGGCCGGGGTTGTTTGCATCAGAGCATACTAGCCTCTGTACCTAGGTACGGAGTCAAGCCGTGCGTCCGAACACGTTTACGATCAGCCGGCTGGCGGCGGCGGCCGATGTGCACGTCGAAACCGTGCGCTACTACCAGCGACGTAGGCTGCTGCGTCAACCCGAGCGACCCATAGGAGGCGTGCGTCGTTACGACGAAAACGATGTCAATCGGCTTCAGTTCATCCGGCGCGCTCAGATGATGGGATTCAGCCTCGACGAGATCGCTGGCCTGCTAGAGATCACAGGCGAACGTTCTTGCGAGCAGACCCGTCAGCTGACCGAGCGAAAGCTCGTCGATGTCCGTCTACGAATCCGCGAGCTGCGACAGCTGGAGAGGGATCTCGAACAGAAAATAGCGCGGTGCGCCCAAGTGCCGGCGGGAGAATGCTGCCCAACCCTCGATTTTCTGGAGCGGCCAAGAAAGCCAGCTGCGACAGGCAGTTAGCTCACTTTCGGCCCGTTTTTACACGAATCCCTGCCGACCCTCTATCTGGTGAACCCCGCGGTTGAGATGACACTGGAGCTATACTTCTCTCAGCAACTCGAGGAGGCGCTGACTGTCCAGTACGAACGAATCAAGGATCGGCGTGTCCGGGACACTTTCGTCAAGCGCCTGGAAAACCAGATCGAGACACTGCTCAAGGACTGCATCGATTGGGACTTGAAAGAGCCGACCGAGGCCCAGCTCAGTTACGCGACGCTTGTAGCCAAGCAAGTTGGCATTTCCCTGCCGAGCGAGGCACGCAAGTATCGGTTCCACGCCGCGATGTTCCTGGAGACATATGCGCCGCAGGCGCGAAAGGAAGCAGAAGCTGCTGACCGGCGGCCGAACGCATCCGCCGCTGACGCGGCGCAGCAGCTGGTGGCCGACAGGCTCCACAGGGGAACTGCGGGATCGTAGGCAGACATCAGCATCTCCCCCATAGAGACATGCAAGGCGCGCAGATGGGAACGCCAGATCTCACTGTCTGAGAGCGGGGCCGAAGACACTTCCTCAATCAATACCTCTGGAGCAGATGATGACCACTCCACACGAGCGGAGCCGCGCGTGGCTCGGGACGAGCGCCTGCCGCTAGAGATTCGCCAGCACGCAGTCATGATTGCTCGTCATTTTCCGACGATCGAGCAGATCAGCCACTTGGCCGCTACTACCGCATCCTCACCCTTTCCGTTCGGGATTGAACTTGAGGAACCCGAAGCCAACCCGGAATGGCGTGAGGCATGTCGACACGGCCCGGCGGATTCAACCCTGAAGTGCAATTTCCTTGAACCGAAGCGGGCCAGGTGCCGTAGGCTGGGCCGCTCCACGA
>NZ_JBBHDV010000020.1:0-29040 GCF_037478135.1 Denitratimonas organivorans
CCCCCCCCCCCCCCCCCCCCCCCCCCCCCCCCCCCCCCCCCCCCCCCCCGCCCCCCCCCCCCCCCCCCCCCCCCCCCGCCCCCCCCCCCCCCCCCCCCCCCCCCCCCCCCCCCCCCCCCCGCGCCACTGACGATAGTGTTTTTGCTTGTTCTTGCCGCGAAAGCCCCCCTCACCCCAACCCTCTCCCCCATGCTGCGCACAGGGGAGAGGGAGCCGCAGTGTCCAAACCGGCACGATCACTTCACCCGCGCGGTGGGCGTTTGGCGAGTTTGCGTTGCAGTGAGCGGCGGTGCATGCCGAGCAGGCGGGCGGCGGCGGAGATGTTGCCATCGGTTTCGGTCAGGGCCTGCTGGATGTGTTCCCATTCGATCCGCGCCAGCGGTGTCATCGCGGCCGGTTCCGGCGGAGCCACCACGTCCTGCGTGCTGGTGATGGCGCCGACCGCATGCAGGATCGCGTCCACGGATGAAGGTTTGGGCAGGTAGTCGTCGGCGCCGCGCTTGATCGCTTCCACTGCGGTCGCGACGCTGGCGTAGCCGGTCACCAGCACGATCCGCATCGCCGGTGCAGCGGCACGCAGCGGCGCGATCAGGTCAAGTCCGGTGCCGTCACCTTCGGCCAGTTTCAGATCGATCAAGGCGAAATCCGGTGGCTGTGCGCGCACCTGTTCAAGCGCTTCATCGGCACTGGCGGCCAGAAGCATCGCGATGCCGCGCCGCTGCAGCGCGCGCGCCAGCGTGTTGCGGTAAAGCGCGTCGTCGTCCAGCAGCAGGCCGCGCATCAGGCGCCTTCCTGCTTCAGCAGTGGCACGCTGAAATGCACGTGGCTGCCGCGTTCGTCACCGTGCATCGTCAGGCTGCCGCCGAGGCGTTCGATCGTCGCGTGCGACAGCGCCAGCCCCACGCCCATGCCCTGCGGTTTGTCGCTGCGGAACAGCGTGCCAGGCAGCAGCGGACGCTCCGGATCGAAGCCGTGGCCCTGGTCGAGGATATCCCCGCTCAGAGTTTCGGCATCGCAGCGCAGGGCCAGCGTCACCTGATCCGAACCGGCGGCCTGGCTGGCATCGGCGGCGTTGTCCAGCAGCGCCTGCAACAGATGGCCGACCGCCGCATCCACGCGCGTTCCCGGCGCCAGTGTGGCCGGGCGCAGCAGCCGGATTGTCGGGCGCAGCAGGCTCCAGCGTGCCACCACCTGTTCCGGATCCACGCCTTGGCCGAACTGGCCGGCGCGCGCCAGTTCGCGCACCCGTTCGCGGCAGGTATCGGTGAGGGTTTTCAGCAGTTCGATATCGGGTGCGATGTCGGGCGGCAGCGGGCGCTGTTCGAGTTCTTCCAGCGCCAGCAGCATCGTGGCCAGCGGCGTGTTCAGCTCATGCGCGACCGAGGCCGCGTGCGTGGCCAGCGCGAGGATGCCCTCATCGCGCGCGAAGCGCTCGCGCAGCTGCGCCAGTTCGCGTTCGCGCCGGGCGCGCTGTTCGGCCATGCGCGACAGGAAATAGACGAACACCCCAGCCGAAATCAGGAAGTTCACCGCCATGCCCAGCAGGTGCAGATCGAAGCCATCCATCGCCCCGTGCAAATGCGGCAGCGGCCGTCCGAAAGCAGCTGCCAGTGCGTAACCCAACCCGCACAACAAAGCGGTCGCCCAGATCCAGCGGTGCGGCAGCGCCAGCGCGGCGAACGCGACCGGCAACAGGAACAGCGAGGTGAACGGATTGGCCGGGCCGCCGCTGCACCCGATCAGAAAGGCCAGCACCACGGTATCCACCGCCAGGTGCAGGAAGATTTCCGCCGGCTGTGCCTCGCCGCCGTGCTGCAGCCGGTACGCGGCATGCAGATTGAACGCCGCCAGCGCCGCAATCGCGATCCCCATCGGCCACAGCGGCAGCGGTGCATGCAGCCACCACACCACGATCGCGATCGTCGCCACCTGCCCGGCCACCGCGCACCAGCGCAGCGCCACCAGCATGCCGAGGAAGGATGTGGGAGCGGTATTCATCGCGTCAGCATGCCATCGGAATCCGTGGAAATTGAAGCGTGGTCCGAAGCGCACCACGCGGCCCGGCACAGGACGACGTTGGGGCTTCCCCGGATCACGTCCGGGGTCACCGCAAACCTATGAACTTCCCCGCCATCACCACATAGATCGGGGTGAGCCACGCGAATCCCGACAGCAGCCATCTTCCCGGGCACAAGGACCGCGATGCCCGCACAACCTTCCCGCCCGGTATCCGCCAATCCCTCAATACCTGAAATCCAGTTTCATCCACGCGGTACGGCCCGGTTCCAAAATGCGCACACGATCAGCCGGATAACCGAAATCGGCGCTGCCGGCCAGGTTCAGGTGTTCGCTGTAGGCGCGGTCGAAGAGGTTGTCGATGCCGGCCGAAAGCCGCCACAGCTGGCCAAGACGCAGGCTGCCGTTGATCGCCAGGGTGCCGAAACCTCGGCTGGCGGAAATATCCTGGCCCACGATGCTGCCCTGCCCGACCGCGACCCGGTTCTGCTCGTTCACCACACGCCACAGAAGGCCAAGATTCCAATCTTCGGCCTCCCAGCCAGCGCTCATGCGCAGTTCCAACGGCGGCATCTGCGGCAGTGGCGCACCGGAATCGCGGTTTTCGCCCCAGGCGTAGGCCAGCGTCGCACCCAGCTTCAGCGCATCCAGCGCGCGGTATTCGAACCCGGCCTCCATGCCGCGGATCCCGGCATCGACGTTGTCGGCGCGGTTGGCCGGCGCCATGTCGTGCCCGTCGTGTGCGCCGTGCTTGGGCAACGAATGGCCGTGCCCGCCCGTCGCATGCGGGTTGTAGGTGAACAGGATGTAGTCATCGATCCGGCCGACATAGGCGCTGGCCCAGGCATCGAAGCGCTGCGAACGATAGTTCACGCCGATATCCAGCTGCGTGGTGCGCTCCGGCTGCACGCCCTCGAACGCATCGTGCGCGCCCATCGGGCCAGCCTGCGGCGAATACAGTTCCCAGTAATCCGGCATGCGCCGCGTGTGCCCGACACCCGCGAACGCGCTCATGCCGGCATCGCCGCGCCATTCGTAACGCAGGAAACCGCTGCCCAGCGTGTGCTCGCGCTCGCGGCCCCAGGTATGCACGGCGTGGTGTTCATCGTGATCGGCATCGTGCTTGGCCGGCGCGGCGTGCATGTGATCCATGCCGCCGCTGTCGGCGCGCAGGTCCAGCGCGCTGGAACGGTCGGCGCGCAGCCCGGCGATCCAGTGCGAGGCGCCACCGGCATGGAAGCGGGCTTCGGCGAACACGCCGCGATTGCGCAGTTCCGCGTCATCGTTCCAGTGCTGCTCCAGATGCGCATCGATCCCCATGCCACCGCGCCGGCGATGACCGCTGTTCTGCGCATCGGCGCCGGCTTCCAGTTGCCAGTTGCGCCACTGCCATTCCAGCGCGACGCGGCCGCCGTGGGTCAGGCGCGTGACGTTGGACACCATCGGCATCGGCATTGAACCCATCGGGTTGGGTGCGCGCAGGCTGTAGTTGTCCATCACGTGATCGACTTCGTTGCGGTAGGCGCTGGCTTCGATCTTCTCCAGCGCGCCATCGAAGCCGGATTTCTCGAAACGCAGCGAAGTCGAATGGCGCTCGAACTGCGATCCATCCATGCCGCGCCCCGCATAGCGCGCCTCACCGTCGCCGCGCCCGATCGCCAGTTCCAGCACGGTGTGCTCGTCCGGCGTCCAGCCCAGCGCCACGTCGGCATTCCACTTGTCCCACAGCGACGGCACATGCTGGCCATCGCCGGCCTTGTAGTCGTCCGATTCGGAGGTGTTGCCGCTGAGCCGCACATAGCCCTGCGCCATGCCGGCGGTGGCATCGACCAGCGCATCGCGGCGCCCGTGCGAACCGGCCAGCACACTGCCCATCACCTGCGCGCCGGGCTGCGAAAAACGCGCCACATCGCGTTCGAAACGCACCGTGCCAGCCGAACCCACCGGCCCCCACAACACCGTCTGCGGGCCTTTCACCACCACCACGCGATCAAAGGTTTCCGGCGCCACATAGGACAACGGATTGTCCATCCGCGCCGGACAGGCGCCGGGCATGCTGCCATCGTTGGAAAGCAGATTCAGGCGCGAACCGAACATGCCGCGCAGCACCGGATCGCCATTGCTGCCGCCATTGCGGATCGCGGAAAAGCCCGGGATGGTTTTCAGATAATCAGCACCATCGCTGGCCGGCACCGGCTGGCGCGGCAGCTTCGGATCAGTTTCCCAGGCAACGCCGTCTTCCGGCGCCTGCGCGGTCACCACGATGGCATCCAGGCGTTCGGCTGCCTCGGCGTGCGCATCGGTTTCCAGATACGCTTCCGCCTGCGCCGCGGCCGCCATCGAGAACATCACCAGCGCGCCCGCCGCCTGTCCCGCCGCTTTCCAGCTACCACCCATGTCCACATCCATTGCAGTAAAAACAAAGGGATATGGTAGGAAGCCGCACCGCGCGCGAGGATGCGACCGAATGTCGCAGGTGGCGTTTGATGCTCCGGATGAGTCCACTAAGGAACATCTGAACAAGCCGCCGGGATGGCGTTGAAAGGCTTGATCAGAGCTTCCCTAACTCAATGCGCCGGATTGGCCGTCGCCTGTGCCGGCAAAGCGTGTCGCCGCGCGGCCAGCACCACGCCGCCGACCAGCAGTGCGATGGCGGCCAGTTCCAGCACGCTCGGCCAGCGTGCCGCCCAGGCGAAGCCGTAGAGCAGCGCGAACAGGGTTTCGAACACCAGCATCTGCCCGCCCAGCGTCATCGGCAGGCGCTGCGAGGCCGCGTTCCACATCCAGTTGCCGAACCACGAGCAGACCACCGCCAGCACGAGGGATGTCACCCAGAAAAGGGTCCAGTCCGCCTGCGTGGTGTCGGCGGCCGGGGTGAACAGTTCGCCCGGCAGCGGCAGCACCAGCAGCCAGATCAGCCCGCCCATCAGGCCGGTAACGATGCCCCACAGCACCGACCACTGGTTGCCGTCGAAGCGGGTCTGGGATTTGAGGAAACGCGCATTCTGCGCCGCGTACCAGGCCCAGCTGGCCAGCGCGCCGAGCGCGCACAGCATGCCGATCAGGCGTTCGCCCAGGGGCCGTTGCTGCGCGTGCGGCGACAGCAGCATGTCGATATTGATCAGGGCCACGCCGGTCAGCACCATCACGAGCGGCCAGGCCAGGCGTCGCAACGGCACCGCGCCGGCGTCGTGTCGCCCCAGCAGCGTGATCGCGACCGGCGTGGCGCCGATGATCAGCGATACCGGCGCCACCCCGGCCGTCTGCACGGCGGTGGCCAGCAGCACGTAGTAGACAAGATTGCCGGTCAGCGCCAGCTTCACCAGCAGCACCACATCGGCGCGGGTGAGCTTGCGCAGCATGCGCGGCAACCACGGCCAGGCCAGCACCAGCGCGAACAGCCCGTACATCACATAACGCGCGCAGCTCAGCAGCAGCGGCGGGAATTGCGGCAACAACGCCGGCACCAGGAACACGCCGCCCCAGACCGCCCCGGACAGCACGCCGAACAGGATTCCCAGCCGCATCGCAACGCCACTCCAAAGTGAAAGGAAGGCACGTTACGTCTTCATATTGCGTCGCACAATGGCACATCCCCGTCGACCCCGTGACGCCCCGTTCCAGCGGCGACCGCGCCCACCCCGCGGGCGGAACACAACAGATCGCCGCCATTGGGCCGAAAGCCGCCGCTGCACTACAATCGACGCCCTTTCCCCGACCCTACACAGGCCCGCAAACGGGCCGGCACGCGCATGGACAAAAGCTACGAACCCGCCGATTTCGAAGGCCGCTGGTACGCCCACTGGGAGCAGAGCGGCTGCTTCTCGCCCAGCGGCGGAGGCACGCCCTACACCATCCTGCTGCCGCCGCCCAACGTCACCGGCACGCTGCACATGGGCCATGCCTTCCAGCACACGCTGATGGATGCGCTGATCCGCCATCACCGCATGCGCGGCTTCGACACGCTCTGGCAGGTCGGCACCGATCACGCCGGCATCGCGACCGAAATGGTGGTGTCACGCAACCTCGCCATCGAAGGCAAGGGCGAAACCCGCGACTCGCTCGGGCGCGAGGGCTTCATCGAAAAAGTGTGGGAGTGGAAGCAGGAATCGGGCGACACCATCGAACGCCAGATGCGCCGCATCGGTGCCTCCGGCGACTGGTCACGGCGCGTGTTCACGATGGACGAAATGCCATCCCAAGCCGTGATCGAAGCCTTCGTGAAACTGCACGACGAAGGCCTGATCTATCGCGGCCAGCGCCTGGTCAACTGGGATCCGGTGCTGAAAACCGCGATTTCCGATCTGGAAGTGGTGAGCGAGGAGGAAGACGGTTTCCTCTGGTCGATCCGCTACCCGCTGGCCGATGGTCTGACCTACGAACACACCGAGCGCGACGAGGATGGCAACGAAACCCTGCGCGAAACCCGCGACCATCTGATCGTTGCGACCACGCGCCCGGAAACCCTGCTCGGCGACGTCGCGGTGATGGTGCATCCAGACGATCCGCGTTACGCCGGCCTGATCGGCAAATCCGTCACGCTGCCGCTGACCGGGCGGCAGATTCCCGTCATCGCCGATGACTACGTCGAACGCGATTTCGGCACCGGCGTGGTCAAGGTGACCCCGGCGCATGACTTCAACGACTACGCGGTGGGGCAGCGACACGGGCTGCCGATGATCAACCTGTTCACACCCGAGGCCGCGCTCAACGACAACGCGCCGGAAAAATATCGCGGGCAGGATCGTTACGAAGCGCGCAAGACCGTGCTGGCCGATCTTGAAGCCGCCGATCTGCTGGTCGAAGCCAAACCCCACAAACTGCAAGTGCCACGTGGCGACCGCACCTCACAGGTGATCGAGCCGTATCTGACCGACCAGTGGTTCGTGAAGATGGACACCCTCGGCGCGCGCGGATTGGAACTGGTCGAGAATGGCGACGTGAAGTTCGTCCCGCCCAACTGGATCAACACCTACCGCCACTGGATGGAAAACATCCAGGACTGGTGCATCAGCCGCCAGCTCTGGTGGGGCCATCGCATCCCGGCGTGGTACGACGAAGCCGGCAACGCCTACGTCGGCCGCGACGAGACCGAAGCGCGCGCCCGCGCCGGTCTGGGCGCCGACGTGAAACTCTCGCAGGACAGCGACGTGCTGGAAACCTGGTTTTCCTCCGCGCTGTGGCCGTTCTCCACGCTCGGCTGGCCGGATCAGGCCGCGATGGGCGAGCGCGGTTTCGAGCGCTACCTGCCGTCCTCGGTGCTGGTCACCGGCTTTGACATCATCTTCTTCTGGGTCGCCCGGATGGTGATGATGACCGATCACTTCACCGGCAAAGTGCCCTTCCACGACGTCTACATCACCGGTCTGGTGCGCGACAAGGACGGACAGAAGATGTCCAAGTCCAAGGGCAACGTGCTCGACCCCATCGACATCATCGACGGCATCACGGCCGACGCGTTGGTGGCGAAGCGCACCAGCGGCCTTATGAAGCCTACCGATGCGCCCAAAATCGAAAAGGCCACGCGCAAGGAATTCCCGGACGGCATCGCAGCGTTCGGTGCCGACGCGCTGCGCTTCACCTTCGCCAGCCTCGCCACGCACGGGCGCGACATCAAGTTCGACCTGAACCGCTGCGAGGGCTACAAGAATTTCTGCAACAAGCTGTGGAACGCGGCCCGCTTCGTGCTCGGCACCCTGCCCGAAAGCGGCACCATCGAACGCCCCGCCGCTTGGCCGATGGCCGCCTTCGAACGCGCCCTGCTGGCACGCTTTGACGCGGTGCTGGGCGAAGTCGATGCACAGTTCGCCGCCTATCGCTTTGATCTGGTCGCGCAGGCGCTGTACGAGTTCGTCTGGAACGAGTTCTGCGACTGGTCGATCGAGCTGTCCAAGCCCTTCCTGAATCCGGAAGCCGGCAGCAACGTCACGCCGGAGGCCGCCGCCTCGGTGCGCCACACCCTGCTCACCGTGCTGGAAGCCACCTTGCGCCTGCTGCACCCGCTGATCCCGTTCGTCACCGACGAAATCTGGAGCCATGTCGCGCCGCGCCTTGGCATCGAGGCCGATTCCATCATGCGCCAGCGCTGGCCCGAACCGTTCGCGCTGACCGGCAGCGACGATGACATCGCCGCCGTCGATTGGCTCAAGGACGCCATCCAGAAACTGCGCTCGGTGCGCAGCACGCTGGGCATTTCACCGTCGCGCCGTGTGCCGCTGCTGGTGGGCGGCGGCGACAGCAACGATGCGATGCGGCTGGCGCAATTCGCCGATTCGCTGCGCTTCCTCGCACGCCTTGAACGCATCGACACCCTCGTTGGCGAACCACCGGCCTGCGCTTCGGCGGTGCTGGGCGAAATGCGCCTGCTGATCCCGCTCGAAGGCCTGATCGACCTGGACGCCGAACGCGCCCGCCTCGCCAAAGAGATCGCCCGCGTCACAGCGGAAAAGGAAAAAAGCGAAACCAAACTCGCCAAGTTCACCGACAAGGTGCCCGCCGCCGTGGTCGAACAGGAACGCCAACGCCTGGCCGACTGGACCACGCAACTGGCCAGCCTCACCGAACAGGCGGATCGGCTGAAATAAGCCGATTCCGCACCACCGCCGGGGGAACCCCATCGCAGCCAAGCCCTCCACGGAAGCATCACCGCGATCATAGGTTGGCGGTGACCCCGGACCTGATCCGGGGGAACCCCAACACCGGAACGCCGGCATGTGCTACCCGACAACGGATCGGATACGGTGCCAGCGGAATCCAGCTGTCGGGCATCGCGATGCTCAGCCCGACCTAATGCAGTCCGGGAGATGGGGCTAATCAGAACCCTCGAATCCGTCGCTGAAGATCGGATATGGATCCGGCTGCAACTCGAACGCACCAATATCCGCCGCCGCTCCCCACACACGGACAAACGGGCCTGTGCGCTGATCGGCACCAGCATCTTCGGGATTGCTGCCGGCATCAATCGCCGGGCTGCTTTCCAGCAACGCATGCGTCGCCGTCGGGCCGCCATTCATCGCCAGCGGCTGCAACTGCGGGTCTATGTTGATTGTATCCACCGGCAATACCACGGACGAACCTGCCACGGTCACCAGGTTATGGCTGCCGGTGAAGTGCACCGGATAATAGCTGCCTTGTGCCCCATACATATCCGGGTCCTGCGGCGCGGAGTTGTTGGAAATGATGCTGCTGACCAGATGCTGCTCCAGGGGGACTCCGGGTGTGTCTGAGCTCATCGGCCATGCAGAGACACCACCTCCATTATGGGAGCTCGTGTTCAATGTAATGGTCGAATTGAAGATGTTGGTGACGGAATTCAACGCAACAACCCCACCACCCGTACCATACCCGGATCCGAACGTCCCACCGATCGCACTGTTGCTGGAAATCGTGCTGTTTCGCAATTCAAGGGAACCAACACCACCAGAATCAGAGTAGAAGTTCAGTACCGAAATACCTCCCCCCCTCGCTACTCCGCCTGAATCAACTCTCGAAAGAACGCTGTTGTCATTGATCGTGCTGTACATTGCATACACAACACCGAAAGCATTCACACCACCACCCTGAATGAAGCAATCGTCACAATCCGATCGCGTGACATTCCCGCTGACAGTGGACGCATACAGCGCTACCCCACCGTATTGAGCGCCGAAATCATCACCGATATTGATACCGCCCCCATAGCTCCAGGCACGCTCGGAGTACGCGGTATTGCCGCTGATCGTGCTCAGCAGGACATAATTCATCGATCCGTTTGAATGGAATCCTCCGCCATAGGCAGTGCCGCGGTCGCCATAAGCGCTTTCACCCAGAGCCTGCACCTGGTTCCCGGAAACCTCCGACCCCATAAAAACCGCCACTCCCCGCTGCGAGAAAATGCCGCCGCCGCGCGCATTGCCGCCGTCAATAGCAGTAGCGGTATTACCGGTGACTTGGCTGCCATATTTCACAGAGACCTGGCCCGAGGCATACACGCCACCGCCGCGGGACCGGCCGTACGTATAAGTGTAACCGTAATCCTCAAAGGCATTGGCGGTACTGGTTGCGGAATTGCCGGTAACAATACTGTTGATCAGTTCCACATGGCCGGAGTCGCCCGGGCCGTACACATCCAGACCGCCACCGTATGCGTAGGCATTGCTCCCGTCACCGGCAACGCAGCCGGTGACGGTGCTGTCAACCAGCGAAATACTGCCGTAGACGGAAATGCAGCCCCCGTAACCATTGTCCGACCTGCCGTTGGCAACAGTGACGCCGCTGATGCTCAGGATTCCGTATTCATGCCTCAGCACCTGATCATTGGCATCACCATCGATGGTCAGCTGATCCCGCCCCGGACCCAGCAATTCCAGATTCCCGGAGCTGGTCAGTGCCCCCGAAGCCAGCGTGATCGTGCTGCAGGTGAGCGCGGTCAGGTCGATCACATCATCGGGCACAGCATCCAGCATCGCCTGGCGCAGGCTGCCGGGGCCTGCATCGTCGCAGTTGGTGACGGCGATGGTGGCCGCCGGCCGCGCCGGAGGCCCGACCATCGGGTTGCCCGCACCTGCCCGCTGCGCGGAACGCCGCTCCTGGATGCGCCGCTCCTGGCGCTGTTGCCGCGCTTCCCATTGCGCATCGCGTACCGGCTGATTGCGCTGCGTGTTGGAAGCGCGCGCGCCCAGATATGTCCCCGCCGAACCTACCGGCGTGGCCACCGTCATGCCCAGACCCACAACCACGCAGGACGCAATGGTCGTCAACTTCGGCCCCATCCAGGACCCTCCCGAACCGTATTTCACAGCTATCTCCCCAAGCGTGAGGCCGGCCGGCAGGCGCCCCCATGGCGCGCGCCCATTCGCTGAACAACCGGAACCCTTGGGTGAAATGGTAGCAATAAATCCGTGCGCTGAATCACACGAAAACGAAACTCCTTCCGGAAGTCCTATCGCGGTCATGGGTTGGCGGTGAGCGGGGCGAACCCAACACCAGGGCGACGTCATGTGGTACCCGACAACGGGCCGGATACGGCGCCACCGGATATCCGGCTGTCGGGCATCGCGATGCTCAGCCCGACCTATGCGGACTGGGCGTCGTCGGGAAAGCCCCATCGCGGCCAAGGCCGCTCCCACAAAAGCCCCTGCTTCTGTGGAAGCACTTTCGTCCGAGATCAGATGCCAGCGCTCTTGTGGGGCGACCTTGCCCGCGATTAGATGCCGGACCCGGCAGACAAACCCCTCACCACCAGGACCGCCCCACGCGAAACCCGGCCTTGCTTTGCTCACCACGCCCGCCCAACCACCGCTATCCTGTGCCCGCACCATTTTCCCCGGAGCAGCTGTGGCAACACCCTTCATCATCGGCATCACCGGCGGCATCGGCTCGGGCAAATCGGCGGTGACGGCGCGCTTTTCAGAACGTGGCGTGCCGGTATTCGATGCCGACATCGTGGCGCGTGAACTGGTGGAGCCGGGCGAACCGGCGCTGGCCGCGATCGTGGAGGAGTTCGGCCCGCAGATGCTCGACGCCGCCGAACGCCTGGACCGTGCCGCACTGCGCGCCGTGGTGTTCAACGATGCCGCCGCGCGCGAACGCCTCAACGCCATCCTGCACCCGCGCGTGCACACCCGCCTGCACGCATTGGCACACAAGCCCGGCCCGACCTGCGTGATGCTGGCGATCCCGCTGCTGGCCGAATCCATCCAGCGCTACAGCTGGCTCGACCGCATCCTCGTGGTGGATGTCACGCGCGAAGTGCAGATCGAACGCGCGATGCGCCGCGACGGCATGGACGCAGCCACCGCCGAACGCATGCTCGCCGCCCAGACCGACCGCGCCACCCGCCGCGCCATCGCCCACGACATCATTACCAACGACGGCCCGATCGACGCCCTGGACACCATCGTCGCCCGCCTGCACACCCACTACCTGGCACAAGCAAGCAGGCAAGTCGCCCACAGCAACCTGCAGGTCGGATCAAGCGCAGCGGATCCAGCACATCCGCACCCAACGTCACCACCTTCAATCCCATAGGTCGTGGTGAGCAGCGCGAACCGCGACAACGAGATGTCACCGCCGCCTGCATCCCCACGGCCACGGCACATTGAGCCGCCCCACCTTCCGCTGTTGGGGTCCGCATTCGCTCACCACCAACCCATGCAGCTGCGCACCAGACCGCAGGTCGGATCAAGCGCAACGGATCCGGCACCACTCTGCTTCAGGCCCGATTTCAGGAATCAGGACGCCTTATCCCCGTCCAGCCACCGCACGACGACGCGCGCGAAATCCTCGAAGTCCTGCAAATGGCGGGTGGCAATGGCGAAGGTGATCGCCCAATCGATGCAGATCGACATCCGCTGCCAGCGCCTCGACGCTATCCGGCCGTTTGTCGCGAATTCGCCGGATGCAGCGCTGAAGCGAATCCAGCTTGCGCTCAACGATCAACCTGTCCACGCCCGCCGCCTCTCACCCAGCATCCGTCTGATGTAGGGCTGGAAGTCCTCTGCATCGAAAAGATGCCGGCTCATCAGTGCAGCATGGTCTGCATTACTGCCAAGAACCCGCCTGCCGTGCGCCAGAATCTGCCCCAGCACAGGGCCACCGGCAACTTTCAGGTCGATCAGATCCACCGGCCGCCCGATGGCGACGGCCAGTTCTTCGATCAACTGCATCTTCGACATCGCATCAAGCGGCGCATCGGCCTCCACCGCGATATCCAGATCACTCCCCGCATCGGCGGAACCTGCTGCCACCGAGCCGAACACCAGTGCCTGCCTGATTTCAGGATGGCGCGCGAACACCTCCCGCAACTCGCGCAGCGGCAATGGCCCGGACGTGGCAGACATGGCGTTCATCGTCCAGCGAAGATAGCACGCAGCCCCCACCGCGAAGATTCCACCGATCAAACCCGCAGGTCGGATCAAGCACAGCGGATCCGACGCGGATCCAACATCGGGACACCGGCCCGCTCAACAAAAACCCGATGAATTGCCGGGCATCACCTGACACCCGGCAATCCCGTTCAACTGCCGACGCGGTCCACCACCAGCGTCACGCGGCGGTTGGCCGTGCCCGCATCACCCCAGGCACCCGGCGCCACCAGACGGTTGGCCGCCTCGCCATAACTCACCGCGCGCACCGAATCGGCGGCCAAACCATTAGCCACCAGATGCTCACGCACAGCCTCGGCGCGGGCCTTGCCCAGGCGCTGGTTGTAGCCGCTGCTGCCGGCCGGATCGGTGAAGCCTTCCACCGTGATCAGGCTGCCGGGATGGTGATCACGGATGACCCGCGCGAAATCCTCCAGCGCCGGCTTGTCCTCGTCACGCAGCGTGGTCGAGTCGTAATCGAAATGGGCCATCGCATCGATCCGCAGCTTGCCCTGGGCCTCGGCAATGGCCTTGTCGTACTGGGCAAAGCGCTCAGAAAGCTCCTGCCGCAGGCTGGCCAGCGCGGACGCATTGGCATCGGCCTTCTGCTCGATCGCGTTATCCCTCGCGCGCAGCTCGGCCAACGCCGCATCCAGATCGGTACGCTTCACGTAATTGGTGCAGCCACCGGCCAGCAGCATCGCCGTGCCGAGCAGCCCGGCCCCCAACAGCTTCAGGTTCTTCGAGGTTGGATTCATCAGTTGCAACTCCCTACGAATGACAGGCAAAGACCGGACACCACACCGCCCGGCCGCGGCAGGGCCGCCGGATCACGGTAATCGCTCGGAAGCGTGAAGGAAACCTTCTGTAACAATTTGTGTGAGCCACGTGGCCCACAACCCACCGTTTTCGTAGGAGCGGGCTTGCCCACGATCAGATGCCCACGCGCGAAGACAATCCAGCCGCGCCGGATCCACCTGACAACACCCATACAGATCGCACGCTAGACTGCCGTGGAACCGGGAAACCACCGTGGACACCACTCCGATGACCCATCAGGAACCCGTCAGCGTCCAGCAGTACCTGCAACTGGAAGAGCGGACTGAAGGCAAGCACGAATACCTTGCCGGTCAGGTCGTGGCGATGGGCGGGGCAAGCGCCCACCATTGCCTGATTGCAGGCGCGCTGTTCGCCATCCTGCTTCCACACGCGCGCAGCAAGGGCTGCCAACTCTTCATCGCCGCCATGAAGGTACGCATCGATCACGAAGGCGACAGCTGGTTCTACTATCCAGACCTCGTGCTCAGCTGCGACCCGGCGGACCGCGACCCGGCATATACAGCCCACCCCTGCCTCCTCGTCTAAGTCCTCTCCCCCAGCACCGAAACCATCGACAGCCGCGAAAAGCTCCTCGCCTACCGCCTGCTCCCCAGCCTGCGCGAATACCTGATGCTGCGCCAGGACCGTCTGCAAGCCGATCTGTACCAGCGTGGCGACGATGGCCGCTGGCACCACTACCACCTCACCCAGGCCGAAGACACCGTGCCCCTGCGCTGCCTTGACGTGCAGCCGAAACTTGCCGACATCTATTTCGACGTACCCGAACTGACCGGTTGAGGTTCTGGCTTACCTGAGCGTCAGCCCGGCGCATACGTTCGAGCTGACCGGCCGCCCCTCTGCCACCACATACACGCCGTAGAGCAAGGCCGCAATCTGCACGGGTCACACCGCCACAACAGTTCCACCGTAGGCAACCACTTGGCGATCATGTGTCAACAAACGCATCGGCTCCACCGTGGCCTGTGCCACCAACAGGCGGTCAAAAGGATCAGCGTGCAACAGGGGCAACTGCTCGACCGCAACAGCGTGTTCTGCCCGGATATCGAGCAGGCGGTAACCCGCCTCCCGGAAAAAAGCCCGCGCCTCGCCACCCGACACCGGCATGCTGCCACGCCCCAGCGCATGCTTGATGCTGATCTCCCACACGCTGGCCACGCTCACCCATACGATGGCCTCCGGCGCCAGGATCAACTCACGCGCGGCATCGCTCAATCTGGGGTCGTCGGTAATTGCCCACAACGCAATATGCGTATCGAGCAGCAGATTCACACCTCATCCCCGGCGAACAGCTTCGTGATGACATCGTTATCCGCATCAATGTCGTCCGGCAGCACGAACTTGCCCTTCGCAACACCGATCCGACGCGACGATTCTGTCTGTTCCAGCGGAACCAGACGGGCGACCTTGCGCCCATTTCGCGCAATGATGATTTCCCGCTGCGTACCTTGTTCAATCGCTTCCACCAACCGCGAAAGATGCGTCTTGGCTTCAAGCATGTTGACCGATGACATGAGACACCCCGTTCTGACCAAGTCTGGTCTGGTCACGATGGAGCAAGAGCGCCGCACTGTCAAACGATCGCCTCATCCGCAACCCTGCGCTGCCTGGCCGGCACAGCGAACGTGGCTTTCTTTGGCCAACCCCTGCTGATTGGGTTGCGGAATACCCGCCCTCGTAGGAGCGGGCTTGCCCGCGAGCAGATGCCAGGCATCACAGCGAAAGCCACATCGCAGCCAACGCCGCTCCCACAAAACCTGTCCCTCATCCACCGGAATCAGATCATCAGCAACCCACCACTTTCTGTAGGAGCGCACATCACAGATGGGCGCGACCACCCTTGACCACACCCGTTCCACGAAGATCACGACTGATCAAAAAAGCTCGCCTGCCTCACTCCGCCCACGGCCTCAAATCCACCACCGCCACCACTTGCTGTTCGCCATCAAGCAACACCGTCATGTCCTGGTTACGGGCGGATAAAGGGAGCCACGAAGTGGCAGCTGGCCATTGCTTCATCACGCGAGCGACGTTGTGCTCATTGTTGAACGCACGCAGTTCTTCCATCGGTTTGCTGCGTGTCCGCATGGCATCGCTGAAGAGTGACAACGGTCGATAAAGATCCGGGCGATGCGGTAAATCGGCACCACCCAAAGCAGCCTCAAACATCAGATCGGTTCGTGCTGCGGGATCTTCCGGAATAGCAGCACCTACCCATTTCGGACCAGTCCAGGAAAAACCCTGGTATTCAGGTGCAGCTCGATCTCTGTTCGTGCCACTGATCTCCGTGGCTTGTGCTACGTCAAACCTGTCGACGTTGAACACAATCCACACCGGCCGTCCCTCTGCCACCACACTCACGCCGTAGAGCAGGGCTGCAACCTGCAGGATCACAACGACGGCCAAGTCCATCGCCAACCCCTTCTTGCCCTTGCGATAGATGACCAAGGTGATCAGCGGACCAAGCGTGGCGTCCACACACAACACGATGAGGAAGATCTCCCGAACGCCCACCGCCATGTCCAGTGGCACCGGATACCACACGCCAAACACCAGCCCGGCCAGCGTGAGTGCAACCGCTGCCGAGCAGGCCAAGTGAACAAGAAATGCACGAACCCGATCAGCCATCAAACCATCCATCCATCAGACTCCAACATCCACATGCACCCACGGCATCACAACGCACCACCCTGCAACAAGCCACTACCCGTTCCGGAGCCCATCAGCCACAATGCCCCCTCATCATGCAAGGGGAACCTGCGGTGCAAATCAGCATCGTCCTGCCCGCCAAGAACGAGGCCACCGGCCTTGCCAAGACGCTGCCGGCGATCTTCGAGCAGTTGCCCAACGCCGAAGTGATCGTGGTCGATGACGGCTCCACCGACGACACCGCCCGCATCGCGCTGGAACACGGCGCCAAGGTGCTGTCCTCGCCCTACTCGATGGGCAACGGCGCGGCGATCAAGCGTGGTGCGCGTGCCGCCAAAGGCGAGATCCTGGTGTTCATGGATGCCGATGGCCAGCACAACCCGGCCGACATCCCGACCCTGCTCGCCAAGCTCGACGAAGGCTACGACATGGTGGTCGGCGCACGCGATGGCAGCGGCCAGGCGAATCTCCATCGCGGCCTGGCCAACGGCTTCTACAACTGGCTGGCCAGCCACATGACCGGTCACAAGGTGGAAGACCTCACCTCCGGCTTCCGTGCCGTGCGCGCCGCGCGCTTCCGCGAATTCCTGCACCTGCTGCCGAACGGATTTTCCTACCCCACCACCAGCACCATGGCCTTCTTCCGCAGCGCCTACCCGGTGGCTTACGTGCCCATCGACGTAGCCAAACGCGTCGGTACCGCCAGCCACATCCGTCCTCTGAAAGACGGCATCCGTTTCCTGCTGATCATCTTCAAGATCGCCACGTTGTACGCACCGCTGAAGCTGTTCGCGCCGACCGCCCTCGCCTTCTTCCTCACCGGCCTGGGCTACTACGCCTACACTTTCGCCACCATGAGTCGCCTCACCAACATGAGCACCCTGCTGTTCAGCGCCTCGGTCATCATCTTCCTGATCGGCCTGATTTCCGAACAGATCACCAACCTGACCTACAAGCGCGATGGGTGAACCATCGATGTGGGCTGGGCTAGACTGACCCAAACAACGTGGAGCGTGCGATGCGGCTGAGCCAGGAGCATATCCGGGTGTTGAAGCGGCTGGCCGAGGAAGAAGCCGGCCCGTCGGCGCGGCTGCGCCTGTTCGGCTCGCGTCTTGACGATGCAGCCCGCGGTGGCGACGTCGATCTGCTGCTGGAGCTGGACACCCCGGTGGCGCACCCGGCACCGCTGATCGCACGCCTGGCGGCTCGCGCCAGCCGCGCCATGGACGGGCGCAAGGTGGATGTGCTGCTGTTGGCGCCCAATCTCATGCGCCAACCCATCCACGACATCGCCCAGAGGCAAGGGGTTCTGTTATGACGGGCGACGATGCCCAACTGCAGCGGCTGCGGTTTCTTGCGCGCGTCGTGCAGCGCGAGAGCAAGCATCTGCTGACCACTGACCGGCGCGTGTTCGCAAAGCCGTTCACGCAGGATCGCGCCAAGGCGCTGGCGGACGATGTGGAGTTGGCGGAACGGGTGGAGGCATTTGCCGCGCGTTTCGGCCGCCTGCAGGACACGCTGGGCGACAAATTGATCCCGGCACTGCTGCGCGCACTGGGCGAGCCCGTGGGTGCAGCCATCGACAACCTCGATCGCGCCGAACGTCTGGGATGGCTGCCATCGTCCGAGCAATGGTTGATTGTCCGCCGGCTGCGCAACCAGATGGTGCATGACTACATCGAAGATCCGGCCATCCTTGCCAGCGCCCTGCAGATGGCGCACATGCAAGTTCCGATGCTGATCGAGGCCAGCCGTGCGCTGCTGGAAGAACTCGACCGGCGCGGCTGGGGGTCGCCGTGACCGTCTTCCTGATCGGACTGGTGTCGGAGCAGATCACCAGCCTCACCTGCCGCCGCGATGCGTGAGGTCGGTATGCGATCCGGCAATCGGCTTCGGACGCTGGCCCGCTTCGTCGCCCGTACGCCCCTGCATCCGCAGTGGCTGCTGGGAGGCAGAGTGGCGCCGCGCGGAATCGACTCCGTGCAGGGGCGATTGCTGGACATCGGCGCAGCCGATCGTTGGCTTGAACACCTGCTGCGCCCCGGCACACAGTATCTGGCCCTGGACTATCCGGCCACAGGGCGCGATCTGTATGGGGCCAGGCCGGATGTGTTCGCCGATGCCGCACGGCTGCCCTTCGCCGATGGCAGTTTCGATGGTGTCGCCTGCCTGGAAGTGCTGGAGCATGTCCCCGATCCGGTTGCAGTGATGCGTGAAATCAGTCGGGTGCTCCGCTGCGGTGGCCAGGCCTGGATTTCCATGCCGTTCCTGTACCCAACGCACGATGCGCCGTTCGACTTCCAGCGCTATACGCGCCACGGCTTGCAGCGCGATGCCCGGCTGGCGGGACTGGACGTGGTGGATTTGCGCCGAACCGGACATGCCGTGCGCACCGCAGGGTTGTTGGCCTGTCTGGCAATTGCGGGTGGCGTCAACGATACGCGCGGGGCATTGCGTTGGCTGCTGTTGCCGTTGGCGCTGGTGTTTGTGCCCGCCATCAATCTTCTGGCCTGGGCGGGCAGCCTCCTTCTGCCCGACTGGGAGGCCATGGCCCACGGCCATGCGCTGGAGGTGCGCAAGCCATGAGCGGGCCCCTAGTGCTGGTGACGACCTCCTTCCCCATCAAAGGAGATGGCAGCGAAGCGGCGGGGTCTTTCGTCGCCGATCTGGTGGAAGAGCTGGCCAAGCACGTGCCTGTGCGGGTCGTGGCTCCCGGGCCGAGTGCGGCGCGGCAGCGATTGTCTGGGAACATCGAGGTCTACCGTTACGCGGCACCCGCGCGCCCGCTGTCCACACTCAGGCCGTGGCACCCGGGCGATCTGGGCTGGACGGCACGGGTATTGCGCGGAGGCATGGCGGCTACCCGCGCGGCCACCGGCGAGGACGCGAGCCATGTTCTGGCACTGTGGGGGCTTCCCTGCGGCGAGTGGGCGCGCCGCGCCGCGAAGGAGCGCGATATCGATTATTCGGTCTGGATGCTGGGCAGCGATGTCTGGACGTTGGGCCAAATCCCGCTGCTGCGTCAGGCGCTGGGGCGAGTGATCCGTCAAGCCGCGTATGCCTATGCCGATGGCTACCAGCTGGCCGAGGATGCACAGCGCATTGCCGGCATTCCGGTCGCCTTTCTGCCCAGCGCCCGGCACATCGATTTGCGCGACCCGCCGCCGCCGCGCAACCAGCCGCCATACCGCCTGCTGTTTCTGGGGCGTTGGCATCCGAACAAGGGTGTGGACTTGCTGCTGGACGCGTTGGGGTTGCTAGGAGACGAGGACTGGCAGCGCATCGAACGCGTGGAAATCCAAGGCGGCGGCCCACTGGAGCCGCTGGTGCGCGCGCGCGTGGCCGCATTGCAGGCGCAGCGCCGTCCGGTCGAAGCCGGGCGCTATCTGACCAAGCCTGAAGCGGAAGCGGCCATCGCGCGCGCGGACTGGGTACTGATTCCTTCGCGTATCGAGAGCATCCCCGTGGTGTTCTCCGACGCGATAAAGCTGGGGCGTCCTGTGGTGGCGATGCCTGTGGGTGATTTGCCGCGCCTCATCCGTGAGTCACCGGCCTGTGGATTAGTTGCTGAAGCAGCCGACGCGTCTGCATTCGCTCGCAAGCTGGCGTGCGGCCTGCGCACGTCGACGGCTGATTTCTCCAGTGGATTGGCGGGAGTGGCGCAGCGCTTCGACCTAGTGGTTTTGTCGCGCGGCTTGGTCTCGCGGCACGGCGCGGCGTACCATGAGTGAACCCGTAACCACAGCGCCGCGCTGGGGGAGCGAAGGGCGCGAACACAAGGCGATGGCCATCCTTGAAACGATGGTTGCGCGGTGCGGTGATCTGGATGTGGATGGCACGTGGCTCGATATTGGCTGCGGCAGCGGCGGCATTGCCAGTGCGCTGGCGCAGCATGTGGGTCGGGTCGTCGGCATTGACCCGGAGCCGTGGTCGTCCTGGGCTTCCTTGGCTGGAGCGCAGCCCAACCTTTCTTTCCTCCAGGCTGGGTTCGATGGCGATCAGTTGCCGCTGCCGGAGGGAACGGTCGATGTGGTCATATGCAACCAGGTCTACGAGCACGTGGCCAATCAGGCCGCACTGATCCGCAACATTCATCGTGTGTTGAGGCCGGGAGGCATCTGCTATTTCGCCGGCCCCAACCTGCTTTGGCCTATCGAGCCGCACGTGTATTGGCCCTTCGTGCATTGGTTGCCGAGACGCGCGGTGCAACGCCTGATGCGAATAATGGGGTCGAAGCGGGCGGACGCGTTGGATGCGTACTCGAAATCGTATTGGCGATTGCTGTCCTGGTTCGGCGAGGCCGGACTCGAGTCGGTCGATGCAGTCGCGGAGCGACTCTCGGTGGAAATGGAAATGCGCAGGCACATGACGCTTGCAAATATCGTTCGCCGTATTCCGCCAGCGGGTCGAAAATTGCTCGCTCCGTTTTGGCCTGGCTTCATCTTCGTCCTGCGTAAACAGCGGGCTAGCGAGTAGTTGGAACAATGCTGGACCAATGGGTCATTACTGCGGAGCCGTCCCCCCAGCATGGGCAGTGGGCGAGTGAGTCGCTATATCTATTCGCTTCATCAGACTGGGGGCGTATCACTGAGGCGCTGGGTGCCCGGCCAATGTATGCGTGGAACCGGGAGATTGGCGTTGGTGCCATGGTGCCTGTATTCTCGCGATTCGGGATCAGAATTGGATTCTTAGGTTTTCCTGTGCTCGGCCAGCCTTGGGAGGACCTGTCGTTTTCGCAGATGAAAGACACAGGATCGCAGTTGGCGACGGCGTTGGGCTTGCACGTGCTGCGGCTCAATGGGTCGATGTTGCGGGCGTCTGATTCATCAATGACCGCCGCCAGGCCGGAAGTGTGGATAGAAGACTTGCAATCATGGTCACCTGAGGCCAACAAGCGCCTTCGCAGGGATCTTGCGTTTGCCCGACGCTCAAGTCAGGGCATTCGTTTGGGACGCGATTGTGCGGACGCACTGGCGTGCTACCGGCTATACGAGGCCACGGTCAAGGCCCATGCCGGGAAGATTCGTTATTCCCCGAGCTACTTCAGCCGGTTATTCGCGCTTGCGGAGACGCAAGTAGGCTTGGAGATATTCGCTGCAGTTGGTGATGCAGGAGTCGTTCATGGATTTTCTGTGCTCGCCGTGCATGGCTCAACCGCCTATTACTTGCACGGCGCCGCAGATGAAGTTGGTAGGCGCTGTGGGGTAAGCGATTTGCTGTTGGAAATGCTCGTGCTTCAAGCTCGCCAGATGGGTGCTTCCAAGCTGAGTCTGATGTCATCCCCATGGGAGCAGATCGGTCTGGTCAAGTTCAAGCAGAAATGGGGGACTGACAGTGGGCTGGCTGTCACTCACGATGTTGCGACGGGTTTGGTAGGGTGCGGTATCGGAGCAATAATAAAGTTGTCTCGGCTTCGAGATCGAAAGCTGGCTGAAAATTTTATCCACAATTCCTAAAGATTATCATTGGGATAATTTTTTCGAGTATGTGGCGTTTCTCTATGATCTAGTGCTTTGTCGTGGAAATGGATGAAAGTTAGTTCCGTCGCATCAACAAAGAATGGAGGGGTCTTGATTCCATATCAGTTCGTCGCAGGCCTTTTGGACAATCTCCTGTCGTACGTCAGGGCCTTGCGCGTTGGGTTGCGATTCCCTTCCCTCCGCCTGGAGCGGAATGTAATCATCAAAGGGAGGATCGCAAACATCGAGATCGGTAAGCGAGTTGTCATACAGTCGGGAACGGTCGTCCATGCGGGGGGTATGGCGTGGTGCGAAGGCGCAGGCGCGGTGGTTATAGGGGATGATTCGACAATTTCCCCAAATTGCGTCCTTTATGGGGCAGGTCCTGGCGGAATACGAATTGGTCGTCGTTTCGATTGCGGTCCATCGGTAGGGATCTATGCGAGCCGTAGCGATTACGCAAGTAACGATTCGAAGGGCAGGATGTTCGATGCGGTTGTCATCGGCGACGACGTGGTGGTCTTTTCGCACGCAGTGATCGGCCCTGGAGTCAGGATCGGGGATAGGGCGGTGATCGCTGCTGGGGCAGTTGTGCTGAACGACGTTCCGGAAGGGTCGCTGGTAGGTGGAGTACCTGCGAAGCTGCTTCGTTCATCGGTGCGCTGACTTCAGTCAGGGTGTTGCGAATCCACAACTTTCTCATGGCGGGTAAGCAACGCACCCAATACCGTGCATCCGATGTCCACTGGAATCTGCCAGCAGCGGAACAACAGCGAAACGGAGATGATCATTGGCGCCGATAGGGTGGGGGAAAGCAACGCGCCAAGTCCGGCAGCGGCAGCTTCTCGAACGCCGAGTCCTGCAGGGATGGGGAGAGCAAGGATGCCTGCTGCGATGCCCAGATAGATGCTCGACAAGATGGGTAGGCGGTCCGCGTCGGGGATGCCAGAGCCGGCAGCAAGCAGAACGCACCATGCAGCTGCCATATTGGTTGTCATGCTGGCCGCATTCAGTCCAATTGCCCTCGGGATGCCAGGATTTAATCCAGCCTGGGCGGTAGAGAGTCCGGCGGCAGACGACAGCCTGGGTGCCAGTCGCTCCAACCAGCTTGCCAAGGGGAAAACGACAGCAATGGTGCAAGCTATCAATCCTGCAATAGAAGCGAGGATTGCAATCAGAGGTGAATCGAAGTACAGCAGCGCGACTCCCATTGTGATCGTCTGGATGGTCGATACAATCGCAAGCTCGATATTTGCAAAAGTGATATGGGATATCCGAACCCTGTTTTCCATCGCAAACGATTGCATCGCAAGCGACCAGACTTTTCCGGGAATGTACTTGCCCGGTTGCGACACTAGATAGGCGCTTGCGAGAGTCTGGTTGCTGGTCTGGTTGCCGTGCTTGTGAACCAGGGTAGCGAACAACAGCGCCTGGATGAAAGTGAATGCAATGCCAAGGATGATGGATAGTGTGAGCAATCCGATATCGCAATTAGCGATCAAGCGTGAAAGCTCTTCGTGGGAATGCCAGGCGAACCAAGTCAGTAGGCCGAATCCCAGCAATGTCATGAACATCCGGATTGCCCGTCGTGGGCGAATCGATGCAGGTTCAGGTGCATTCATTGCCGAGTGGACTTGGGCTCGATCATCAGCTGCGGGGTAGTGCGTGGCGTGTTGCGGAAATCACGCGCCCGACGTCGGCATCGCTTAGCTTCGGCGACAGCGGCAAACTCACCGTCGCTCGTCCGATCCGCATCGCCTGCGGCCACTGCTCCGGGCGCCAGCCGAAACGCTGCTGGTAATAAGGATGCTCGGCCAGCGACAGGTAATGCACGCCGTTACCGATGCGGCTGGCATTCATGGCCTCGAGGAATGCATCGCGCGAGATCCCGCAGCGACCCTCCTCGATCAGAAGCGTGAAGAGGTGATAGGCGTGGCGGGCGTCTGCCTCCACCGGGGCAGGCAATCCGATGGGCAGGCCGGCGAATGCGTCCATGTAACGACGCCAGATGGCTTCGCGTCGCTGCCAGCTGGATTCCACGCGCGCCAGCTGATGAATCCCGATCGCCGCTTGCAGGTCCATCATGTTGTACTTGAAGCCGCACTCGACGACCTGGTAATGCTTGTAGCCCTTGTCGCCGAAGCGGTGCCAGGCATCCTTGCTCATGCCGTGCAGTGCCAGCACGCGGGCGCGGGCGATGAGCGCCTCGTCGCGCCCGACGATCATGCCGCCTTCGCCGGTTGTGATGTTCTTGGTGGCATAGAAGCTGAAACAGCCGAAGTCACCGAAGGTTCCCGCTTTCCGGCCGTGGTATTCGGTCTCGATGGCGTGCGCGCAGTCCTCGATGACGGCCAGGCCGTGCTTGTTGGCGATCGCCATGATCGCGTCCATGTCGCAGGGGCGACCTGCGAAGTGCACTGGCAGGATGGCGCTGGTGCGTGGGGTGATGGCGGCTTCGATGGCGGCCGGATCAATGCACTGTGTGGATGCGTCCACGTCGGCAAGGACAGGGGTCAGTCCGGCGTGAATGATGGCGTTGGCCGTCGCGCAGAACGTCAGTGGTGTGGTGATGACCTCTGAACCGGCTTCCAAGCCGGCGGCGACCATGCTCACATGCAGTGCGGCAGTGCAGGAGTTGAGCGCCGCAACGCGTGTGGCAGGGAGCGCGTTGTAGGCGGCGAAATCCGATTCGAATTTGGCGACGCGCGGTCCGGTGCCAAGCCAGCTTGATTCCATGCAAGCCAGGACTTCGTCGATCTCTGCTTGCTCGATCAGCGGGGAGCCGAAGATCAAAAAAGATTGTTCGGATGGCGACACTGTAGTGCGTCCTAGAAGTGACCGATCCGCTCGATATTGAAGGACGACGAGCGTCGCTTGATGCCATGGACTTGGTAGCCCTTGGCCAGCAGGAATTCCGCCAGATAGGCGCCGTCCTGGCCGGTGATGCCGGTGATGAGGGCTTTTTTCATGCTTCGCTCGGGGTAACCGGTTGATCTGATTCCACGCGTACATTCTGCCTCACCCGCGCATTGGCAATCAGCCCATGACGGTTGTCGGCCAGGGTATGCCCCATGTAGCGCAGTTCGCTGGCGGTCTTGCCCTTGCGGTACAGACGCGCGTCGGGATCGGTCCGGGAGGCATGCGTGTCATTGCTGCGCGGCTGGCCACGGAAGTTGGTGCCATCGCCATCCTGATCATCCTTGCGCACAAAGCTCTTGTGCCCGGCCCAAGCCTGGATCAGCGTCCCGTCCACACTGAAGTGCTCGTTCGACAACCAGCCCTCAGTCTCGGCCATCGCCACGATCTCGTTGAACAGGGCCACCACCGCATCGTACTCGATGAGCCGCTGCCGATTCTTGGTGAACACCGTGGGTACCCACACCGCATCGTCCATCGACAGGCCGATGAACCAGCGAAACAACAGGTTGTACTGCACCTGCTCCATGAGCTGGCGCTCGGAGCGGATCGAGTAGAACACCTGCAGCAGCATCGCGCGGGCAAGCTTCTCCGGTGCAATGCTCGGTCGGCCACCTTTCCAGCCAGACTCGTAGATCTTCTCGAACAAGCCGTTGAGCCGCGCCAGCGCCGCATTGACCCGTTCGCGGATCGGGCGCAGCGGATGATCCGAGGGGACGAAGTCATCCATCTTCTTGAGGGTGAACAACTGCTCGATGAAGACATCGGTGCCGCGCATCGGATCAGCCTGTCAGGGTGTGCCGGAAGTGTAGCGGGTGGGGAGGCATTTCAGCAGCCTGCTAGCGGACGGCGGATCACGCCAGCGCTGCAGCGTGCGCACGGTGATGCCGGCCTCGCGACAGGCCGCCGCCAGGCGGGCGCCCTCGGCGTGGGCCTCATCGATCAGGTTCACCAGACGCTGGCGCTCTTCCCGGGCGGTCATTCGTCCGCGTCCCTGGGGTAGAGCGCCTCGAGTTTTTTTGACAGCACCAGCAACGCCGCCGCCTCCGCCAGCGCCTTGTCCTTGCGCCGCAGCTCGCGCTCCAGCGCCTTGATCCGCCGCTGCTCGGCCCGGCTCGCCACGCCCGTGGTCGCGGTCTCCGACGCACCCAGCGAAGCGGTCGCCGTCTGCCGCCACTCGTCCAGCTCGGATGGAAACAGGCCCTGCGCACGGCACCAGGCACTCTTGTCCGCCTCGCTCATCGACGCCGTCGCGATCACCGCCTCAAGCCGGGCTACCGGCGTCCAGCCGCCACGCTTGCGCCCAGACGCAAGCGCATCAGCACGCCAACGCTCCAGCGTGCCAACCGACACGCCCACCTCCCGCGAAACCACCTCCAGGTCCGCGCTCTCAGGCGGCAACAGCCGTGCTACCGCCTTGTCTTTGAATGCTTGTCCGTATCGAGCCAATGCGTTGTCCTCTGCCCCCGAGTGTGGAGTCTATCGGGGCGACAACTATCTTGACGCAGGGGGTGGTCCATGCACCACCGACAGGACCGGCAGATGGTGATCCGGGCGGTGCAGATGGCGGTCTGGCAGCGTCAGGACAGCCATCCTGTGATCCTGCACTCCGATCGCGGCAGCCAGTTTCGAAGCGGCGACTATCAACGTTGCCTGGAGGACAACACGTTGGTGTGCTCAATGAGCGCAGTCGGTCACTGTGGCGACAACGCCGCCTGCGAGGGCTTCTTCGGCCTGCTCAAGCGCGAGCGGGTATACCGCACGACCTACCCGACACTCGATGCAGCAAGGGCCGATGTGTTCGAATACATTGAGCGGTTCCACAACCCAAGGATGCGACGAAGGGTCGCAAGGCAGGATCTGAAGTTATCCACCCTTTCACAACCGTCCGTGATTTCGGGGTAGAACCCGCCGTTTGGATCTTCGTCTAAGATCAAGGTGCAGGGGAATCGGTCAAAATTGGTGCATGCGGAGTCCGAAGTCAGCGCGCAGACCGCGCGCGGGCTCTCCATAAGGAGGTCTCGCACGCACTCGAACTCGGCGATGAATGACTCCGCGATGGCTAAGCCGCCGGCAAGGCTTGGTTCTGCCACTTTCCGCTCCATGAAATTCCGCTCACCGTGACGTAACGCCGGCCGAAGTGAGTTGTCTCCTCCCTGCTCAATTATCGGCCGCAGGTTCAGCGGGTTGCATCGGCTGTCCATACATCACATTCCCGGCAAGGATGAACTCAACCATGTGCTGCACTTCATTTTGATCGAGCGGAGGGGCCAATTGTACGGCGCGCTCGGCTTCGTCGCGGGCTTCATCCAACTGACCAAGGGCTACCAGCGTCTCTGCAAGAAGCAGATGACTGAGGGATTCGGAGTCTTCGAGCTTGAGTGACTCACGCAGCATTTGTTCTGCCTCGTTCGGGTTACCAAGACGCATCTCTAGAAAGCCAGCAATACGCCAATACGTTTGCGTCATGGAGCGGTCGCGCATGAACTCCCGCGACTCCCGTACTCGCTGTTTGGTTGCGTTGGCCAGTGAAAGGTCGCCAATTGTCACGGCGAGGTCAAAGCCATTGAGATAGCAATAGTCGCAGTCCAGATTCTGGTCCAGTGCCTCCCGGACTCGACGATATGCAGATTGCAAATTTCCGGCATTGATTTCAGCACTGATCAGGTTGCCTGCTGCCAGACTGCTTTGTGGATGTGCAGACGATGCCCACCGCCACAGCGCAAGATCGTTTGACCATAGCGGAAGGGTGACTCGTACACTGGCTACCGCCCAAGCCAACCATGCCAACGCCAGGATCATTACCACCCGCCGGAGTCCTGCTCCCGGTTGCAGCAGGCATGCCCATTCATGCAACACACTTGGCAGCAGCACTGCCGTAAGAGCGATCGCACCCACCGCATATCGCTCATGGTAAAGACTTCCATCAAAGTGGCCCGGAAAGAAACCGAGCACTGGAAACAGATAAAGGCCAACTATTGTGACCCATGCACCTGTGAAACAAAATCGCTGTGTAAGCACCAGCAGACCGGCTGCCGCCAAGGCGAGAGCCGGAACCAGTCGCAACAACAGAGTCGAGGTGCTGGTTCCGAATGAATAATTCTCTACCGGGTGCAGTGGATTCAATTCAAGTGGAACGCCTGCAATCACACTCCAGTATTTAAGATATACATAGGCAATTTCTTCAACACGCGCCCCATCCGGGATCAACATGGGCAAGGTGACGTCCGAGGCCACGCTCCCCATCATGATTTTCCGCAAGCAAAGATATGCAACTCCTGCTATGAGGAGCATAATATAACTGGGCCAATTCTCGCGCATCAAGAGACGTGCACGATCCATCAAGGTCGCATGCCTTGCACCGCGAAACAGCCAGTCAAAAATCATTACGATGGCAGGATATGCCGCTGCAGACTCCTTGGAGCAAGCGCTAAGAAAGAAGCACGCCGCTACGATGATCGCACGGGGCCAACGTTTGCGAATGTAAAAATTGAACAACAGCCCCAGCAGCGCAAACATGACCTGCATCTGGTCGAATTGGCAGCCAATCCAGACCACCGTTTCCACCAGCATCGGGTGCAGCCCAAACATCAGCCCGGCCAATGCCACCAGCAGCAGATTGCGCTTGCCGGCTTCCCTCATCGTGCGTTGCGCCAGCACCATCACCAATGCCACATTGATCAGTTGCATGCCGAGGGTTACGGCGTGCATCGGCTCGGGCGCACCATCGAACAAGCGCGCCTGCAGCACAAACAGTGCCACCACCAATGGGCGGAAATAGAGCTGCCAATCATTGAAGCCGGTGAATATGTATTGCTTCCACAGATCACCGTGATAGAGCCAAGCGCGATGCTGGAAGTTGAGCAGATCATCCCAAACGAAGCCGGCATCCAGTACCGGGCGGTAGACCAGAAAAACGGCCACAAGCACGATAAGCATGTTGACCGCAGTTCGCCCACGGGGTGTTTGAAAAAACACCATCATGCGTGACTTTCTATTTTCCGGATGCGCATGCGAATCCATTTATTTCTGACTCCGGATTTTTACCGACCCTGTCGCCAGCATAATCACCCGTGCGCCGTTTCTGTGACTCAGCCTAGTCTCTTGACCGTTAACCTGCGCAAAGCGAAGCGCAGTCGCAAGATGGCAATTCGTATGGTCACAACTCGGAGCAACAATCCAAAGGCAACAAATTCCGGCCGCTTGAACGCCTATCATCAATACCTGGCACGTCACAGGGCTGGCGGATTCAACCCTGAAGTGCAATTTCCTTGAACCGAAGCGGGCCAGGTGCCGTAGGCTGGGCCGCTCCACGACCA
>NZ_JBBHDV010000021.1:0-22665 GCF_037478135.1 Denitratimonas organivorans
TGAAGCCGAATATACGTTCGCGGTGATCTTCCCGTCCGATGGGGTTGCGCTAGAGGAGGAGTCCATATACGGGCTACAAGGTTTGCTACAAGGCTGGAGAGGCCCAGGCCATATCATGTGTGGCTGAGTGTTTGCGGAGAACGATGATGCGATCCCGATTCCTGTTTTCAGCGGTCCTGCTGGCGCCGTTGCTGTTGGCGACGGCTTGCCAGCGTGCTGCGCCGGTCACTACGGAGACGTCGCCCCAGACCGCTGCCGCCGAATCTGTATCCGCGCCTTCAGCCGAATCCGGCTCGCCGCAGGCGCCGGCGGAAAGCACGTCACCTGCTGCCGGCATGCGTGCCGCGCATGGCGCACCGGCACCGGCGCAGGCTTCCAAGATCGAGGCCGAAGTCGTGGCCGAAGGGTTGCAGGTGCCGTGGGCGCTGGCCTTTCTGCCCGATGGCCGGATGCTGGTCACCGAACGTGGCGGGCAGTTGCGCTACATCGGCGCCGATGGCGCGGTGTCTGCGCCCATTACCGGTGTGCCGCAGGTGCATGCGCAGGGGCAGGGCGGTCTGCTGGACGTGGCGCTGTCGCCGCAGTTCGCACAGGACGCGCTGGTCTATCTGAGCTATGCCGAGGCCGGCGACGACGGGCTGGCGGGCACCACGCTGGGGCGCGGGCGTCTGATCGGTGACCGGATCGAGGGCTGGGAGGTGCTCTTCCGGCAGATGCCAAGGCTTTCCAAGGGCGGACATTTCGGTTCTCGCATCGTGTTCGACCGGGACGGCTATCTGTTCCTGGCACTGGGCGAGAACAACCAGCGCCCGACATCGCAGCTGCTGGATCACCTGCAGGGCAAGCTGGTGCGGCTGTACCCGGATGGCACGGTGCCCGACGACAATCCTTTCGTCGGGCGCGACGATGCGCGGGCGGAAATCTGGTCTTACGGCCACCGCAACCAGCAGGGTGCCGCGCTGCACCCGGACAGCGGTGCGTTGTGGACCAGCGAGCACGGTCCGCGCGGCGGCGACGAACTGAACATTCCGCAGGCCGGTGCCAATTACGGCTGGCCGCTGGCGACGTATGGCATCAATTATTCCGGTCAGCCGATTCCCGAATCGGTCGGCACCTGGGCGCCCGGCACCGAGCCGCCGCATTACTACTTCGAGCGTTCGCCGGGCCTCAGCGGCATGGCGTTCTACCGTCACGAGCGCTTCCCCGAATGGAACCACAGCCTGTTCCTCGGCGGGCTGGCCAGCGCCGATCTGATCCGGCTGGAACTGGACGGCGACCGCATCGTGGCCGAAGAGCGTCTGCTGACCGATCTGCGCCCGCGCGTGCGCGATGTGCGGCAGGGGCCGGATGGTTTCGTGTACGTGCTGTCGGAAACCGATGGCCGCCTGCTGCGGATCGGTTTGGCACGCTGATCAGCGCGCCAGCTGAGCCGGTTCGATGCGCAGCGGGCGGGGATAGACGCGCCCCGATCGCAGCGGACGGAACATGTCGCCGTCGAAGAATCCGGGCTGGTGCTGGGCGTCGCTCCAGCCCGGCAGCCCGGCCAGTGGCAGCGGGCGCAGTTCCTGCGGGTCGTTCAGCACGCGGCCATCGCGGATCGTGCGGGCCAGATGCGACTGCCATTGCGTGGTGTCACCGCCGGCCAGCACCAGGCATTTGGCGGTGGCCATGCGGCCCGGCCACAGTGCGTGTTCCAGCAGCGCATGGCCGAAGACATGAACCCGGATGCGGCCCTGCGCGAAAGCCTCGCGCTGGCCGAACCAGCGTGGCCAGTCATGCGCGTCCCAGGCTTTCACGTCGTCCTCGTGCTCAAGCAGAACCACCGCGCCGGCCTCGTCGAAATGGGTCAATGCGCACTGCGCGCGGCTGCGCATGCGCGGCCCGACGGCGGCGATTTCCCGCACCTGGCGCAGGTTCAGCGCGCACTTGAGCGCCGCGTGCTCGAACCAGACCAGTGCATTGAGCAGGTCGTGCCAGTTGCCGGCCCGGGTGGCGATCAGGCCGGCATCGTGGATGCGGGTTTCGTAGTGCAGGCCGTCCTGCAGCAGCGCCGCGTCCTGGGTGGAAAAGCGCAGGCGCCGGCCAGCCGCCGAGTGCGCATCAAGCCGGGCGTCGAGCATGGCCGGTTCGGGCCATGCATCAGCCAGCAGCAGGTCGTGATGGCGCGCATAGCCGGCGAAGATCGGGTGCGCGAACACCGCTTCCGGAACCTCGCCGCGCGCCGGTGCGATGAAGCGGCTGCGTGCCATGACAGTGGTGCTTCGCGTGATGGCGTCAGTCGTCCTCGTCGGACAGGTTTACCCGGCCATAGAGGTCGTGTTCGTCATTGCCCAGGATGTGCACCTGAGCGAACTGGCCCGGTTGCAGGCCGGCTTCAAGGCCATCCTGGATCTGCACGCAGCCGTCGATTTCCGGTGCATCGGCCATCGAGCGCGCATAGGCCAGTTCGCCGTCGATGGCGTCCACCAGCACCGTCTGCACGCTGCCGACCTTGCGTTCCAGGTTCTCTTCACTGATCTGCGCCTGCAACGCCATGAAGCGCGCCAGCCGTTCCTGCTTGACCTCTTCGGGTACCGGATCGGGCAGGGCATTGGCGGCGGCGCCTTCCACCGGCGAATAGGCGAACGCGCCGACACGGTCCAGGCGGGCTTCTTCGAGAAAAGCCAGCAGCTCTTCGAATTCGGCCTCGGTTTCGCCCGGAAAGCCGACGATGAAGGTGCTGCGCAGGGTGATGTCCGGGCAGATGCGACGCCAGTTCTGCACCCGTTCCAGCGTCTTTTCGACCGCGCCGGGGCGCTTCATCAGCTTCAGGATGCGCGGACTGGCGTGCTGGAACGGGATGTCCAGATAGGGCAGCAGATGTGGCGTACCGTCCTCGTGGCGGCGCGTCATCAGTTCGATCACATCGTCCACGTGTGGATAGGGGTAGACGTAGTGCAGCCGCGTCCAGACGCCCAGTTCGGCCAGCCCTTCGCACAGCGCCTTCATCCGGGTGGCGTGGAAACGATTGCGCCACATGCGCTCGGCATAGCGCACATCGACACCGTAGGCGCTGGTGTCCTGCGATACCACGAGCAGTTCTCGCACCCCTCCGCGCACCAGTTTTTCGGCCTCGCGCAGCACCTCGTCGACCGGCCGGCTGACCAGGTCGCCGCGCATCGAGGGGATGATGCAGAAGCTGCAACGATGGTTGCAGCCTTCGGAAATTTTCAGGTAGGCATAGTGCTTCGGGGTCAGCTTGATGCCGTAGTCCGGCACCAGGTCCACGAACGGATCGTGCTGTGGTGGCAGCGCTTGATGCACCGCGCCCATGACGCTGGCGTAGTCCTGCGGGCCGCTGATCGACAGCACGTCCGGATGCGCTTCGCGGATCACCTCGGCGCGTTTGCCCAGGCAGCCGGTGACGATGACCTTGCCGTTTTCGGCCATAGCTTCGCCGATGGCGTCCAGTGATTCCTCGACCGCCGAATCGATGAAACCGCAGGTGTTGACCACCACCACATCGGCATCGTCGTACGTGCCGACGATCTGGTATCCCTCGACCCGCAACTGGGTGAGGATGCGCTCGGAGTCCACCAAGGCCTTGGGACATCCGAGACTGACAAAGCCGACTTTGGGCTGGCTGGCTGACATGGCGTGCCGATAACAGGGGAAGCCGGCCATTATACGGTGGCTTGGCTGTGCCGCGGCCCGCGGCGCGGCCGCTTGCCCAGGCCGACCCCAGGCGTTATCAAAAGACGTTGAAACGGCCGCATACCTGCGGCCAGGCATACGGAGGTCTGTCATGCAGCATCTGACCCTGGATACACCAGCCGGCCTGATCGGCGCCTGGCGCGCGGATCCGGCGATTCCACCCAAGGGCGGCATCGTCGTGGTGCAGGAAGTGTTCGGCGTCAATCGGCACATCCGCGCGCTGGTGGAGCGTTTCGCCGCGCACGGGTTTGTGGCCGTCGCGCCGGCGCTGTTCGATGTGTTCGGCCCGAGAATCGAACTGGACTACGACCAGGACGGCGTGCAGCGTGGATTGGCGCTGGTGCAGGACCTGGGTTTCGAGCGTGCGTTGGAAATGGTCAACGCGGCGGCCGGAGCACTGTCCGAGAGTGTCGGGAAAACCGGCGTGGTCGGCTATTGCTGGGGCGGCAGCGTGGCGCTGCTGGCCAATACCCGGCTCGGGCTGCCGGCTGTGGGCTATTACGGCGGGCGCAGCATGGGCTTCCTGCACGAGCGCCAGCGCGCACCGCTGATGCTGCATTTCGGCGAACACGATCCCATCATTCCGCCGGCTGATGTCGAGGCACACCGGGAGGCATTCCCGGAGGCCCAGGTGTTCGTCTACGACGCCGGCCACGGCTTCAATTGCGAGGAACGCAAGGATTACGACGAAAGCGCCGCGCAACTGGCCTTGCAGCGTACGCTGCGCTTTTTCGAACAGGCCCTGCATCCGTGAATACTGAAACCTTCGCTCTGCATCCGCGTCTGGCCGGCGATACCCATGTGGTGGGTGATCTGGCGCTGAGCCGGGTACTGCTTATGGACGACGCCAGCTGGCCCTGGCTGATCCTGGTGCCGCGTCAGCCGGGGCTGCGCGAGCTGATCGACCTTGCGACGCCGGATCTGCACACACTGACCGATGAGATCGCGCTGGCCTCGCGCGTGTTGCAGGCGCTGTTTACGCCGGACAAACTCAATGTCGGGGCGCTGGGCAATGTGGTCGAGCAGCTGCATGTGCATGTGATCGCACGGTATGCCGATGATCCGGCCTGGCCGGCTCCGGTCTGGGGGCATGCGCCGCCACAGCGCCACGCCGCGCCGGAGCTGGCGGCGAAACTGGACACCTTGCGCGAGGGGTTTGTTGCAGCTGGGCGACAGTTGTCATAAATCCGTGACATCGTGCCCGCACAATGGGCACCACAGGTGTCGGCAACGGTGCCTCTCTCTCCCCTCTGATGCTTGATCGATAAGCATATGCGGCCGCCTGCCAGCGCAGGTGGTCGTTTTTTGTTGCCGCCGTCCATGGCGGCAACCCCTCCGGGGCCATCGCTGCGCGATGTCAAGAACGTGCTCCTGCTGTTCTTTGTTGCCGCCGTCCATGGCGGCAACCCCTTCGGGGCCATCGCTGCGCGATGTCAGAACTTGGTTCCGTACCGCTTTTTGTGTTGAGCCGGAAGGCGCGGAATGGACGGCGCGGATCAGTCGTTCTGCGCGTGCGCCAGCATCTGTCGCGCGTGCGCCAGCGTGGCCTTGGTGATTTCCACGCCGCCCAGCATCCGCGCCATTTCGTCCACACGGGCGTTGGTGTCCAGCGACTGGACCTGGCTGTGGGTGCCGTCGCCATCGTCGGCCTTGCTGACACGCAGGTGGTGGTGGCCTTGCGCGGCGACCTGCGGCAGATGGGTCACGCACAGCACCTGGCGTTCGCGCCCGAGCTGGCGCAGCTGCTGGCCGACCACTTCGGCCACGGCGCCACCGATGCCAGTATCCACTTCGTCGAACACCATCGTCGGGACTGCGTCCAGACCCATTGCGGCCACTTCGATCGCCAGGCTGATGCGTGACAGTTCACCTCCGGAGGCGACCTTGCGCAGCACTCGCGGCGGTTGTCCGGCATTGGTGCTGACAAGGAATTCGACCCGCTGCGCGCCATCCGGGTGTGGCTCGTCGCTGCCCAGCGGTTGAAGTTCGGCGATGAAGCGTCCGCCGTTCATGCCCAGCGTGTCCATCAGCACGCTGACCTGGCTGGAAAGACGCTCGGCCGCGGCAGCGCGTGCCTTGCCGACCTGTTGGGCCAGGTTCTGCCAGCGCTTGTACGCCGCATCGCGCTGGTTCAGCAGGGTTTCCAGGCGTGCATCGGCATCGCCCAGACCATCCAGTTCCTGTTGCAGTTCGGCCTGGCGCGCGGCCAGCTGTTCCAGCGGCACGCGGTGCTTGCGTGCCAGTTCGTGCAGCCGCCCCAGGCGCGCTTCCAGTTCGTCCAGGCGTGCCGGATCCAGTTCGAAATCATCGCGCAGCCGTTCCAGCGTGCTGGTGGCTTCGTCGATCTGGATCTGTGCGCTTTCCAGCAGGCCGTCGACTTCGGCCAGCGCGGGCTCGTGTTCGAGCAGGCGGGCAAGATCATGCCGGACCCGACGCAGCAGGCCGGGCAGGGCGTGTGGATCATCGTTGCCGAGGTTGTTGGCGATCTGGTTGCAGCCTTCGATCAGGGTGCTGGCGTGGCTGAGGCGGCGGTGGCCGGCGATCAGATTCTCGATGGCATCCGCACCGAGGGCTTCGGCGGCCAGTTCCTGCAACTGGTGTTCGAGCAGCAGGCGGCGTTCGCGGGTGTCGCCCTGGCGTTCCAGTTCGGCGATGCCACGCCGTGCCTGTTGCCAGTCGCGCGCGGCCTCGCGCAGTTGTGGCAGCGCCGGGCCGTGTTCGGCGAAGGCGTCCAGCAGGGCGAGCTGGTGGCGGCGGTCGAGCAGGGCCTGGTGTTCGTGCTGGCCGTGGATCTCGACCAGCAGGGCGCCCAGTTCGGCCAGCTGGCTGATGGTCGAGGGGCGGCCATTGATCCAGCCGCGCGAGCCGCCATCGGCGCGGATCACGCGGCGCAGCTGGCAATCGCCGTCCTGTTCCAGTTCCTGTTCGCGCAGCCAGGTCAGCGCGGCGGCATCGGCGGGCAGTACGAAATGCGCGATCAGTTCGGCCCGTTCGGCGCCATGGCGCACCATGCCGGCATCGGCGCGCGCACCGGTCAGCAGCATCAGCGCGTCCACCAGCAGCGATTTTCCGGCGCCGGTTTCGCCGGAGACCACGGTCAGGCCGCGTGAGGGCGTGAGTTCTACTTCGCGTGCGATAGCGAAGTCCTTGACGTAAAGCGAAACCAGCATGGGCAGGGATGATCGAAAGAAGGGCCGGCGAATGCGCGGCGGGCGCACGCTATCATGCAGCATGGTCGGCGCCAACGCTTGCACGGGCGCGCAGTTGCCCCCACATTCCAGCGTAGACCCTCCCATCATTGCGTCCGTGAACAGTCCGCTCGACTCCCGCTCCCGCCATTTGCTCCAGGCCCTGATCGCGCAATACATCCGCGACGGCGTGCCGGTGGGCTCGCGCACGCTGGCCCGGAGCGCCGGGCTGGATATTTCCCCGGCCACAATCCGCAATGTAATGGCCGATCTGGAAGACCTCGGCCTGGTGACTACGCCGCACACCTCGGCCGGCCGGGTGCCGACGGCGCAGGGCTACCGCCTGTTCGTCGACCGGCTGCTGCAGGTCGAGCCGCTGGGTGAGGAGCAGATGAAGCAGCTCGGCCAGCGCCTGTCGCCGCAGCTCGGCACCCAGGGGCTGATCAGCAAGGTCTCGGAGATGCTGTCGGCGATGACCCATTTCGTCGGCATGGTGACGGTGCCGCGGCGCGACCAGTTCGCGTTGCGCCATATCGATTTCGTCGCGCTGGATCCAGAACGCGTGCTGGTGATCCTGGTGTTCACCGACAACGAGGTGCAGAACCGCATCGTCCACACCCGCCGCGCCTATTCCCCGGTCGAACTGGAACAGACCGCCAACTATCTGAATCAGCATTTCACCGGCCTGCCGCTGCCGGATATCCGTGAACGCCTGGCGGCGGAGTTGCGCGAAGCCCGCAACCAGATGGACCAGTTGCTGGCACTGGCGGTGGAAATGACCGGCGAGGTGTTCGCCCCGCCACGCGAAGACGACATGCTGCTGGCCGGGCAGACGCAGCTGATGGGGGTGCAGGATCTGTCCGATCTGGAACGCCTGCGCGAACTGTTTGAGACTTTTTCCCGCAAGAAAGAACTGCTGCAGCTGCTGGAAGGCTGTTCCAACGCCAGCGGCGTGCGCCTGTTCATCGGCGAGGAAAGTGGCGTCGCGCCACTGGGCCAGTGCAGCGTAGTGACCGCGCCCTATGGCGCGCAGGGCCGTGTGCTTGGTGTGCTGGGCGTGATCGGCCCGACCCGCATGGCCTACGACCGCGTGATCCCGATGGTGCAGGCCACCGCGAATGTGCTCGGCACGGCCTTGAATCGCGCCAGCCAGGCCCAATAAGCAGGGCGACGAAACAGCGCGCGGGGCGGGGCTCCGCGTGTTTTCCCCGCCGACCCCAACCTGCACCTGCCGCGGCCTGTTCCGTGCCGGTGCCGATTTTTGGAAATCCAGCGATGACATCAGAAAACCAGACCGAAGAACTCCCGCCCGAACAGCCCTCCGAATCCGATGAGCTGGCGCAGCGCGTGGAAGAACTCGAACAGCAACTGGCGCAGGCCCGCGAAGATCAGCTGCGCGAACGCGCCGAGCTGGAAAACCTGCGCAAGCGTCTGGTGCGCGATGCCGAACAGGCGCGCCGTTTCGCCAACGAGAAACTGCTGGCCGACCTGTTGCCGGTGTTCGACAGTCTGGAAGCCGGCCTGTCCGCCAGCGGCGACGTGGACAAGGTGCGCGAAGGCGTCGAGCTGACGCTGCGCCAGTTGCTGCGCGTGGCCGAGGCCAGCGGCCTGAGCGTGGTCGATCCGGCCGGCAGCACCTTCGACCCCGAACGCCATCAGGCCATGAGCATGGTGCAGGCCGAAGACCAGGCGCCCGGCACCGTGGTGCAGGTCTACCAGAAGGGCTACGTGCTCAACGAGCGCCTGCTGCGTCCGGCGCTGGTGGTGGTGGCCACGGAATGAATCCGGTCCGTATGCGGCGCATCAATTGACGGGAAATTTTCCCGCCAGCCCTTGAAGCGCAGCGCCTGACCCTTACATACCGCAGCATACCCGGTCGCAAGACCGAAACTTTTCCTGGAGGAAGCAACATCATGGGCAAGATCATCGGTATCGACCTGGGCACCACCAACAGCTGTGTGGCGGTGATGGACGGCGGCAAGGCCCGCATCATCGAGAACGCCGAAGGCGATCGCACCACACCGTCGGTCGTGGCGTACACCAAGGACGGCGAAGTGCTGGTCGGCGCCGCCGCCAAGCGTCAGGCCGTCACCAATCCGAAGAACACCTTTTATGCCGTCAAGCGCCTGATCGGGCGCAAGTTCACCGACGCCGAGGTACAGAAGGACATCGGCCACGTGCCGTACGGCATCGTCGCTCACGATAACGGCGACGCGTGGGTCCAGACCGCCGACGAAAAGCGCATGGCGCCGCAGCAGATCTCCGCTGAGGTGCTGGCCAAGATGAAGAAGACGGCCGAGGATTTTCTGGGCGAAACCATCAGCGAAGCCGTGATCACGGTGCCGGCCTACTTCAACGATTCCCAGCGCCAGGCGACCAAGGACGCCGGCCGCATCGCCGGTCTGGACGTCAAGCGCATCATCAACGAGCCCACCGCCGCGGCGCTGGCCTATGGTCTGGACAAGTCCGGCGGCGCCGACCGCAAGGTCGCGGTGTACGACCTGGGCGGCGGCACCTTCGACGTGTCGATCATCGAAATCGCCGAGATCGACGGTGAAAAGCAGTTCGAGGTGCTGGCCACCAACGGCGACACCTTCCTTGGCGGTGAAGACTTCGACAACCGGGTCATCGAATACCTGGTGGAAGAGTTCCAGAAGGATCAGGGTCTGGACCTGCGCAAGGATCCGCTCGCGCTGCAGCGCCTGAAGGACGCCGCCGAACGCGCCAAGATCGAGCTGTCCAGCGCGCAGCAGACCGAAGTCAACCTGCCATACATCACCGCCGACGCCTCCGGCCCGAAGCACTTGGCGATCAAGCTGACCCGCGCCAAGCTCGAAGCCCTGGTCGATGACCTGGTCAAGCGCACCATCGAGCCGTGCCGCACCGCACTGAAGGATGCCGGTCTGCGCGTTTCCGACGTGCACGACGTGATCCTGGTCGGTGGCCAGACCCGCATGCCGAAGGTGCAGCAGGCCGTGGCCGAGTTCTTCGGTAAGGAGCCGAAGAAGGATGTGAACCCGGACGAGGCCGTGGCGATCGGTGCGGCGGTGCAGGGCGGTGTGCTGGCGGGCGACGTCAAGGACGTGTTGCTGCTGGACGTGACGCCGCTGTCGCTAGGTATCGAGACCATGGGCGGTGTGTTCACCAAGCTGATCGAGAAGAACACTACGATTCCGACCAAGGCTTCGCAGATCTTCTCCACCGCCGAGGACAACCAGACCGCCGTCACCGTGCATGTGCTGCAGGGTGAGCGCGAGCAGGCCCGTTACAACAAGTCGCTGGCCAAGTTCGATCTGGCCGGTATCGAGCCGGCGCCGCGCGGCATGCCGCAGGTCGAGGTCACCTTCGATATCGACGCCAACGGCATCCTGCATGTCTCGGCCAAGGACAAGAAGACCGGCAAGGAACAGCGCATCGAGATCAAGGCCGGTTCCGGACTGTCCGAGGAGGAAATCCAGAAGATGGTGCGCGACGCCGAACTCAACCGCGAGGAGGACCAGAAGTTCCAGGCGCTCGTCGGCGCCCGCAATACCGCCGACGCCGCGCTGCACGCCACCCGTGCCGCGATCAAGGAGCATGGCGACAAGGTCGGTGGCGATGTGATCGGCCGCATCGAATCGGCGATGGCCGATCTGGAAGGCGTGCTCAAGGGCGAGGACAAGGACCAGATCGAGGCCAAGACCCGCGCGCTGGAGGAAGCCGCACAAGCGCTGCTGGCGGCCGCCAATGCCAGCGCCGCAGGCCCGGCTCCGGATGAGGCGGCGGGCGGCAATGACGATGTGGTCGATGCCGAGTTCACCGAGGTCAAGGACGACAACAAGTAAGCCAACCGATCCCTCTCCCCCGCTAGCGGGGGAGAGGGCCAGGGTGAGGGGCGAGCGCCGCAGGCGCGAGTGCTTTTACAGACTTCCGTGTAAATCTTCCCCTTCCCCAATCCCCGGATCACGTCCGGGGCTCTTCCCTGCTGGCAGGGGAGAGGAAGCTTCAAACGATTCCCCATTCCCGATTCCCCAATCCCGGCTTCCATGAAACGCGATTACTACGAAGTTCTGGGCGTTGCCCGCAACGCCAGCGATGATGAGCTGAAAAAGGCCTATCGCCGCTGTGCGATGAAGCACCACCCTGACCGCAATCCCGGCGATGCCAAGGCCGAGGCCGCGTTCAAGGACTGCAAGGAAGCCTACGAAGTGCTGGCCGATCCGGCCAAGCGCCGCGCCTACGACCAGCACGGCCACGCCGCGTTCGAAGCCGGCATGGGCGGCGGGCATGGCCCGGCAGGTGCGGATTTCGGCGACATCTTCGGGGATATCTTCGGCGACATCTTCGGCGGTGGGCGTGGCCGCCAGCAGGCCCGGCGTGGTGCCGATCTGCGCTATGTGATCGAGCTGGACCTGGAAGAGGCCGTATTCGGTGCCGAGCGCACCATCGAAGTGCCGACCCTGGTCAACTGCGGGCCCTGCAAGGGCAGCGGTTCGGAAGACGGCAAGACCGACACTTGCCCCACCTGCCGTGGCCATGGCCGGGTGCGGATGCAGCAGGGCATCTTCGCGGTGCAGCAGGCCTGTCCGGCCTGCGGCGGCAGCGGGCGCCATGTGGTCAATCCCTGCAAATCCTGCGATGGTCAGGGCCAGATCGAGCAGGAAAAGACGCTGCAGGTGAAGATCCCCGCCGGCGTCGACAATGGCGATCGCATCCGCCTTGCCGGCGAAGGTGAAGCCGGCCCGCCGGGCATCCAACCGGGCGATCTCTACGTGGAAGTGCGGGTGCGCGAGCACGCGATCTTCCAGCGTGATGGCGATGACCTTTATTGCGAGCTACCAATCCGGCTGTCGCAGGCCGCGCTCGGCGCCGACATCGATGTGCCCACGCTGGAAGGCACGGTGCAGGTCAAGATTCCGGCCGAAACCCAGACCGGTAAGCTGTTCCGGCTGCGCGGCAAGGGCGTCAAATCGGTTCGCAGCCATGCGCCGGGTGATCTGATGTGCCGCGTGGTGGTTGAAACTCCGATCAATCTGACCAAGCGTCAGCGCGAGCTCATGGAGCAGTTCGAGGCCACTTTCGAAGGCGACCGGGCCGCCGCGCATTCGCCGCGTTCCAGCACCTTCCTGGATGGCGTCAAGGCGTTCTGGTCGCGGATGACGTCCTGACGCGAGTTGCGCGTCGGCGTTGTCGGAACAAGGGGAAAGATTGCCTTTCCCTTGCGTGCAAAAGTCGAGATTTGCGGGTTGGCCGGGCCCGCTTCCGTGTCTTTCCGCGATATCGCGCGGCTGGTCGCGCAGTGCCGTCGGAACATCCGGCAGTTGAGAAATGCCGGTGCCTGCGCTGCAATGATGCCGGTCGAACCGACTGCCTTCTTTCCGGAAATCCATGTCCTCACGTCTTCTGATCCACGGCGCCTCCGGCCGCATGGGGCAGGCGCTGCTGCGTCTGGCCGGCGAATTTTCCCAGCTTGAACTGGCCGCTGCCATTGCAGGGCGGCAAGCGCCGCAGATCGAGGGTGTGCCCGGTTTCAATGCGGCACAGTTGGGCGAGCTGCCGCCCTTTGATGTCTGTGTGGATTTCAGCCTGCCGGATGCGTTCGATTCCATCCTGGCCTGTTGCGTTGAACGCGGCGCGGCGTTCGTCAGCGGCACCACCGGGCTGGATGCGGCGCAGATGGCACGTCTGAATGCCGTCGCCGAACACATCCCGGTGCTGTGGGCGCCCAATTTCAGCCTTGGCGTGGCGGTGTTGGCCGATCTGGTACGGCGCGCCGCGCAGATGTTGCCGGACTGGCAGCGCGACATCGTCGAATCGCACCACATCCACAAACTCGACGCGCCCTCCGGCACCGCGCTGGCATTGGGCCGGGCCGCGCTCGAAGGCGGTGGCCCGGAGCCGAATTACGCCAGCCTGCGCGCCGGCGACATCGTCGGCGAACACTTGGTGCAGTTCACCGGCACAGGCGAGCGTATCGAGCTGAACCACCGCGCCACCAACCGCGACATCTTCGCACGCGGTGCGCTGCATTGCGCCGCCGTGTTGGCCCGTCGTGACGCTGGGCGTTACGCGGTAATCGAACTGCTGTGCTGATTGAAAACGGGCCCGCCCGCTTTTGTGGCAGCGGGCTGGCCCTTGATTGAAGGGCGGAAAGTCCACGGTGGTGTAGATAAAGATCACGCCTGCTTCGGATGTGCTCCTATGACAGCGAAGCCGAACCGCCACTGTAGGAGTGCACCCGAAGGGGGGCGCGATTTCCGGAAAACCCCGCGACCGGCAGCAGTCCTCCCGGCTCCGTCTGCATCCGGACATCACCGGACCCGCGTCATCACGGGCAAGCCTGCTCCTGCAACAAACCCGTTCCCACAGCACGGCGATACCTGCTCCCCGAATGCGGCATACCGCGGTCCGGCTGATAAAGTGGCGCCCCGTCTTTTCATTCCATTGCACGATACGCACCCCATGATCGATTACTCCCGTTACGACCGCGTGCGCGCGGCGGCCTTCGTCGATGACCGGCTTGAACTGCTGGACCAGCGCAAGCTGCCGTTCGAGCAGAACTTCATCGCCTGCCGCACGGCGGACGACGTGGCGCAGGCGATCTTCGATCTGGTGGTGCGCGGCGCGCCGGCGATTGGTATCGCGGCAGCCTGGGCCGTGGTGCTGGCGGCACGGGAGCTGGGCGATGTGCCGGTCGACACCGCGCGCGAGCGGCTGGAACCGGTACTGCAACGCCTCAATGCCGCGCGTCCGACGGCGGTGAACCTGGCCTGGGCGCTGGCGCGGATGCGCGGCGTGCTGGCGCAGGCCGGCAGCGACTGGCAGGAGCGGTTACTGACGGAAGCCAAGGCCATCGAATCCGAAGACCTGGCCGCCAACCGTCACATGGGCGAACTCGGTGCCGCATTGATCGAACCAGGCAGTGGCGTGCTGACCCACTGCAATACCGGTTCGCTGGCCACCGCTGGTTTCGGCACTGCGCTGGGTGTAATCCGCGCCGGCGTCGCGCAGGAGAAGATCGCGCGGGTGTTCGCCACTGAAACCCGGCCCTGGCTGCAAGGCGCGCGCCTGACGGTGTGGGAGCTGCAACAGGACGGCATTGACGCCACCCTCATCGCCGATGCCGCCGCCGCGCACCTGATGGGCACCGGTCAGGTGCATTGGGTGATCGTCGGCGCCGACCGCATCACCGCCAACGGCGATGTCGCCAACAAGATCGGCACCTGCCAGCTCGCCATCGTGGCGCGGCATTTCGGGCTGAAGCTGATGGTCGTGGCGCCGTGGTCCACGGTCGATATGGCCACCGCTAGCGGGGCCGATATCCAGATCGAGGAACGCGACCCGGCGGAACTGCTCGGCTACGGCGGCCAGCGCACCGTGGCCGAAGGCGTCCGCGCCTTCAATCCGGTGTTCGATGTGACGCCGGCGGCACTGATTGATGCCATCGTGACCGAACGCGGCGTGTTGCACGCGCCCTTTGATACCGGCCTGCGTGCGATGGCCGACGCGGGCTGAGCCGGGTGCGCCAGTTCCTGCTGTTCGGCATCGGCGGCACGCTCGGCTTCCTTGTCGATGCCGGCGTGGTGTCGCTGCTGGTCAACGGCCTGGGGCAGGGGCCTTATGTCTCGCGCCTGGTGTCGTTCCTGTGCGCGGTGGCGACCACGTTCGCGTTCAACCGTCGCTACACCTTCGTCGCCGGCGCGCAGCGCAGGCTGGCCGGACAGGCCGGGCGCTATCTGCTGGCGATGTGTGGCGGTTTCGTTGTCAATTACGGGCTCTATGCGTGGCTGGTGCACGGTGTCGATCTGGTGCGCGCCTGGCCGGTCATCGGCGTGGCGGCAGGTTCCATCGCTGGCCTGCTGGTGAACTACGCCAGCTCGCGTTTCTGGGTGTTTGGATCAGGGCAGAGGTGAAGCTGGAGGTTTTCGGGCCGTTGCGGCACTCGGCGTGTTCCGGTCAATTGGAGCCACACCGCTGCGGCAGATGGTGGTAGCGCGTTGCCTGCAAGTTTCAGACAGCCGATCTGCACCAGGGGGCCACAGTGGGCGTAGGGGTTGTCCGGAAACACGAGAAACGGGCGATATGTGGTCAAGAACTGACCAACATCGTGAAAGACTGCTTCAGCCACGCCCCGGAGGGGGGTGGGCGCGAAGCGGAGGGGCTTTGATCAGACCTTCCCTATCTCAACCGAGCAGGGCAAACAGGCAGGCGGGTAGTTCCGCAGAGGCCTCGATTCGGACCATGTTTCCTCTGGCCGGAGACCTTGTCGGTCTAAACGTCTTCGCTGGCGGGCAGGTGCTCTTTTTCAATTGCTGGAGCAGACGCAACCAGATCCCACGCCGAAATGAACAGCGCGGCGATCAGCGGGCCGATGACGAAGCCGTTGAGGCCGAACAGTGACATGCCGCCCAGGGTCGAGATCAGAACCACGTAGTCCGGCATGCGGGTGTCCTTGCCGACCAGGATCGGGCGCAGGATGTTGTCGATCAGGCCGATCACGAATACGCCGTAGCCGATCAGCACCACGCCCTGCACGGCCGAGCCGGTGGCCAGGAAATAGATCGCCACCGGGCCCCAAACTAGGAAGGTGCCGACCGCCGGCAACAGCGACAGGAAGGCCATCACCACCGACCACAACACCACGCCTTGCACCCCGAGGATCCAGAAGATCAGCCCTCCCAGCGCGCCCTGCACCACGGCCACGACGATATTGCCCTTGACCGTGGCGCGGATCACCGTGGTGAACTTTTCGATCAATGCGCGCTTGTGCGTTTCCTCCAGCGGAATCGCGATGCGGATGCGCCGCGCCAGCGCCGCGCCATCACGCAGCAGGAAGAACAGCAGATACAGCATGATCGCGAAGCTGACGAAGAAGTGCACCGTGCCTTGCCCCACGTTCAGCGCCTGGGTCGCGATGAACTGGCTGACCTGCGCGGCGCCGGCCGACAGTTTGGCCTGAAGCTCGGACACCGTGCCCAGCCCGAGGCGGCCGAGCAGGTCGCTGGCCCAGCCCGGCAGCACGCCCATCACCTGTTCGAAATACTGGTGGAACCCGCCTTCTTCGCTGCGTGCATGCTGGATCAGCGCGCCGGCCTCGCGTACCAGCGAGGTCGCGATCAGCACCATCGGAAGGATCGCGATCAGCAGACACAGCGCCAGCGTCGCCAGCGCCGCCACATTACGACGGCGTGGCATCCGCGCCAGCAACCGGCGGTGCAGCGGCGCGAACAGCATCGCCAGGATCACGCTCCAGAACAGCGCGCCGTAGAACGGCCACAGGATCCACCCGAACGCCAGTGTCACTGCCACCAGCAGGAACAGGAACACCTTGCGTTGCAGTCGGATCGAACTCATCGGGGCCGGAGCGGAAGAGGGTGCGGCGGGGAGTATTGCATTGAAACCGGGGCAAACGTGGGGCCGTGCTGAACCGATGCCGCGATGTGGGGGCGGATGAAGGCGTGTGAGGCGCAGATTCAAGCGAATGACGGGAGCTTTGCGGGGTTACCGTATTTGCGGTACACGCGCACCGTTGGTCGAAGCGAGACCAGCTCCTGCTGCCATGGGCGGCGTGATTGACCTGGCTGCCCCGCCCCGCGTGTGTGCGGTCGGGGCGGTCGATTGTCAAACAGCAGGACAGCCGGCCAGTGGTTCTGCCCATGGTAGAATCACGAGCTTGCCCCGGGTGTTTTCCGAGGGCCTCCCGGCCGGCCGTCAATCCCTGCGGCCAGCCGTCGTATCTTACGGATAAGTCAGGAAAAAAATGTCCGATCTCGAGCAGGAAATCATCCCGGTCAATCTCGAAGACGAGATGCGTCGCAGCTATCTGGATTACGCCATGAGCGTGATCGTCGGGCGCGCGCTGCCGGATGTCCGCGACGGCCTGAAGCCGGTGCACCGTCGCGTGCTGTTCGCGATGAGCGAACTGGGCGCGCATGCCAACAAGCCGTACTACAAATCGGCGCGCATCGTCGGTGACGTGATCGGCAAGTACCACCCGCATGGCGACCAGTCGGTCTACGACACCCTGGTGCGAATGGCGCAGCCGTTCTCGCTGCGCTACATGCTGGTCGACGGGCAGGGCAACTTCGGCTCGGTTGACGGCGACTCGGCGGCGGCGATGCGTTACACCGAGGCCCGCATGTCGCGCCTGACGCATGAGCTGCTGGCCGATCTGGACAAGGAAACCGTCGATTTCCAGCCAAACTACGACGAAAAGGAACTGGAACCCACGGTGCTGCCGGCGCGCGCGCCGAACCTGCTGATCAACGGCTCGGCCGGCATCGCGGTTGGCATGGCGACCAATATCCCGCCGCACAACCTCACTGAAGTGATCAACGCCACGCTGGCGTTGATCGACAACCCCGAAGCGTCCATTTCCGATCTGATGGAGCATGTGCCGGGTCCGGACTTCCCGACCGCGGGCATCATCAACGGCACCGCCGGCGTGCACGCCGCGTACCACACCGGCCGTGGCCGGGTGCGGATGCGGGCCAAGGCCGAGATCGAGGTCGACGCCAAGACCGGGCGCGAGTCGATCATCGTCACCGAGATTCCTTACCAGGTGAACAAGGCCAAGCTGATCGAAAAGATCGCTGAGCTGGTCAAGGAAAAGAAGCTGGAAGGCATTTCCGAGCTGCGCGACGAGTCCGACAAGGACGGCATGCGCATCTACATCGAGATCAAGCGTGGCGACGCCGCCGATGTGGTGCTCAACAACCTGTATTCGCAGACACCGATGGAGTCGGTGTTCGGCATCAACATGGTGGCGCTGGTCGATGGCCGGCCGCGACTGCTGAACCTCAAGCAGATCCTCGAAGCCTTCATCCGCCACCGGCGGGAAGTCGTCACCCGCCGCACCATCTTCGAACTGCGCAAGGCCCGCAATCGCGCCCACATCCTCGAAGGCCTGACCGTCGCGCTGGCCAACATCGACGAGATGATCGAGCTGATCAAGACCTCGGAGAACCCGCAGATGGCCAAGGAGCGCATGCTGGCGCGCACTTGGCAGCCGGGACTGGTCGGGTCGCTGCTGTCGGCCGCCGGGGCCGAGGCTTCCAAGCCGGAAGACCTGCCTGAAGGCGTCGGCCTGCTGGCTTCTGGCTATCAGCTGACCGAAGTCCAAGCCCAGCAGATCCTGGAAATGCGCCTGCACCGCCTGACCGGGCTGGAACAGGAAAAGCTCACCGACGAATACCGCGCGCTGCTGGACACCATCCGTGGCCTGATCGAGATTCTGGAAAACCCCGACGTGCTGCTCGATGTGATCCGCACCGAACTGCGCAACCTCAAGGAAGAATACGGCGACGAGCGCCGCAGCGAGATCCGCCAGAGCGAGGAAGACCTCGACATCCTCGACCTGATCGCGCCCGAGGACATGGTCGTCACGCTCAGCCACACCGGCTATGTGAAGCGCCAGCCGGTCAGCGCCTACCGCGCCCAGCGCCGCGGCGGCCGCGGGCGTTCGGCTGCTGCAACGAAGGACGAGGATTTCATCGAACAGCTGTGGATCGCCAACACGCACGACACGCTGCTGACCTTCACCAGCAACGGCCGGGTGTTCTGGCTGCCGGTCTTCCAGTTGCCCGAAGCCGGTTCCAATGCGCGCGGGCGTCCGATCGTCAATTTCGTCGCGCTGGAGGACGGCGAGCGCATCCAGGCGGTGCTGCCGGTGCGTGAATACGCGGCCGACCGCTACGTGTTCTTCGCCACGCAGAACGGAACCGTGAAGAAGACGCCGCTGACCGAGTACGCCTACAAGCTGGCGCGCGGCAAGATCGCGATCAATCTGGATGAGGGCGATGCGCTGGTCGATGCGCAACTCACCGATGGCGGTCAGGACATCCTGCTGTTCGCCAGCAACGGCAAGACCGTGCGTTTCGACGAGAACGCGGTGCGCTCGATGGGCCGTACCGCGACCGGCGTGCGCGGCATCCGCCTGGCCGAAGGCGAGCGTGTGGTCAGCCTAATCGTGGCCGAATCGGCCAACGGCGCGGAACATGAAGGTGAGGACGAGGCCGAGGACATCGTGGAGCTTGCGGCTGACGAGGCTCAGATCGTCAGCGATGCCGGCAACGATGTGCCGACCATCCTGACCGCCACGCTCAATGGCTACGGCAAGCGCACGCCGCTGGCCGATTACCCGCGCAAGGGCCGTGGCACGCAGGGCGTGATCGGCATCCAGACCACCGAGCGCAATGGTCCACTGGTCGGCGCGGTGATGGTCGATTCCAGTGACGAGGTGCTGCTGATTTCTGATTCCGGCACCCTGGTGCGCACCCGCGCCAGCGAAATCTCCTGCGTCAGCCGCAATACCCAGGGTGTCACGCTGATCCGTCTGGGCGAAGGCGAACAGCTGGTCGGCGTGGTGGCGGTGGACGCCTCGATCGACGATGACAACGGCGACGATCCGGACAACGGCACTGGCGCTGTCGCCGCTATCGAAGGCGAAACCGCGAGCACCGGGTCCGACGCTGCGCAGGACACCGCGCCCGATGGCGATGCTGCCGGTGCAACACCGGCGGACAGCGACTGACGCAACGGCTGCCGGCCGTACAGGGGCGGCCGGCAGCGCCAGATGATCGATGCCAGGAAGCAGGCAGTGAGCGATCCCCGACCCGACCCGCAGTTGACACGATTGCTCGATGCCTGGCGCAGCGATGGTGATATCGCCGCGCGCGACGAGGTCATGTCGCTGGTGTACGACCAGGTGCGTCGTCTCGCGGCGCGTGAGCTGGGCCGCCAGTCCGGGCCGCGTGCGCTGACACTGCGGCCCACCGATCTGGCGCATGAACTCTTCCTGCGTCTGCTGGGCAGCGACAGCGGCTGGGAAAACCGCCGCCATTTCTACAATGCCGCGATCCAGGCCATGCGCCAGATCCTGATCGATACCGCGCGCCAGCGCCACAGTGAAAAACGCGGCGGTGGTGGCGTCCACCTGACCCTGTCCGCAGCAGAAGATGTGGCCACCGCCGAGCATCCTGGTGAAGCCGTGGTCGAGGCGCTGGACGCCCTCAATGAGTTGGACCCGCGCAAGGCTGAAGTGGCGCAGATGCGCTATCTGCTCGGGCTGGAACACAGCGAAATCGCCGCGCTGGTGAGCGTTTCGGTGTCCACCGTGGAACGCGACCTGCGCCTGGCGCGGGCCTGGTTGCAGCACTATCTGACCGACGATTCCTGACACCTGTCGCGGTGCAGGCCGGTATGCTGTGCCGCAGGGGGAAAACCGGGCAGGCGTCTCGGAACGGAACAGCGCACGATGGAGCAACAACGCTGGCTGCGGATGCAGGCATTGTTTGAACAGGCCGTGATGCTGGCACCGGACCAGCGCCGCGCCTTCATCGAAGCCCAGACTGGCGACGAAGACTTGCGCCGCGATGTGCTGCGCCTGCTGGCGGCCGACGAACAGCACACCGGCAACGCGTTTGAAAGCCTGCTGCAACGCGCCGCCGCGCAAGGCGCCGGGCCGTTGCCGGCGGCCGGACAGCGCGTCGGTCCGTGGCAACTGCTGGAGGAACTGGGGGCCGGCGGCATGGGCACCGTGTTTCTGGCCGAACGCGCCGATGGCGCCTGGCAGGGCCGGGTTGCGATCAAGTTCCTGTCCGGCATCCCGACCCGCGAAGGCGCGCGCGACATGCAGCGTGAGCGCCAGATCCTCGCCGGCCTGCACCACCCCAACATCGCGCGCCTGCTCGACGGTGGCCTGACCGATGCTGGCCAGCCCTATCTGGTGATGGAGCATGTCGAAGGGGTGCCGATCACCACCTTTGTGCGTGACAAATCGCTGGAGCTGCGCCTGCGCCTGATCCAGCAACTGGCACGCGCGCTGCACGCCGCCCACCGGCAGCTGGTCGTGCACCGCGATCTGAAACCGGCCAATGTGCTGGTACGCGCTGATGCCACGCCGGTGCTGCTGGATTTCGGCATTGCACGCCTGCTCGATGATGCCGAACAACCGCATCCGAAGACCGCACGCGCCTGGTTCACACCCGGCTATGCCAGCCCCGAGCAACGCCGTGGCGAGGCGGTGGGGACCGCTGCGGACATCTATTCACTCGGGCAATTGATGGCCGAAGTGCTGAGCGGCGAGCATCGTGCGCCCGGCCCGGATGGCGAAGTTCTACCGCCCAGCCAGCGCGGCCTGGACGGCCTGCCGAAGCGCCGCTTGCGAGAACTGGACGCCATCGTGCAGCAGGCCTGCGCGATCGATCCAGCGCGGCGCTATGCCTCGGCCGAAGCCCTGATGCAGGACATCGAGCGCTATTTCCAGCATCAACCGCTGTTGGCCGCGCCGGCGCGCCCCGGCTACCTGTTGCGCACCTTCCTGCGCCGTCACCGTGTGCCGGTTGCGGCCGCGGTGCTGGTCGGGCTTGCCTTGGCTGCTTTCACCGTGGGTCTGGTGCACGAGCGCAACCGGGCCCGTCAGGCCGAAGCGCTGGCGTTGGAACATGCTGCCACGACCGAGGGCGTAGTGGACTATCTGGTGTCGTTGTTCGAGGAAGCCTCGCCCGAACGCGCCGGCAATCAGGCGCTGCTGCCGGCCGACCTGATCGACCGTGGCCGCGAGCGCCTGCAGCAGCGCCTGACCGATCAACCCCGCCAGCGGGCCCGGATGCACGCGGTGCTGGCGCGGATCGACGCCGAACTGGGCCGTACCGAACAGGCGCTGGAAAGCCTGCATGCGGCATTGGCGCTGGAACAGGGTGAGGGCGCCGAAGCACGCCGCCTCCCGCTGTTGATCGCCATCGGCGACCGTGAAGTCCTGGCCGAACGCCCGCAGCAGGCAATCGATGCCTACAACCAGGCGCTGGCATTGATCGATGCCGGTGCCGGCGAGCTGACCCAGCGCGCGGAAGTGCAGGCCGGGCTGGCGATGGCCTGGCTGGGGCAGGGCGAAGGCGAAACCGGCCTGCAGCACGCGCAGACCGCGGTGGAACTGGCGCGCGAGGTGGATGGTGGGCGCGGTCGCAGCACTTCGGCCGCGTTGCAGGTGCTGTCCGAAGCCCACCGTATGAGTGCCGAGCCACAGCGCGCGATCGCACCGGCCATGCAGGCACTGGAAATCGAACGCCGGCTGCTGCCCGAGGGCGACCCGGCCATCGGCAATGCGCTGAGTTTTCTCGCCAATACGCACCGCACCCTGGGCAACAACACCCAGGCTGAAGAACTGTTCGGCCAGATCCTGCACCTGCGTCTTGAAACCCTGGACCCCGGCAGCGACTGGGTGATTTCCGCCCGCAACAATCTGGCCGACGCGATTCACGCCCAGGGCCGGCTGCTGGAAGCGCTGGCGCTGATGCAGGAAAACCTCGATCACCTGGCCGCGCGCGGCGAGCAGGACACCCCGACCTATCTGCTCACGCTCAACAACGTCGCCTCGCTGCACGAAGCCACCGGCAACTATCCGCGTTCGGTCGCGTTGTTCCAGGAATTGCTGGAACGCATGCAGCAGGCGGGCGAAAGCGGCCAGCCGCGCTTTCCGGTGTATCGCCAGAACCTCGGACGCAGCCTGCTGCTGGCCGGGCGTCTGGACGAAGCCATCGAACACATCGCCCCGCCGGTGGACTCGGCACCGGACCCGGTCGGTCTTGCGATTGGCCAGGCCCGGCGCCTGCTGCATCTGGGTGAATGGCATTGCCGCCGCACGGAGCTGGCGCAGGCCGGCGAAAACATCGAGGCCGCCCAGACCCTGTTGCGCAGCGTGCTGGACGCTGACCACCCGCGCATGGGCGCGGGCGGATTCAACCGCGAAGTGCAACGCGTGAGTGGTGAAAGAATACCTCGAAAGGGGTGAGGAAGCGGTGGCGTT
>NZ_JBBHDV010000022.1:0-20697 GCF_037478135.1 Denitratimonas organivorans
CCCCAGGGAGCCGCACATCTTACACCGGTTTTCCTTGCTGTCAACACCTCAAGGAGCCGATTTCTTCCCGCCGACCCATCCGGAAACTCCGTCTGTGGTCAGCGAGCCGGCCATTATAGGCCACAGAAAGGAAAATGCAAGACCTCATCGATGCGGGGATTGCAGCCGGTGGCTTCCGTTCAGGATCCGGCGATCAGCCGCACCCGGGCGAAGTTGCGTTTGCCCACCTGCAGCACGCCTTCGAAGCCCGGGGTGAACACGCTGCCGGCGTCTTCCACCACCTCGCCATCCACCCGCACCGCACGCTCCTTGAGCTTGCGATTGGCCTCGGAGTTGGAAGGCGTGATGCCGGCAGCCGTGAGCAATGCCGCGATGCGCAGTCCTTCGGCCGGCACCACCACGTCCTGCAGCGGCAGCAGCGAGGTGTCGCCCTGCCCGGTGACCGCCGCGTGCCAGCCGGCGATCGCGGTTTCGGCCGCGGCCGCGTCGTGGAAGCGCGTGGCCAGCTCGCGCGCCAGGCGCAGCTTCACCTCGCGCGGGTTGAGCGCGCCCGAGGCCACCTCGGCCTTGAGCCGCGCGGCCTGCTCGATGCCGATGTCGAAGCTCAGCAGCTCGATCCAGTCCCACATCAGCTCATCGCCGATCTTCATGGTCTTGTTGACGAAGTCGATCGCCGGATCGGTGACTCCGATGTAGTTGCCCAGCGACTTGGACATCTTGTTGACGCCATCCAGGCCCACCAGCAGCGGCATGGTCAGCACCACCTGCGGCTTCTGGCCGTGGTGCTCCTGCAGCGCGCGGCCCATCAGCAGGTTGAACTTCTGGTCGGTGCCGCCCAGCTCCACGTCGGCCTTGAGCGCGACCGAGTCATAGCCCTGCACCAGCGGGTAGAGGAACTCGTGGATGGCGATCGGCTGCTGGGCGCCGTAGCGCTTGGCGAAATCATCGCGCTCCAGCATCCGTGCCACGGTATGGGTGGAGGCCAGCCGGATCATGTCGGCCGCGCCCATGGTGCCGAACCACTCCGAGTTGAAGCGCACTTCGGTGCGCTCCGGATCCAGCACCTTGAACACCTGCGCCTTGTAGGTCTCGGCGTTGGCCAGCACCTCGTCGCGGGTCAGCGGCGGGCGGGTGGCGCTCTTGCCCGAGGGGTCGCCGATCATTCCGGTGAAGTCGCCGATCAGGAACACCACCGTGTGCCCCAGATCCTGGAACTGGCGCATCTTGTTCAACAGCACGGTGTGACCCAGATGCAGATCGGGCGCGGTCGGGTCGAAGCCGGCCTTGACCCGCAGCGGGCGGCCCTGACCCAGTCGGGCCTTGAGTTCTTCGCGCTTGAGGATTTCGTCGCTGCCACGGGCTAGCAGCTCCATGGCGTCATCAACAGCCGTCATGGCCGGTCCTTCCATATAAGTGTGGGGCAGGGGCGGGCATCGCAGAGGCCCGCAAGCCGGGCAGCTTACGACGATCCGCTCCGCGGCGGCAGCACCGGGCATGGATCACAGTCTGCACCGGGCTGGATTTCGTTAACTTCACGTTAAACCCGTTCAGGAAAAAAGCCATTGCGAACAAGGGTTTGACCTCACTACTTCAACATGGTTATCGTTCGGCCACTTGCAGATACCGCGCAGCGGTGCCGGGACGATTGAATGTACGGAAACAACACTCGCCAGCCAGAGGGCGAACGCGCTGCGCGCGCATGCGATACCGATCCTGACGCACATCCCCGGTCCACCCGGGTGGCTCCTCGTCCCACCACCACACAGTCGCGCCGCGAGAAGTGGCTGCTGGCCAGCATGGTGGCCGCGACCGTCTCCCTGACCGCCGCGATCGGCCCCGGTTTCGCCAATGCCTCGCTGGACGATTACCAGGTGCAGCGCTGGGTGCAGCCGCTGCCGCTGCCCGAACCCGAAACGGCCGCGATTGAACATGAAGCCGACGCCGACCACGCCGCCGAGATTGCCGAGGTTCCGCAATGGCGCCAGGTCGAGATCCAGTCCGGGCAGACGATGGGCGCGGTGTTTTCCTCGTTGTCGCTGTCCCATCGGCAGCTGCACCGGCTACTGGAACAGCCTTCGCTGCGCGAGCCGCTGACCCGGGTGCGGGCCGGTGCGCGTTTCGAATTCGACATCGATGCGGACAACACCCTGCGCGGGCTTCGTTTCGAACGCGACGAGGCCAGCTTCGTCACCGTGCTGATCGATGGCGACAGCATCGAACAGCAGGTCACCGAGCGCGACATCCAGTACCGCGTCAACATGGCCAGCGGGCTGATCGAAGGCTCACTGTTCGGCGCCGCGTCGAAAGCCGGCATCGGCAACGGCACCGTGCTGGAGTTGGCCAAGGTCTTCGGCTACGACATCGACTTCACCCAAGACCTGCGCGTGGGCGATCGCTTCAGCGTGGTCTACGAGGAGGTCTACCGCGACGGTGAACGCCTGCGCAGTGGCGATATCGTGGCGGCCAGCTTCCTCAACCAGGGCAAGCTGTATCACGCCTTCCGCTACACCTTCGCCGATGGCCGCAGCGAGTATTTCGACCGCGACGGCCGGCCGATGAAGAAGAGCTTCCTGCGCGTGCCGGTGGAGTTCACCCGCATCAGTTCGCAGTTCACCACCGCACGCAAGCATCCGGTGCTGGGCACGATGCGCGCGCATCGCGGCGTGGATTATGCGGCGCGTACCGGCACGCCGATCATGGCCGCCGGCGAGGGCCGGGTCAGCTTTGCCGGCTGGCAGAACGGCTACGGCCACACCGTGATCATCGACCACGGACGCGGCTACACCACGCTGTACGCGCACCTGTCCAAGTTCGGCAAGTACCGCAAGGGCACGCGCGTGCGACAGGGCGACACCATCGGCTACGTCGGCAGCAGCGGCCTGGCCACCGGCCCGCATCTGCATTACGAATTCCGCGTCAACGGCGCGCACCGTGATCCGCTGAAGGTCACTCTGCCCAAGCCCGAGCCACTGCCGAAATCCGAGCTGGCACGCTTCCAGCAGCAAACCCAGCCCCTGCTTGCCAAGCTCGAACTGCTCGACGGCAAGCAGCGCTATGCGGCGCGCTGACGCCTCATCTTCCGGGCTCCATCTTGGTCTGATCTCGGGTACCAGCGTCGACGGCATCGACGCGGCGCTGGTGCACTTCGAAGATACGCAGGCCGCGCCCACTCTGGTGGCGGCACATACCTTTGCCTACACACCGGAACTGCGCAAGGAAATCCTGGCGTTGTCGCAGGCCGCGGTCAGCGTCGATCTGGATCGCGTGGCGCGCCTGGATCACCGCATCGGTGCCGCGTTCGCCGAGGCCGCATCGACGCTGTTGCATGACCACGCCATCGCGCCGGAACAGGTCCGCGCGATCGGCTCGCACGGGCAGACGCTGCGTCATGCGCCGCACGGTGATTTTCCGTTTTCCTGGCAGATCGGCGATGCCAATCTGATCGCCGAACGCACCGGCATCACCACCATCGCCGACTTCCGCCGCCGCGATGTTGCCGCCGGCGGGCAGGGCGCACCGCTGATGCCGGCCTTCCATCAAGCCATGCTCGCGCCGTGCGGCGAAGATACGGCGGTATTGAACCTGGGCGGCATCGCGAACCTGACCCTGCTGCCGCGCGCGGGCGAGGTGTCCGGTTTCGACACCGGCCCGGCGAATGGCCTGATGGACGCCTGGATGCTGGAGCACTGCGCCCAGGGCTTTGATGCCGATGGCCGTTTCGCCAGCAGCGGACAGCCCGACGAGGCATTGCTGGCGGCGCTGCTGGCCGAACCCTGGTTCATGCTGCCACCACCGAAAAGCACCGGCCGCGACCTGTTCCATCTGGCCTGGCTGCGCCGGCATATCGGCGCGCGCGAACTGGCTGCGGCCGATGTGCAGGCCACGCTGCTGGAGCTTTCCGCGCGCAGCATCGTGCAGGCCCTGCGGTGCACCCAGGCCGGCACGCGGCGCTTGTTCGTCTGCGGTGGCGGCGTGCACAACGGCGCGCTGATGCGGCGTCTGGCGCAACTGCTGCCTGATGCGTCAGTCCAGAGCACCGCGGTGCTGGGCATCGACCCGGACTTCGTCGAAGCCATGGGTTTCGCCTGGCTGGCGCGGCAGACGCTGGAAGGACTGGCCGGCAATCTTCCGGCGGTGACCGGCGCCTGTGGCCCGCGTGTGCTGGGCGCGATCCATCCGGCCTGAGCTTTTCGAACTGCGTGGAATCTGCCCCGTGCAACCTGCATGGGCGCAAGCGCCCGGGCGTCAGTAGGGCGTATCGTCCGGCAGGCTCTGCATCGCCTTCATCGCCTCGGCCAGCGCGCGGGACTCGTCGTCCTCGAAGGTGCCGGCCAGGCGTGCGATATCGCCCGGCACCGGTGCATCCGGCTGCACCATGCCCAGAGCTTCCTTGATCAGGCGCAGAATCACGTCATTGATCGGCCAGCCGCGTTCGCGCGCGATGCGCTTGATGCGATCGGCGACCTGGGGTTCGATGTCACGGACGAGAAAATCAGGCATGGGAGATCGAAGGCCTTGTGATGTCTACGGCGCGATCCCCTGTTCCGATACACGCGCAGCGCCTGCGGCAACATAGCATGGCCGCATGCAATTTCGCAGGCATCGCAAGCCCGGGATCAGCGTTCATCGGAAGAAGCCTCCCGTTGCCCGGCCAGCGTCACGCGCGGGCGCAGCCAGAAGAACAGCAGCATCGCCGGCAACGCGATCACCGCGCTGAGCACGAAGTAGCCGGCATAGCCTTGACCGGCCTCGACAATCGCGCCGGAAAAAAACCCCAGCAGCTTGCCTGGCAACATGATCAGTGACGAGAACAGCGCGTACTGCGTCGCGGTATAGCGCGTGTTGACCAGCGCCGACATGTAGGCCACGGCGGTGGTGCCGAGGAAGCCCTGCGCGAGGTTTTCGCCGGAGATCACCAGCGTCAGCAAGGCCAGATCGCCGTTGGCCCCGATCAGCGCCAGGTAGAGCAGGTTGCTGGCCGCGCCCAGCGCGATCGCGGCGAACAGCGGCCAGTGCACGCCCCAGCGCGCCACCGCCAGACCCCCCAGGAACACCCCGGCGATGCCGACCCAGATGCCGTAGACCTTGGTCACCGCCGCGATTTCGGTCTTGCTAAAGCCCTGGTCCAGATAGAACGGCCCGATGATGCCGCCGACCAGCGCCTGATCGGAGATCTTCATGCCGAGAATGAACAACAGCAGCGCGAAGGCCACGCGTCCACCGAAGCGCCGGAACACATCAGCGAACGGTTCCACCACGCCTTCCTTCAGGCCCGCGACCCAGCCGACCACCCGCACCCGCACCACATCCGGTTCGCGCGCCAGCAGGCAGGCGACGATGGGAATCAGCGTGCACAGCGCCATCACCCGGTAGACGCTGGACCAGGCCACGTGATCGGCCAGCACCAGCGCCAGCGCACCGGACACGATCAGCGCGATGCGGTAACCCAGCGAATAGGTCGCCACCAGCGCGCCCTGCGCTTCCGGCGGCGCGATTTCCACGCGGTATGCGTCCACCGCGATGTCCAGCGTGGCACCGGCGAATGCCACGATCAGGGTCAGCGCGATGAACGGGCCGAGCTGTTCCGGCGTGACCTGCGCCATCGCCAGCAGACCGGCGCCCACGCACAACAACGCCAGCATCAGCCAGCCGCGGCGCAGACCCAGACGGCCCAGCAACGGCAAGCGCCAGCGGTCCACCAGCGGCGCCCACAGGAACTTGAACGAATACGCCAGCCCGGCGCTGGCGATCATCGTGATGTTACGCAGCTCGATGCCGCCTTCGCGCAGCCAGTACGCCAGTGTCACGCCGACCAGCAGAAACGGCAGGCCCGAGGCGAATCCGAAGAAGAACATCGTCCACGCCGACGGTGCCGCGAACGCGGCCAGCGCGCCTCGCCAGCCGGATGCACGCGCGGGCGCGGCGCCACTCACAGCGCGTAGTCCACCGTGAACGGCGCGTGGTCGGAAAAGCGCGGATCGCGAGCCACCGAACAGGCCCGGATGCGCTCGCGCAGGGCCGGCGTGGCGAGCTGGTAATCGATCCGCCAGCCGACGTTGTTGGCGCGCGCCTGGCCACGGTTCGACCACCAGGTGTATTCGTCGCTGACCTCGGGTTTCAGCACCCGGAACGCATCCGCCCAGCCGGTTTCCGGCTGCGGCGAACCATCACCGCAGGCATCGGCGATCAGCGCATTCATCCACGCGCGCTCGGACGGCAGGCAGCCGGAATTCTTCTGGTTGCCGCTCCAGTTCCTGATGTCGTTGCGGGCGCGCACGATGTTCCAGTCGCCGCACAGCACGTAGTCGCGCCCGCTGGCCAACCACTGGTCCAGGATCGGCCGCAGCCACGCCATGACCTCGAACTTGAAGCCCTGGCGCAGCTCGCCCGACGAGCCAGACGGGATGTAGAACGACACCACGCTCAGGTTGCCGAAGCGCGCCTCGATGTAGCGGCCCTCGTCGTCGAACGGCGCCCAGCCCAGTGCGGTGCGGATTTCGTCGGGTTCGCGCCGGCTGTAGATCGCCACGCCGCTGTAGCCCTTCTTCGTGATCGCATCACGGAACGCCACGTGATAGCCGGGTGGGCGAAAGGCCTCGCCGGCCAACTGGTGTTCCTGCGCCTTGGTTTCCTGCACGCACATCACGTCCACGTCCTGAGCGTGGAACCACGGGAAGAAATCCTTGTTCACCGCCGAGCGGATGCCATTGGCATTGAAGGTCATGATCCGCATTGCGGCCCTCCGGGGAAAAGCGTCGATGATACGGGCGGCGCCGCGTGCGTGCCGGCATACGGCGCTTCTGCATCACGCTGCGACCGCGCATCGATGTGCCGGACATTGCACCGGATCCGTGCCGGAAACACGCCATCCGAACATCCTGATGCATTGCGACACGAAATTTCACAATCAACGTGCTAGCTTCCACCTCGGCGTGCTCGGGGGGGCCACGCCGAACCAACCACCATCAGGAGAGACTCATGCTTGTACGTACCGGCGTGTTCGCCAGCGTGCTCGTCGCGCTTGGCCTGGCTCTGCCCGCAGCTGCACTGGGGGGCAATCCCGACCGATTGCCGCAGCTGTCCATCAACGATGCTGCATCCATCACCGCCTCCGTCCACTGGGACGAAGACCCGGCCATGCTGGCCCGGCTCAAGGCCGAGGAAATCCAGCTCAGCGCGATCCGTGCGGCGTTCCCGCCGTTGTTCGCGCAGGCCTATGCGCAGTACCCGCAGATCCCGGAAGGAGTGCTGGAGGCAATCGCCTATTCGCAGAGCCGCTGGCTGCCACTGGCCGCCGACACCGATCACGGTGAAAACCATCACCACATGCCCAGCGCGCACGGCGTCATGGGCCTTTACGGCGGTGAAGGCTTCACCGACCAGCTCAGCCAGGCCTCGGCGCTGCTCGGGGTACCGGCCGATGTGATTGCCAGCGATGACCGCTACAACATCCTGGCCGCCGCCGCGCTGCTGGCGCGCGAGATCGATGCTGATCGCGGCAACCGGCGCGGTGCCAAGGCCGCACCCGCACCGGAAGACATCGCACCGGCGCTGGCACGTTATGCCGGCTTCACGCCGCAGGAAGGCAAGAGCGCGGTCGATGATTTCGCCCGCAACAGCTTCGCCTTCGACGTGCTGCTGGCGCTGGACCGCGGTGTCAACGAAAAGGGCATGGTCGTGCCCGAGCGCGCGGTGCAGTGGGAAAAGGCCTTCAGCACGGAAAAACTGGTGCAGCTGCGGGCGCCGTTCGTGCGGCTGGATCTGGGCAAGGACCTGATCGATACCGGCGATTACGCCATTGATCCGGTCAGCGAAACCCTGGTCGACATGAGCCCGGCCAAATCCGCCGATGCCGCCGCCAAGAGTGCGGATTACGGCCCGGCGATCTGGAACGCCGCACATTCGAGCAACTACACCGCGTCGCGCAGTGCCGCAGTCAGTGCCGTGACCATCCACACCGCGCAGGGCAGCTATGCCGGCACCATTTCCTGGTTCAAGAACTCCGCCGCCAACGTCAGCGCGCACTACGTGATCCGCAGCTCCGATGGCCAGGTCACGCAGATGGTGCGCCACGCCCATACCGGCTGGCACGTGCGCAACCACAACAGCTACACGCTGGGCATCGAGCACGAGGGCTACGTCAACAACAGCTCCTGGTACACCACCGCGATGTACAACGCCTCGGCGGCGCTGGTGCGGCACTTCTGCGCCAGCTACAGCGCAATCAGCTGCGCCTCGGCCTACAAGGGCGCGCCCAGCAGCGGCATCAACGTGCTGGCCGCCAGCGTCAAGATCAAAGGCCACCAGCACTTCAGCGGCAACACCCATACCGACCCGGGCATAAACTGGAACTGGTCGCGCTACCACGGCCTGCTGAACCCGGGCAGTGGCGGCGGTGGCACCGGTACCACCCGCATTCTGGCTTCGTTTGAGAGCACGGTCGGGCCGTTCAACACTTCGCCGGCCTACTCGGGCAGCACCACCGGCATTTCCACCGCTTCCACCGCGCAGCGCGACTGCTCGATGCGTAGGAACGGCAACTGCTCGCTGCAGGTGAAGCTGGTCGACAACCCGAACACCTCGGCCGCCTGGGCGGTACGTCTGCTGTCCGGTGGCGGCAGTCCCGGTTCCAACACCGCGCTGACTCGCGCCAACGGCAAGGTCGGGTTCTGGGTGTATTCCGGCGGCACCGGCATGAGTGCGGCACTGGGCATCGATGACAGCGACGGCACCGAGCGTTCGATTGCACGCACCATCCCGGCCAATACCTGGACCTATCTGGAGTGGAACCTGGCCGATGCCAGCCAGTGGAATGCCTGGGTCGGCGGCAACGGTGCGATCACCGCCTCCAGCGTGACCCTGGATGCGATCTGGTTCTACCGCGCCCAGACCGCGTACAACGTCTTCGTCTACATCGACGACGTGCAGATCAGGAACTGACCGCTTCGTGCATCAATTGAAAAGGGCGTACCGGGACATCGGTGCGCCCTTTTTTGTTCCCGGGGTTTGGAAGAAAGCACAACCTGACTCCGGCAGGACGCCGCATCCCGACCGGCCATGAGCGCTTTCCGCTCGGTCAGGGCGTCCTGCCCTGACTCGCGCGCAAAACATCCATGTTTTGCTTGTCGCACTCATGGCCTTCCGGAACACGGCTGATGTCCGCCAGACCTTCAATCCGACGAGCAGCGACAGGCTGCTTTTGCCATGCGGCCACAACAAATGGCCGGCAGGCGCCCCGGGCCGGGTATTGCGGAAAGCAGCGCACGGATGCGCTGCGGCGGCGAGTTCGGCCATGGATGGCCGACCGAGCCGGGAAGCAATGCCCGGCCCGGGGCGGCGTCAAACCGGAGACACCACCCACAACACCCTCAACCGATACCCATGCTCCGCAACAGCGCCGCCGTCGCGGCACCGGCGATCACCACCAGCAGGAACGGCGCACGCAACAACAGCGCCACAATGGCCACCGCCAATGCTCCAACGCGGGCATCGATCACCAATTTCTGTCCATCGGCCAGGGTATTGCTGACCACCAATGCTGCCAGCAGGCCCACCGTCACCAGCGCGGTCACGCGCGCCATTCTTGGCCCACTCATCGCCTGCGGCGGCACCAGATAACCGGCCAGCTTGGTAACGAACGCCACCGCACAGGCCAGCAGCAGCCAGATCCAGTCGGCACTCATCATCCGCGCTCCGACACCAGCCAACCCCAGACCACCGCGACGCAGGCCGCCACCAGAATCGGGACACCCGGCGGCACCCATGGCAACGCCAGCGCCGTCGCGAGCGCACAGACCACCGCCACGGCCACCGCTTCGCGCCCGCGCAGACGCGGCCACAGCAAACCGATGAAGGCCGCCACCGCCGCACCATCCAGACCCCAGCTTCGCGGATCACCGACCGCATCGCCGAGCAACGCGCCCAGTGCGGTGAACAGGTTCCACAGCAAAAACACGCCCAAGCCTGCGACCCAGAAGCCGCGACGCTGTTCATCAGGCTCAGGCTGGGCCAGCGCCGTGGCCGCCGATTCGTCGATCGTCACCTGCGCCGCCAGCCATTTGCGCCAACCGTGTGGCGCCAGCATCCGGTTCACCTGCACCCCGTACACCGCATTGCGCACCCCGAGCAGACTCGCCGCGCCCAGCGCCGCCGCACCGGTGCCACCGCCGCCGATCACGCCGATATAGGCGAACTGCGAGCCGCCGGTGAACATCAGCAGGCTGAGCGCCATCGTCTGCCAGAAATCCAGCCCGGCCGCGACCGCCAGCGCCCCGAACGAGATCCCGTAAAACCCCGTCGCCAGCGCAATCGACAAGCCCATGCGGGTGGCAGGCGTCAGGACGGGTCCAGGCATGGGAATCACAAAGCTGCGAAAATCGGGGCCGGCATCATGCCAGCAAACGACGAACCGCTTGTTTCAGTTGCGGACGCTGATGTGGCCTTGTGATTCAGCCCATTTTGGTAAAAAAGGGTATATTGGGACTACCCTCAAGGAGGTCCCACCATGTCCGCACCCCATCCAACCCGTTACGGCAGCCTCGACCACCTGCCGCGCACACCGGCCTCGGATGTGAAGAAGCTCGGCTGGCGCGGCGTGATGGAAGCCGTGCAGAACGAAGGCAGCGTGCTCATCACCAACCACGGACGGCCCGAAGCGGTGATCGTCCCGGTGGCCGAATACGAGCGCCTGCAACGCGGCAGCGACACCGTGCTGGAAGCCTTGCGGCGTGAATACGATGAGCGGCTGGCCTGTCTCAATGAGCCGGGTGCGCACGAGATCCTCGACAGCCTGTTCGATACGCCTACCGATCTGGGCGGCAAGATCTTCACCGGACACGAGTTCTGACCGGTGCCCCGACCACGGATCGTGGTGCTTGGCGGCGTCAACGGAGCCGGCAAAAGCTCTATTGGCGGCGAACGTCTCAGGCACGCAGGCGGCAACTGGTTCAACCCGGATGATTACGCACGCGACCTCATGGCCGCTGCTGGAAACACACAATCAGACGCCAATATGGAAGCCTGGCAGGAAGGCGTGCGCCGCCTCGATCGCGCCATCAGGACCGGGCGCACACATGCTTTCGAGACCACCCTGGGCGGCAACTCCATTGCCGCCCGATTGCGTGACGCCGCCGCCAGTCATGACCTTTTCATGTGGTACTGCGGGCTGGATTCACCCGAACACCATATCGCCCGGGTGCGGGCACGCGTGGCACGTGGCGGCCATGACATCCCAGAGCGGAAGATTCGCGAACGCTACCTGTCCTCACGCGCCAACCTGATAGCCCTGTTGCCTTATCTGACGCGGCTGCATGTCTACGACAACAGTACGGATGCCGTCATCGGCCAACCCATGCCCAACCCGCGCCTGCTGCTGCAAATGGAAAACGGAAAGATCACCTCGCGTACCGACGCCGACACGCTGCGCAGCATCCCGGACTGGGCCAAGCCGATCATGGAAGCCGCGCTGCGGATGCAGTGAGCAGCACATCATCGGCACCACATCAACCACCGCATCAACCCTCGCTCCAGAACAGACGGCCCCGCCAAAGCGGGGCCGTGTGTTCCTGTCAATCCAGAGGTTCGGGAATCAGGCCACGGCTTGCTTCTTTTCTTCGTAGAACTGCTCTTCTTCGGTCGAACCGGTCAGTGCGGTGACGCTGGAGGCGCCGCCCTGGATCACGGTGGTGACATCGTCGAAGTAACCGGCACCCACTTCCTGCTGGTGCGAGACGAAGGTGTAGCCCTTCTCGCGCGCGGCAAATTCCGGTTCCTGCACCTGCTCCACGTAGTGCTTCATGCCTTCGCCGCGAGCGTAGTCGTGCGCGAACTTGAAGGTGTTGAACCAGTTGATATGGATGCCGGCCAGGGTGATGAACTGGAACTTGTAACCCAGCGCCGAGAGTTCTTCCTGGAAGGAGGCGATCTGGCTGTCGTTGAGGTTCTTCTTCCAGTTGAAGCTGGGCGAGCAGTTGTAGCTGAGCAGCTTGCCGGGGTTCTTTTCCAGCACCGCCTGCGCGAATTCACGCGCGAAACCGATGTCCGGGGTGCCGGTTTCGCACCACACCAGATCCGCATACGGGGCGTAGGCGATACCGCGCGAGATCGCCTGTTCCAGACCATTCTTGACCCGGTAGAAACCCTCGGCGGTGCGCTCGCCGGTAACGAAGGGACGGTCGTTGGCATCAAAATCCGAGGTCAGCAGATTCGCGGCCTCGGCGTCGGTGCGCGCCAGCACGATGCTCGGCACGCCAAGCACGTCGGCCGCCAGACGCGCGGCGACCAGCTTCTGCACCGCTTCAGCGGTCGGCACCAGCACCTTGCCGCCCATGTGACCGCACTTCTTGACCGCCGCGAGCTGGTCTTCGAAATGCACGCCGGACGCACCGGCCACGATCATGTTCTTCATCAGCTCATAGGCGTTGAGCACGCCGCCGAAACCGGCCTCGGCATCGGCCACAATCGGCAGGAAGAAGTCGATGGCGTCCTTTTCATCGAGCTTGCCGTCGGCGATGTTCTTCCACTGGATTTCATCGGCGCGTTGGAAGGTGTTGTTGATGCGACGAACCATCGTGGGCACCGAGTCGTAGGCGTACAGCGACTGGTCCGGATACATGGTTTCCGAGGTGTTGCCATCGGCCGCGACCTGCCAGCCGGACAGGTACACCGCTTCCAGCCCGGCCTTGGCCTGCTGCATTGCCTGCCCGGCGGAAATCGCGCCGAAAGCGTTGACGTAGCCCTTTTTGGCATCGCCGGAGACCAGCTTCCAGAGCTTTTCCGCACCGCGACGGGCGAGGGTGTGCTCAGGCTGCACGCTGCCGCGCAGGCGCACGACATCGGCGGCGGAATACGGGCGCTTGACCAGCTTCCAGCGCGGGTTGGTGTCCCAGTCTTTCTGCAGGGCGTCGATCTGTTGTTGGCGAGTGGTCATGGGTGTCTCCGGGAGTGGGGAATAGGGAATGGGGAGTGGGTGGTAAAGCCGTGATTCGGGAGTGGGGAGTGGTAAAGGCAGGAAGGTGGGGGAGGGCGGGAAAGCCTGGAGCTCAACGATTCCCGATTCTCCATTCCCAATTCCCGGCCGCTCAAATTCGCTCGTAAGCCGGAAGCGTCAAAAAATCCGCCAGCTCATCCGCATGGGTAAGCTCGGCCAGCAGCGCGGCGGCTTCGCGCACCTTGCTCTGGCCGGGGAGGTCGGTTTCGGACAGGCAATGCGTTACCCGTGCCAGCACCGCGTCGAACAGGGCGAAGTCGATCGGGGCGCCGTCTTCGAGGATCTGCTCGCCGATGTGCAGCCACTGCCACAACTGGGTGCGGCTGATTTCGGCGGTGGCGGCGTCTTCCATCAGGTGATGGATCGGCACGCAGCCCAGGCCATCGAGCCAGGCCGCCAGGTAGCGCACACAGACATCGATATTGGCGGTGAAGCCGGCGCGGGTGATGTTGCCGACGCTGGGCGCGATCAGGGTGTCGCGGCTGACCTCGACATCGTCGCGCGCCACATGCAGGTTGTTGGGGCCGGGCATGTGCTCGTCGAAGATCGTCGCGGCGATCGGGATCAGCGCCGGATGCGCGACCCAGGTGCCGTCATGGCCGTTGCTGACTTCGCGCAGCTTGTCGGCCCGCACCCGCGCCATGGCCTGTTCGTTGGCTTCCGGATCGCTATTGATCGGAATCTGCGCCGCCATGCCACCCATCGCGAACGCGCCACGGCGGTGGCAGGTCTTGATCAGCAGCTGCGAGTACGCGCTCAGGAACGGCACGCCCATATTGACCTGGGCACGCTCGGGCAGCACCCGCGTCGCATCGCGGCGAAAGGTCTTGATGTAGGAGAAGATGTAATCCCAGCGCCCGCAGTTGAGCCCGACGATGCGGCCGCGCAGCGCGTGCAGGATCTCGTCCATCTGGAACACCGCCGGCAGCGTTTCGATCAGCACCGTGGCCTTCATCGTGCCGATCGGCAGGCCCAGGCGCACTTCGAGGAAGGCCATCACCTCGTCCCACAGCGCGGCTTCTTCCATCGCCTCCAGCTTGGGCAGGTAGAAGTACGGGCCGCGATCGCGCGCATGCAGCGTGGCGGCGTTGTGCAGCGCGAACAGCGCCAGATCGAAGATGCCGCCGGAAATCCGGTGGCCATCGACCAGCACATGCTTTTCCGCCAGATGCCAGCCGCGCGGCCGCACGAACAGCACGGTGCCGGCGTCTTCACGCAGGGCGTAGTGCTTGCCGGGCTTGCCGTCTTCACTGGCCGGTGCGGTGTAGCTGATGTCGCCGCGCACCGCATCACGCAGATTGACCTGGCCATCCATCTGGTTGGCCCAGGTGGGGCTGGTGGAATCCTCGAAGTCGGCCATGAACACCTTCGCGCCGGAATTCAGCGCGTTGATGATCATCTTGCGCTCGACCGGGCCGGTGATCTCGACGCGACGATCCTGCAACGCGGCCGGGATCGGTGCCACGCGCCAGTCCGATTCGCGGATGGAACGGGTATCGGCGCGGAAGTCGGGCAGTTCGCCGGTGTCGTAGCGCGCCTGGTTCGCGCGTCGTGCAGCCAGCAAGGCCTGGCGCTGCGGCTCGAAGCGGCGATGCAGTTCCACCAGCAACGCCTGCGCCTGCGGCGTGAGCACCTGCTGGTAGTCCTGGCTCAGCGTGCCGGTGATTTCGATGCCTGGGCTGTGGGAAGCGTCGGCCATGGCGGCCTCCTCGGGTCGTACTGGGTCGGGTAGCCAACGTATGCGGCAGGTGCACATTTGCCAATACAAATGTTTCAATGAATAGTATTAACATTCCTGATAATACGTTTTCATGAGCTGATTTCCGGTGAGCGCCAAACCTCCCCGCTTCTACTACAAAGGCAGCAGACTCAAGCAGTTGCGAGCCTTCTGTGCAGCCGCGCGGCTGGGCTCGGTGACCCGTGCCGCCGAGGCGCTTTTCCTCAGCCAGCCGGCCGTGAGCCTGCAATTGGGCGCGCTGGAGAGTGAGCTGTCGGTCAAACTTTTCGAACGCCAGGGCCGACGCCTGAACCTCACCCACGAGGGCGAGGAGCTGTACGAACTGGCCCGGCCGCTGGTCGATGGGCTGGATTCGCTCGAAGGCGAGTTCAAAAGCCGGCTGCGCGGACTGTCGGCCGGCGAACTGAACATCGCGGCCGGCAGCTCCACGATCCTGTACTTCCTGCCGCTGCTGGTCGAAGCCTTCCGCGAAGCGCATCCGGAGGTGCAGCTCAAGCTGCACAACGTCACCGGCAAGGACGGGCTGGCGATGATCCGTTCCGACGAAGTGGATCTGGCGGTCGGTTCAATGCTGGATGTCCCCACCGATCTGGATTACGCACCGGTGCGCAGCTTCGATCCGATGCTGATCGCGCCGCTCGGCCATCCGCTCGCCACCGCGCACCCGCTGACGCTGGAAGACCTGTCGCCCTACGGCCTGATCCTGCCGCCCAAACGCCTGACCACCTATCGCCTCGTGGATCTGGTGTTCCAGCAGCGCCGCGTGCCGTACACCGTGGCATTGGAAGTGGGCGGCTGGGAAATCATCAAACAGTACGTCGCGATGGGCCTGGGCATCTCGATCGTCACCGGCATCTGCCTGACCGAGTCCGACCACGAGCGCCTGGCGGTGCGCAACCTGCGCGCCTACTTCCCGCCACGCAGCTACGGCGTGGTGATCCGCAAGGGCAAATACCTGTCACCGCAGGCGCGCGCGTTTGTGGATCTGGTCAAACCGGCGATGTTCACCCGCCGTGACGGGTATGAAACCGGGCATTCGGAGCGGTGAGGTGGGCTACTGAAACTGCGTACGCGCCCATCCATCTGCTGTTGCACCGCCTAAACACATGAAAGCGTGTCAGCCCCCGAAGCAGCCAAACCGATAACAAAAAATCGCCGGGAGCGGTTTTTGACATCGCGTAATCATGGCCCGAAGGGTGACCGCCATGTTGATTCTCGTGAACGTTTGAACGTCTGGCCTCGTCTCGCGGGTGAGCAGGGCTTTCGAGCGGCATGCCGCGAGCCTGCGAACGCCAGTCCGCATGCAAGCGGACTGGCCGGAATGATGGCTCGGGAAACCATCCCACCGCAAAGCCGAATACACGAATGCAACCGCTCCCGTTTGCCGGAGTTGAAGCAAAAGCGTCAGCAGGATGGAAAATGCAGAATCACATGCCGTGAAGCTAGCGCTTCACAAAATCCTGCCGGATGGGATTGACAGGGGAGTCCATACATGAATTGTTAGCCATCACAGTCAGCCGCTAAGAATCGCTCTGAACTCAGCCTCAAGCTTTGATCTTGCAGCGGGCACTTCCTGCTCCATGAACTCCCAAGCCTTCATCCAGGCGTCGTGCTTCTTCTCAAGAACCGTTGCCGGAAGGTTTTCGTCCTTGTGGCGCAAGTACATACTGAATCTGGTGATGTGCTTCCGAATGCCTTGGATCAACTGGTCAATTGAATCGCAGAGCTCGGTAGTGGGCAGATAGATGCGATTCTTGTCAAAGTATTGAAAGAAGGCGACCAGACTGTTGTGAGCATCAAGGTACTTCTCGTCCTTACCGGGCTCTCCAGCCCATTCCATTGGGGAGGCAAAGGTCGATGCCTTCCAGTATGCCTCCGTAAGTAGCGAGTAGAGTTGCCCAATGACCTCTGCTCGCTTTTCGTGGAGCCGCTGGAATCTGACCGCATGTTCTGTCGCTTGCATGCTCAACTGCGAGCGAAGCCGCTCAGTCTCTACGGCTGTTTGAGCCTGCAGTTGCGCCTTGTGTGACTCGAGCTTCTCGTCATACTCGTGCTTGATTGCATTCTTCAAGCGCTCTGATATCCAAGAGCGAAGAAGCCAGAATAGAGCTCCGCTCAGCGCCAGGCTCAAGGCGCCAGATAGAATTAGTTGGGTGCCGAAATCAATCATCGTGATGGCTAACGCCGTGCTAACCGGCCGCGGGCCGATAGTGGTTGGTTTGAAAGTAACATGTCCCCGCAGGTCCGGTTGAGCACATAGTTAGATTGATTCTACGGGAGCTGTGCCTCTTCGGTCGTTTCGCGATTTGGGGTTGCTTCAAGCAGCTCACGCCTTTCCGGCTCTGGAACCGACTCTTGGGCTTTCTCGGACCTCTTGGAGAAATCATCCCCGAATGCGCTCCTGTAAGCGTCTAGGAACGCGTCCTGCTTCCTGAACTCCCGGAACAACGGCCAATCTCTATAGTCCAGTGCCGACACAACGCCGTCGGCGCCGATTCGGCAAACGAGCTTGGCCGCGCCCGGCCAGTCCTCTCTAAGGACGGCGTCGGCAAGCCGAAACTGGTCGCTCTTGGCCGACCAATCCACAGCTCTCATTATCTTCTTGCAGCGCTCGTGATCTCCTGACCATTTATAAGCTTGCGCACGGTTTACGATCAGTGCGAGCTTTGTCACCTCATTAGCGTGAGACCTCATCCCCTCACATGCGAAGTCAAGCAATCTAATTGCGAGTGGATACCTTCCGGCCTCGATGAGCTCATAGGAAGTAGATATTAGGCTGTTGTCAGCCTTCTCGCGCTCATCTGGAAAAAGCTTTCTCCACAGCACGTGCGCTAACTTAATCCCGATCTCGTATATGCAATCGTGCGCGCTCTTGAAGTAGTCCTGCGGAACTCCTAGTCGCGCGCCCTCCTTCTGCCCCTCAGTAAGCTTCGCGCCGTGGGACCTGCAAACGGCCATGTACTGCGACGAGACAACGCCATCTGTATGGACAAACAGGTTGCGCCGCTCGGTCAGCTCTACGAAGGTTGGCCATGACTTCAAGTCCTTAGTGAGAGGCAGAGCAAACGCCTTCTCCATCCACTTGAACTGGTCTGAATGGCTGGACCTGAGAATTGATTCGACTTCCTTCTCTAGAATGTACTCGCGCGCAGCGTCGATGGAAGTAAAGTGTTGAAGAGCTTCAAACGTAATCTTGCGATCGGATCCGTTCAATAGCTCCGGCTTCTTCAGAAATATTGCCCGGAGGAGGCGACCAAGAAAGGCGTCGTACTGTGAAACGAGAGATACGAGGAGGCTTCGTGGAAGCAGGTCTCTCGATAGATCGAAATGCTCAAAACGCTTGAAAAGGTTCTTCCACTCTCGGTAGTGCTCGTTGGGAACCTCTACCGACCTCTTGTCTCCATCCTTCTCGACCGTGCAGGCCTTCTCTTCAAATGCGTGAAGCTCCGTCCGGCTATGCTTCGACATCTCCTGGAGCGCATAAACTAGACCGATGAGGACGTGCCCAATTGAGTCAATATGCTTGACGAACAGTGCGATTTCGGAACCAATCTTAGGAAGTTCCTTGTCGGCGATGGGGGTTGCCGGAAGCTCTGGATCAGACATGGCGGGGCACTCCAACGAACAATCTAACACCGGAGATAAGCCGAGTGGCGAAGCCACTTCGGCTTGATTGATCGAATGGACTCCCCCCGCGTCGCCACACGGCTTCGATGAGCCAGACTGAAGGTGTTCGCCATCAGGACACGGGATCACGGGAGGAGTCCGCCATGCACGCTACCACCAAACCTGTTCGCAATGAATCGTCCACCGCCGTCACGCTGGCGGTGGATCTGGCCAAGGATGTGTTCGAGCTGGCGTTTGCCGATGCAGCGGGGCGCATCGTGGAGCGCAAGCGGCTCAAGCGCGAGCCATTTTCCGAGTGTCTGGAAAATCGCGCTCCGTTGCGCATCGTGATGGAAGCCTGCGGTTCGGCGCATGCCTGGGCCCGGCGCTTTATGCAGCTCGGTCATTCGGTGGAACTGCTGCCGGCGCAGCATGTGCGCCCGTATGTCCGGCGCAACAAGACCGACCGCGCCGATGCCGCCGGGTTGCTGGAAGCGGCGCGCTGTGGCGATATCCGCCCGGTGCCGGTGAAGACGCAGGAACAACAAGGCACACAAGGGTTGCACCGCATCCGCGAACACCACAAGGCCGAGCGCACCGCTGCGATCAACACGGTACGCGGGTTGCTGCGCGAGTTCGGATTCGCCATTCCCGCCGGCACCAACAAGGTGCGGCCTGCGGTGCTGGCGGCGCTGGAAGATGGCGACAACGATATTCCGATGGACCTGCGTCACGCCCTGGCTGGGCTGCTGGAGCGCATCGTGTCCTGCCAGGAAGCGATGACCGCCATCGAGAAGCAACTGGCCGACATCGTCCAACGTGATACCCGCAGCCAGCGCCTGATGGCCGCCAGCGGTGTCGGGCTGATCACCGCCACCGCGATGAGCGCCGGTATCGGCGACTTTGCCCGATTCCCCAGTGGCCGGCACTTCGCCAGCGCCTTGGGCCTGACCCCGCGCGAATACTCCAGCGGCGGCCAGCGCAAACTCGGGCGCATCACCAAACGAGGCGATGTGTATTTGCGCACGTTGCTGATCCACGGCGCACGTTCGGCCCTGGTGGCCGCGCACGCCGCCCGAAAACGCGGCCAGCCGCTGGATCGCACCCAGCATTGGGCGCTGGCGCTGGCCGAACGCAAAGGCCACAACAAGGCCGTGGTGGCGCTGGCCAACAAGACCGCGCGACGGCTCTGGGCGGCCGAACACCACGGCGCGAGTTTCGATCCCGAACACGTCAGCCGCCGAGAACAACAGGCCGGCTGATTCCCTTTCACCTCAACCCAATTACCGCGTTACCGATTCACCGCAGCAAGAAACACCGCAATACCGTTTACCCGTTCTGCTGTTGCACCGCCTCAACTCATGCAAGCGTGTCGGTCCCCGAGACGACCAAGCCGATAACAATGTTGATCTTCGTGATCGTTTGAACGTCTGGCCTCGTCTCGCGGGTGAGCAGGGCTTTCGAGCGGCATGCCGCGAGCCTGCGAACGCCAGTCCGCATGCAAGCGGACTGGCCGGAATGATGGCTCGGGAAACCATCCCACCGCAAAGCCGAATACACGAATGCAACCGCTCCCGTTTGCCGGAGTTGAAGCAAAAGCGTCAGCAGGATGGAAAATGCAGAATCAAATGCCGTGAAGCTGGTGCTTCACAAAACCATGCCGTCAGGGGTTGACGGGGGAGTCCATACACGCATTGTTAGGTGATGTCGCCGGATGCGTCAAGAGGAAGAAGCATAACGATGTCTCTTTGGGAATCAGTACCTAGCTGGAAGACGTGCTCACCCACCTCGACGAAACCCAGTTTCCGGTAGAACGAGATTGCCCTAGGGTTTTTCTCCCAAACTCCAAGCCAAGCAATGCTGCAACCGCGTTGTCGCAAGGCCGAAATACTCGAATCCATAAGCGCCTGCGCAACTCCTTTGCCATGATACTCACCTGTGACGTAGATGCGATGGATCTCGCCGCGAGTCATACCTGGGACGCAACGCGGCGCTGGCGCAGCAAGGCGCAGCTGAGCATAGCCAACGAGACAACCCTGACTATCAACAACAAGCGTGATAGTGGCTTTATTCGTGATCTCAGATGCCTGGATAGCTTCGCTATAGCTACGGCGGCAGTACACATCCATGTCCTCAGACGTGTTCACGAGCCCGAATGTCTCTCGAAAAGTGGTCTCGGCTAGCGTGGCAAGTGCCGGAGCGTCCGCAACGGTTGCCGCTCTAATGGTGTGTGAGAAAGCTTCCATCCATCACCTAACGCCGGAATTAAGCCGCCGCCGCGTGCGGCGGTCGGCTTGAATGATCGAATGGACTCCCCCCGCGTCGCCACACGGCTTCGATGAGCCAGACTGAAGGTGTTCGCCAT
>NZ_JBBHDV010000023.1:0-14436 GCF_037478135.1 Denitratimonas organivorans
GATGCCTCCTCGGCTCGCCGCAATCTGGCACATCGCGATGCCGTCCGTGGGAGGAGGAGTCCATCCCATCAGGTAAGCGCAGCGCACCCGGGAGAGGCTTTCCCATGATTCCCACATCACCGCGACTACGCCTTCTCCCGGCTTGAGCGATACCTGCCGATGCGCCACAGCACACCACACGGCAACACCCCCCCGCAACTACTCACTTCAACGCAAAGGCAACGGCCCATTGGAGATATCCCGGCCGCGATAGATACGCGTGTGTGCCAACGCCAGCAGTTCGGCGTCTTCGTGCGTATCGCCCCAGGCGTGGATATGGCGGAAGCGGGTCAGATCATGCGCGGCCCGTACACGCCGCGCCTTTTCCGCGCCGGCGCACTGTTCGTCCAGATAGCGCCCGGTGAAGCGGCGGCCGCGCCGTTCCAGACGTGAACACAGCAGCTCCACGCCCTGCGCTGCGCACCACGGCGCCAGGTACAGATCCAGCCCCGCCGACACCACGACCACGGTGTCACCAACATCGCGGTGACGTTGCAGCTGCGCCATCGCTTCGGGCCGCAGCACGCCGGGAAGCGTGTCCTGCGCGAATTCGGCACCGATGGCTTCCAGCCGGGCGCATTCCACGCCGCTGAATCCGGCGCGCATGATCGCGCTGCGGATCGTGTGACCCGACACCCGTCCACACCGGTAACCGAGCAGCAGTGGCGACAGCAGCACGGCGCTGGCCAGATAACGCGGACGCGGCACCGCGCGCCGCATGAAGGCCGGTAGGGTGTCGTGCAGGGTCAGGGTGCCATCGAAATCGAACAGCACCAGATCCTTGCCGGTGCCTGTCATTCAATCACTGCCGATGCCGGCGACAGGAATCGCACTTGCGCCCTTGTCACGTGCGGAAGCAGACGATGGGTTGCCGAAAAATCCGGCGCGCGGTCCACGCAGGCGACGGGACGCCAAATCAGGGCGTGGCGCTGTCGTCGGCGCCGCTTTTCAGCTCGCGGTAGCGCGCCAGCAGCTGGTCGTATTCGGTTTGCAGCGCGGCGCGCTCGGTTTCGCGGCGCTCCAGATAGGCACGCTGGTCGTTGACCTGGTCGCGGGTGCGGGCGATCGAATCGGTGATCGCCGGCGGCACCTTCTGCCCGTCACGCTCCAGATCGGCGGCGTGCGCGAGCAGTTCGGCCAGGCTTTTTTCCTGGCTGCGGATGCCGACCCGGGCCGATTCCAGACTCTGTTCAAGCAGGTCGAAACGCTCGTTGTAGGCGCGTTGCAGATCCGTCTCCGTGGGATAGGAGCCGATCAGCACCGCGTCCATCTTGGCCACTTCCTCGGCCGCGATGCGCTCGGCTTCGAGCCGCTTCTGCTCGGCTTCCCATTCGGCCTGTTCCTCCGGCGTGCGGGCACGTTCGGTGGTGCGCACGGTGATGCCCTGGCGGTTCAATTCCTCGCGCTTGTCCTGCGCTGCTTCGGGCGGCAGCTGGTCGGTGTAGTGGACGTTGCCGTCCTTGTCGGTCCAGCGGTACAGCTTGCGCTGGGCGGTGGCATCAAACGACAGCGCCGCCAGCGCGAAGGCCAGCAGGGCGGCGATCAGGGTCAGGGTGGAAATCGGTTTCACGCGCGTCTCCGCAGGATTCATCGGGGAGGACGGAGCCGTCACTACACGCCGTACCGGGCACGGTAGTCCAGTAGCCGGTGCCGGTGCTCCGCCAGCTCGGGATGGGCGCCAGTATAGGTCAGCAGTTCGGCCAGCCGTGCGATGGCGATCACCGGAATGCCGGCATCACGGCTGATTTCCTGGGTGGCGGACAGCCCGGATTCACCTCGTTCCTGCCGGTCCAGCGCGACCAGCACGCCGCAGGGTTGCGCGCCCGCTGCGCGGATCAGCGTGATCGATTCGCGCACTGCGGTGCCGGCGGTGACCACGTCATCAACGATCAGCACCCGGCCCTGCAGCGGCGCGCCGATCAGGCTGCCGCCTTCGCCGTGGGCCTTGGCTTCCTTGCGGTTGAACGCCAGCGGCACATCGCGCCCATGCGCGGCCAGCGCGATCGCGGTGGCGCTGGCCAGCGGGATGCCCTTGTAGGCCGGGCCGAACAGCATGTCGAAGCCGATCCCCGCGCCGAGCAGCGCCTGCGCATAGCACTGCCCCAGCGTGGCCAGCGCGGCGCCGTGGTCAAAGCGCCCGGCGTTGAAGAAATACGGGCTGTTGCGGCCGGATTTCAGCGTGAAATCGCCGAAGCGCAGCACGTCGCAGCGCAGCGCGAGATCAAGGAAACGGGTCTGATGGTCCTGCATGTGGTCCTGCATGGGTCAACCGGTGAAGTGAAGGGCGAGGCGGGCGAATTCGCGGATCAGGTCGCGCCCGTCCTGGCCGGGTTTCGGGCCATCGGGATGGGCGTCACGCAGCGCCGCGACGATCGCGCGCAGTGGTTCGGCATTGGCGGCCTTGCCGGCGGAAAAGGCGTGGCGACCCGGTTCGGAACAGAACCGGTGCAATTCGAAGAAATAGCGTTCCTGCCCATCGGTCAGAAAGGCCAGGCAGGGCGCGGCGGATTCGGCGGCATCAAGATTGCGGCCGGCGCGCATCTCGCGTTCCTCGCACAGGCGGATGGAGCTGGCGGCCAGTTCCATCAGCGGTTCGGCGACATTGGCGGTATCAAGATCCGAGGCCACCTGCGCCAGCGCCAGCGCGCGCAGCGTGAGCGGATCCTCGCGCCAGCCGGGCTGCGTTTCATCCAGCCACGACGCCAGATGCGGCGCCAGCGGGCCACCATGTGCAGCCCGTTCGGCAGTATTGCTGCGGCTGTCCGGCGGCAGCGGGCGGGCATCGAAGGTGGAACCGGCGATGGCCAGATCCAGCGTCCGATAAAGCCATGCATCACGTGCAGGATCAAAGCCGGCGGCGGCCAGGATGCGCGCGCATTCAGCCATGCTGGCGGCCTCGTTGGCGCCGATGCGGTCCAGCTCCGGGCCGGTTTCGCGCTGGCGCAGATCGTGGCAGACCGCGAACAGCGCCAGTGCGATCCAGTCGCGCCCGTCCAGCACGTGTTCCGGGGTTTCCTGCGCCAGCCGGCCGAGCCGCCGGTCGAGCAGTTCCAGCGCGTGGTCTTCGTTGTGGTAGGCGTGGAAATCATCGCCCCAGCTGCCGTGGCGCAGCCCCATCCGGGCCAGCCCGATGATCAGCGCGGCGTTGGCGCGGGTGGCGTCCTCGTCCAGTTCGGTGCCGAAACGCTCGACCAGTTGCCGGCGCCAGCGCGCCAGCCACGACAGCAGGCCGGGACGACGCGCGAGCAGCAGCGCGGCCGCCGCGTCGACATCAGGCAGGAGGGCTTCGGTCGCATCGGCGGGATGGCGCGATGCCAGGTCGCTGCGCACGTGGTGGAAATCCGGCAGTGGCCGCAGGGCCGATGCGGGGAAGTATACGCAAGGCGCCAGCACGGCCCGCCTGATGCACTGCAACACCTTGGCAGCGGCCGGCGCTGCCGCTAACGTGCGCGGGTTTTTCCTCCGGCCCACGCCCATGACCCATCGTTCCGCTTCCACCCCGCCACCCGCACATGCCGGCATCGCGCCGTTCGGCTCGCTGTCCTGGCTGATCTTCAGTTCACGCTGGCTGCAACTGCCGCTGTACCTGGGCCTGATCGTGGCCCAGTGCGTCTACGTCTTCCTGTTCGGCAAGGAGCTGTGGCATCTGCTGCACGATGCGGTGCACATGGGCGAACAGCAGATCATGCTGATCGTGCTGGGCCTGATCGATGTAGTGATGATTTCCAACCTGCTGGTGATGGTGATCGTCGGCGGTTATGAAACCTTCGTTTCACGCCTGCGGCTGGAAGGCCATCCGGACCAGCCGGAGTGGCTGAGCCACGTCAACGCCTCGGTGCTGAAGGTGAAGCTGGCGATGGCGATCATCGGCATTTCCTCGATCCACCTGCTGAAGACCTTCATCGCCGCCGGCACCCTGAACGGGCTGCCGTTCTGCCCGCCGGAACTGCTGGCCACGGCCGCGTCCAATGTCGGCGCCGAACGCTGCAGCACGCTGACGCCCGACGGCGTGCTGTGGCAGACGATCATCCATATCGTCTTCATCCTCTCGGCGATCGGCATCGCCTGGACCGACCGGCTGATGCAGTCGCCGGCGCGCAACGGTCATCACTGAACAGGATGGCGGCACGAAAAGGGCGACGCATGCGTCGCCCTTTTCATCACCACGGTCATCCGGCGCGTCGAAATATCCGGCCTGCGCCTGACCGGCAACGCCGGCCGGTAGCGGGCCTGATCCGCTTCAGCGGCGCCGTGCCAGCAGATAACCGCCAATCGCGAACAGCGCGGCAGCCACCACCGCCGAAGACACCACCGGATGGCGGCGCACCACCTGGCCAGCCTGTTGCAGGCCTTCGCTGGCGCTGTGGGCCAGTTCCGAACCTCGCTCCTTCGCCGCTTCGGCCAGCTGCCGAGTCTGGTCCTCGACCTGCCGGCCGAGGGCGCGGGCGTCCTCTGCGGCCTGGCTGGCGCGGATTTTTGCAGTGCTCATCATGCTCATCGGGGGAACTCCTTTGCAGGAACGGGAAACCAGCCCTCGATGATGCGGGTGGCAAGCTGAATCGCCCGCCCTTGCGCGCGCGGCCTGTTCACCCGGCCCACGGCAGGCCTTGCAGCAGCAGATGCCACAGCGGCAGCGTCAGAATCGAAATCACCAGCCCGTAGCCGACCATCGCTGCCGCCAGATTCGGCGCGATGCGGTGCGAGATTGCCAGCACTGCAGCGGTGATCATCGTCGGCATCGCGGTTTCCAGCACCACTGCCTGCGCCGGCAGCGGCGGCATGCCGGCCAGCCACACCCAGGCCAGTGCCAATGCCGGCAACAGCAGCAGTTTCAGCGACAGACCCAGCGCCAGCGGCGCCAGTTTTTCGCGCGGCAGACGCAGCTTGATCTGCAGACCGACCGCCAGCGCCGCCAGCGGCAGCAGCGCATCGGACAGCCGCACCAGCACGGTTTCGATGGTGTGGTGCGGCTGCGCCGGCATCACCGTCAGCGCGAGCACCAAGGCGATGAAGGGTGGGAAGGTGAGGATCCGGCGGCCGATCTGCCACAGCGTGGGGCGCGCTTCGCCCGAGTAGTGCGCCAGCACGAACAGGCCATACGTGGCCAGGATCGGGAAGGCGCCGAACTGGTCGTAGATCACCGCATACGGCAGGCCTTCATCACCCAGCATCGCCTGCACCAGCGGATAGCCCAGGTACGAGGTGTTGCCCAGCGGCACGCACAACAGCAGCACCGCGGTCACCGGCCGGCTCCAGCCGAACAGCCGCGACAGCAGCAGGATCAGGCCGAACGACAGCACCAGCAGCGCCCACGGCACCGCCGCGACCGCGAGGATTTCCGTGCCCAGTTCCAACTTGGCGCCATAGCGCAGCACCGCCGCCGGCAGGCAGAAGTACAGGATGAACAGGTTGAAGGCTTCCGCCGCCGATTCGGGGAACACCCGCCACTGGGCGCAGAGCTTGCCCAGCACCAGCATCAGCACGATCAGGAAAAACGCGTCGAAGGTCATCGGAGCATCATGTGGCAGCGCAACAGAAGGCGGCGAGCTTACTGCGGATTGCCGCGCCTTCCGCAGTCCACAGCGCCCGGCTACGCGCCGTCGTGGTACGAAGGTACAGTTTTCCGCCGGCGCCGCCGCGTTATCGTGGCGCACATGAATATCCTGCCTCCCAACACACGAACCCTGGGCTGCGCGCTGGCCACGCTGATGCTGGCCGCCTGCGGCACGTCTCCGATGCGCACCGACACCCCACCATCCACGCCCGCCACGGCGGCGCCCGACAGCAGCCGGCACGCCGCCTTCGGCCCGATCCGTGAAAGCGTGCATCGGGATGGCGATGACCTGGTGTCGGCCGGCCTTGGGCTGGAAGGACTGCGCAACGCCAGCGCACCGGCGTTCGCCGATCCCGCCGCACCGACCGTGGCCGAACTGCGCCGCCGCGCGATCTGGAGCAACTGGCGCGGCATCGCCGACCTGCGCCCCGGTGGCGGCGCCGGAGATGAACTGCCGGTGGTGGCGGGCCGTGAATTCGCCACGCTGGCACGGCTGGAAGGCGCGAACGAGCCCCACCGCGTGGTGCTGCAACTGCCCGATGCATTCGATCTGGAACAGCGCTGCGTGGTCGTCGCGGTAGCCTCGGGCTCACGCGGCCCGTACGGCGCCATCGCGGTCGCCGCACCCTGGGCGCTACCGCGCGGCTGCGCGCTGGTGCATACCGACAAGGGCGCAGGCAGCGACTATTTCGACCTGGCCACCGGCCTGGGTCCGGATGCCAACGGCCAGATCGTGGCGCCGGGCATCACCCCGGTATTCGCGCCGGCGCAGCAGGCCGAAGGTGGCATCGCGTTCAAGCACGCCCATTCGCGCGACAACCCCGAAGCCGACTGGGGCCGGCATGTGCACCAGGCCGCGCAGTTCGCGCTGCGCGTGCTGGATGACCAGTATCCGGCGCAGGCGCCGTTCACTGCCGCCAACACGCGGGTCATCGCGGTCGGCATTTCCAATGGCGGCGGCGCGGTGCTGCGCGCGGCCGAAATCGAAGACGGGCTGATCGACGCGGTCGTCGCGGGCGAGCCCAATATCCATGTCGATGCGCCCGGCAGCCGCGCGCTTTTCGACTACGGTTCGCTGGCCGCGCGCCTGATGCCCTGCGCCCTGCTGGCACTGGACGACCTGCCGCAGCCACCGCTGACCGCACAGCTGCGCAGTCTGGGTGAACAGCGCTGCGCCAGCCTGCGTGCACGCGGCGAACTGGCCGGCGCCGATGTCGCCGCGCAGGCCCGCGACGCCTTGCAGCAACTGCACGCGGCCGGCTTCGACGATGCCGCGTTGCGCGGCGGCACCAGTTCGGTCGGCTTCGATCTGTGGCGCGCGGTGCTGGCGACCTATGCCTCGGCCTATGGCCGCTTCGGCCCGGGCGAACATCCCTGCGGTTTCCGCTGGGCGCTGGTCGACGCCGATGGCCAGCCGCGTGCCACCACAGCGCAGGAACAGGCGACATGGTGGAGCGAAGGCAGCGGCATCCCGCCGGGCAACGGCATCGCGCTGCTGGATCCACAGCGTGGCGAAACCGATCCGGATCTGGCCGGCATCGATTGCCTGCGCGCATTGTGGGAAGGAAACAGCGAGGCCGCCGAACGGGTCCGCGCCGGCGTGGCGCAAACCCGCGCTGGATTGCCACGCGAAGGGCTGCCGGTGGTGATCGTGCACGGCCAGGACGATGGCCTGATCCCGATGGCGTTCTCCAGCGTTCCCTATGCCGCAATGGCGCAGGCCGCCGGGCGCGAAGTAGTGTTCTGGCCGGTGCCGGCGGCGCAGCATTTCGACGCCTTCCTCGCCCTGCCCGACTACGGCGCCCGCTATGTGCCGCTGCTGCCGAAGGTGCACGCGGCGCTGGATGCCGTCTGGACGCGACTGCAGGATCCGGCCGCACACCTGCCGGACGCGGCGCCGTAAGCTGCATCTTCCCCACTCACGACACGACAACGGGAACCAAGACCGGCGGCGCCAGTCTGTTGCAGACCTCCTTGCAGCAGACCCGGCACCGTTGAATCCTTCCGACCCGAACCCGACTCTCGACCCCTGGCAGCTGCAACGCCACGCGATCTGGCACAACCGCGTGCAGCAATGGCGTCAGGCACCGGGCGAAACCGCCTTCCACGCACTGGCCTGGCTCGCGCTGGGCATCATGCTGATCGCACTGTTGCCGCTGGCCGCGCGCAGCAGCGTCATCGATTTGCTGCGCGGCACGATGCTGGCGCAACCGCTGCCATGGATGCTGGGCGCGACCGCCCTGCTGGCGCTGCACGCGGCCTCGCGCCTGACCGCGTGGGAGCGCCAGCAATGCATCCACTGGTGCTTCGCGCAGCCGGTCGCGGAACGGGTCCGCCGGCACGAACGGTGGCGGGTGCTGGGCCTGGCGCTGTTGCCGCACGCACTGGCCGGAATACTGCTGCTGTGCGTGTTGCGCCTGCCGGCTGTAGCCCATGGGTTGCTGATGCTGGCGCTGCTGCTGGCCGGAGTGTTCGCGGCGTTGTGGGCGCATCGCTCGCGCCGCACACCGCAGCATGCACACCCCCACGCTGCGCTGCCGCGCTGGCAAGACACCGGACGCGGCCGTCTTTGGCGCTGGCAGAAGATCGAAGCCGGCGCCGGATTTTCACCCCGCGTGCTGGCGCGCGGCGGCTGGATTCTGCTGTTGATCCCGGTCGGTGCCAGTGCCATCGCGGCCGGCGTCAGCACGGTGGCGGGCTTGTGCATCGCGGCCGGGATCAGCGCCTGGCGGCGCAGTCTGGATGTGCTGTTGCAGGCCCAGAACTGGCTCTGGACACAGCCGCTGCGACTGCGATTCTGGCTCGGCGGCGCGCTGTTCCCCACCACATTGGCGCTGTTGGCAGCCCTTGTGTTGGGCAGCGCGCTGGCCGGTTTGGGTGCCACGCGGGTCGCGCACTGGATCGGGCTCGGACTGCTGGCCCTGGCCCTGCTGCAGATCGCCTGCGTGCTGGCCGAACGCCGCCGGCCGCACCGTGTGGCGCTGCTCGGCACGCTGCACCTGCTCCTGCTTGGCGCCACCGCGCAAGTGGCGATGCCGCTGCTGCCGCTGGTCTGGCTCGGGCTGTGTCTCTGGCTGCTGCGTCGGGCGGCGCGGCCATGAGTCCGGTGCGGCTGGATGTGCGCGATCTGCATCTGGATTACGGTCCGGAAGTGGTCTTGCGCGGCGTCGATCTGCGCGTGCACGGCGGTGAACTGCTCGGCCTGATCGGCCCCAATGGCTCGGGCAAGAGCAGCCTGCTGCGTGCCTGCACCGGCACGCTGGAATGCCGTGGCGAACTGGCCGTGGATGGCATCGACCCACGTCGCGAACCCCTCGCAGCACGCAGCCGGCTCGGCTACGCGGTCGATCCTGCGACACTGCCCGGTGCGCTGCGCGGGCGCCAATGCATCGAACTGGTCGCACGCGTGCGCGGACTGGATGGCAGCGCGATCGAACAGGCCCACGCGCTGTGCCGGCAGCTGGCGCTGAGCCCGTGGATCGAACGCGAGGTGGCGGCGTATTCGCTCGGCACCCGGCAAAAGCTGGCGGTGGTGCTGGCGCTGCTCGGCGATCCACCGGTGCTGCTGCTGGACGAAGTGCTCAACGGTCTGGACCCGCTCGCCGCCTGGCAACTCAAACAGGTATTGCGCGAACGCGCCGACGCCGGCAGCGCGATCGTGCTGGCCACGCACGGCCTGGACGTGGCCGAACGCCATCTGGATCGCGCCGCGCTGCTGCTGGATGGCCGCATCGCCGCCGACTGGAACCGTGACGAACTTGCACGCCTGCGCACCTCACCCGGCGGACTGGAAGCGGCCGTGGTCGAACACCTGCGCGCCGCTCAGTGACTCCGCCGCCGGATCGGTATCCGCGACAGCGGCACCGCCGCGACATCCAGTCCGCCGCTGCGCAAGGGCTGGCCCGGTTCGGGTGCAAAGGCGTGGGCGTAGATCACTTCCCAGGTCGCCGGCAGCCGGCCATCGGGCTGGCGGAAGGCGTCGTAGGCTTCGATCACCGCCGCCATCCTCGCCTTGCCGGTCAGGCTGCGGCGGCGCGCACTGGCGGCATTGCCGGCGCCGATCGCGCGCAGTTCACGCATCAGGCCGGTGGCGCTGGCATAGGTCAGGGTGAAATGGTCGGTGTCCAGCACCGGATCGCGGAAGCCGGCACTCATCAGGCCATCGCCCAGCGCCTGGATCGGTGCGAACCCGTTGACATGCGGTGTTTCATCGACCTGCGCGAACGCGGCCCGCAACTCATGCAGGGTGTCGGGTCCGAATGTGGAACAGGCCAGGAATCCCCCCGGCGCCAGCACCTGACGCCATTGCGTCAGCAACGCCGGCAGATCCGGAATCCACTGCATGCACAAGTTCGAGAACACCAGATCGATGCTGCCCGGCGCCAGCGGCAGCGCGCGCGCATCGGCACAGATGCGGGAGAAACGCGGCCGCCACCAGCCGGCCTGCTTGCCTGCCTGGCGCAGCATCGGCAGCGCCAGATCCAGCGCGATCACCTGCGCCCTGGGCCAGCGCGCCTTCAGCGCGGCACTGGCGAAACCCGGGCCGCAACCGATATCCAGGATGCGCTGCGGCGGCGTGGTGACGTAGTCCAGATGTTCCAGCAGCCGCTTTTCGACCTCGCGTTGCAGCACCGCCACCGCGGCATAGCCGGGTGCGGCGCGGCCGAAGGCGCGGCGGACGTGTTGGAAATCCAGATCGAACATGCGGCGCGCATGATAGCGGCTCGGCACGACGTTCAGCGCGGTGCCACCTGTTGCACCAGATCCAGCAGCGCCTGCGCCACGGCCGGCGCATCGGCCAGAAACGGCATGTGGCCGGTGGGAAATTCCAGATAGCGCGCATCGGTGGCGGTCTGCGCCGCCCAGCGCATCGCGGCCGGCGGCACCAGCCGGTCGCGTCGCCCCGCGATCCACAACGAAGGCTGCGCAAGCTGCGCCACCGCTGCGCGCAGATCGACGGATTCCAGCAGCTCCAGACCGCGACGCAACGCGGCCAGATCCGGTGCGCCATGCTGGAACACCTGCTCGCGCAATTCGCGCAGATGGCCGCCGGCCTGGTCCGAGCCCATCGCTTCCAGTGCCAGAAAGCGCTCGATGGTGCGCTCGAAATCACCTTCCAGTCCCTGCGCGAACTGCCCGAACACGTGGGTTTCCACACCGTGCTTCCAGTCCGGCCCGGTGACGAAACGCGGATTGGAGGCAATCGCAGCGACCGCCGCGACCTGCGCCGGGTGCCGCTGCGCCGCCTGCAACGCGACCAGACCACCGAGCGACCATCCGGCCCAGACCGCACCGGAGGGCACGCGCTGCACCAGCGCATCGACCAATGCGTCCGGTTCCGGCAGCGACTGCCCGCGACTGCGGCCATGCCCGGGCAGATCCACCAGATGCAGCGCCACGCGCCCATCCAGCGCCCGCACCAGCGGCGCAAACAGGCCCGAATGCATCGCCCAGCCGTGAATCAGCACCAGCGCCGGGCCGCTGCCGTGGGTTTCGATATGCATGGCTTCAGCCGGTACCCGGATTGCCGGAACGGTGCTCAGGCAGACACCCGCTCACGCCGGCTCCGCAACATTGCGCAGCGCCTTGGACAAGGCTTCCAGCAGTGCGTCAACGTCGGTTTCCGAGTGCATCGCGTTGAGCGTGACGCGCAGCCGGGCGCGACCGTCGGGGACCGTGGGCGGGCGGATCGCGCCGACGAAGAAGCCGGCTTCTTCCAGCCGTTGCGAGGCGGTCAACGCGGCGGCGTTGGAGCCGACCAGGATCGGCTGGATCGGGGTACTGGAATCCATCAGCGGCACGCCCAGCTGCTGCGCGCCCCGGCGGAAGCGAGCGATCATCGCGGCCAGTTTGAAGCGGCGCCAACTTTCGCGCCGTGCGATGCCCAGCGCGGTGCGGGCGGCCGAGGCCAGCGGCGGCGGCACCGCGGTGGTGTAGATGTAGGGCCGCGCGGTTTCACTGATCGCCTGGATCAGCGCGTCCTGCCCGACCAGCACCGCGCCGGCGCAGCCCAGCGCCTTGCCCAGCGTGATCAGCTGCAGCGGCACTTCGCGCGCACCCAGACCGGCATGCGCGACGCTGCCGGCGCCATCCGGGCCGATGACGCCGGCACCGTGCGCATCATCGACGTACAGCGTGGCGCCTTCGGCGCGCGCCAGCACCGCCAGCATCTTCAGCGGGGCGAAATCGCCATCCATGCTGAACACGCCATCGGTGGCCAGCAGCGCGGCCGCATCCGGACGGCTGCGCAGCTGGCGCAGGGCACCATCCAGCAGGCCGTGCGGATAGCGCTTGAGTTCGGCACCGGCCAGACGCGCGCCATCCAGCAGGCTGGCGTGGTTGAGCTTGTCCTGCACGCACAGGTCGCCTTCGCGCAGCAGGCCCTGCACCACCGCCAGATTGGCCAGATAGCCCGAACCCAGCAGCAGCGCGCGCGGGTAGCCCTGCCATTGCGCGATGGCTTCCTCCAGTTCGCGGTGTTCGCGGAAATGGCCGCAGACCAGATGCGAGGCGCCGGCCCCGACACCGCGCCAGGCAGCGCATTCCTGCAAGCTGGCGATCACTTCCGGGTGTTGCGCCAGGCCCAGATAATCGTTGCTGCAGAAGTTGCGCAGGCTGCGCCCATCGATCCCGATGTCGATGCCGTCGCGGGCGTGGATTTCGCGGGTGCGGCGGGTCAGCCGGGCCGCTTCGCGTTCCTGCCGTTCGGCCGCCAACCGGGCCGTGATCGCCGGTCGGCCACTGGAAGATCCCGGTCGCCGCGCCGCCATCTCAGACGACCTCTTCCATCGCGGCTTCGGCGTCGGCTTCTGCCGCGCCGGTGGTACAGGCGCAGGCCGAACCGCAGCCAGACGCATCACTGTCCTGCTGTGGCGCAACTGTCAGCGCCGACAGGCCGAGGCGCTCGAACAGCCGGCGGTCACGGTCGGTTTCCGGGTTGTCGGTGGTCAGCAGTTTTTCGCCGTAGAAGATCGAGTTGGCACCGGCGAGGAAACACAGCGCCTGCATTTCGTCATTCATCGCCTCGCGCCCGGCCGACAGCCGCACCGTGGAGGCCGGCATCAGCAACCGCGCCACGGCGATGGTGCGGACGAATTCGAATGGATCCAGCGCGGCGGTGCCGGCCAGCGGCGTGCCAGGCACCTGCACCAGCAGGTTCACCGGCACCGATTCGGGGTGTTCGGGCAGGTTGGCCAGGGTTTGCAGCAGGCCGGCGCGCTGCTCGCGGCTTTCGCCCATGCCGACAATGCCGCCGCAGCAGGTCTTCATGCCGACCGCGCGCACCGCCGCCAGCGTGTCGAGGCGGTCCTGGTAGACACGGGTGCCGATCACCGAGTCGTAAAACTCTGGCGCGGTATCCAGATTGTGGTTGTAGTAGTCCAGCCCGGCGTCCTTCAGCGCCAGTGCCTGATCGGCGCTGAGCATGCCCAGCGTGGCGCAGGTTTCCAGCCCCAGTCCACGCACCGCGCGGATCATCGCGGCCACTTTCGGAATATCGCGGTCCTTGGGTGAACGCCAGGCCGCGCCCATGCAGAAGCGCGTGGCGCCGGCATCGCGCGCCTGGCGGGCACGCGCCAGCACGTCGTCGGCATCCATCAGTTTCTGCGCCGCGACTCCGGTGTCGTAACGCGCCGCCTGCGGGCAGTAGCCGCAGTCTTCCGGGCAGCCGCCGGTCTTGATCGACAGCAATGTGGAGACCTGCACCCGGGTCGGATCGAAATGTTCGCGGTGCACGCTGGCCGCGCGGAACACCAGCTCGGTGAAGGGCAGATCGAACAGCGCGAGGATTTCCTCGCGGCGGTAATCGTGGCGAATCGGGGTGGGCATCGGTAGGGGTCGATCCATGCGGACGGCGATGGCACAGTGGCCAAAGTCTGGAAACCCCGCCGATGCCTGTCAACCACGAATCCTCGCCCCTGCGCGCGCTGCACCACCGCCTGTCGCGATGGCTGCTGCCGCCGCGCTGCCTGCTGTGCGGCGAAGCCGCCGACACGCTGGATCTGTGCCGTGCCTGCATCGGCGCTCTGCCGAAGAACGATTCCCGTTGTTCGCACTGCGCCTTGCCGCTGCCCGCACCGGCGCCGGACTGCGGTGCCTGCCTACACGAACCGCCACCGTTTTCCAGCGCGGTCGCACCATGGATCTACCAGGACGCACTGGCCGAACTGGTGCCGCGCTTCAAGTTCCACCGCGATCTGGCCTGCGGCCGGGTGCTGGCCGAACTGGCATTGCAGGCCCTGCGCGACTGGCCCGGCTGGCACGGCGTGCAGCAGATGGTGCCGATGCCCTTGCACCGCGACCGGCTGGCGCGGCGCGGCTACAACCAGGCATTGGAACTGGCACGGCCGCTGGCCCACGCACACCGCCTGTCGCTGCGCCCGGATCTGCTGCAACGCTGCCGCGCCACCGCCGCACAGACCGAACTGGATGCTGCCGCACGGCGCCGCAATCTGCGCGGCGCCTTCGATGCCGCGGCGCTGGACGGCGCCACCGTGCTGCTGGTCGATGACGTGATCACCACCGGCGCCACCGTGCGCGAAGCCGCCAAGACCCTGCTGCGCGCCGGTGCCGCCGAAGTCCGCGTGCTGGCACTGGCGCGCGCACCATAAACCCCTCACGCAGAAAAACTCCCGCTTCTGTAGCCCGGGTAAGCGAAGCGCACCCGGGGCTCTGAGGCGCGAATCACACGCGAAAGCCGATACCGATTGCCGAAAGCCGATCCCGGCGACGCCGTTCATCGGGAAGGCCACATCCGGGTGCGGCTGTGCCTTACCTGATGGGGTGGACTCCTCCTCCCAGGGACGGCATTGCGATGTGCCAGAGTGCGGCGAGCCGAGGAGGCA
>NZ_JBBHDV010000024.1:0-11956 GCF_037478135.1 Denitratimonas organivorans
GTGCCCAAAACGGGGCTTGCGCGACCGCCGCCTACCCAGCAGACTGCCCGAAAAGGGCGTTTGAACTTCCTATACGCCAGCCAGCAGGTTGACCACCTTGGCGGCGGCACGTGCGTGCAGGCCGAGCGTGTTGACGATGGAAAGTTCGCGCTCACGCATGGTCGAGGATGACTCCGGTTTTGCCGCCTGCCACGGCGGTGCGGGCAAGTTCATCGAGGGGAAGTTCAGGGTAATTGCAGACCCGCAACAGCATCGGCAGATTCAAGCCGGAGACACGCCGCGCCGGGGTGCCCAGTTGGGTCAGGCGCGCCGCCAGATTGCTTGGCGAGGCACCGTACAGATCGGTGAGGATAAGCACGCCATCACCCTGATCCACACGCCGCATCGCGCTGCTGGCGACCGGCAGGCTGGCCTCCACATCGGCATCAAAATCCAGCTCAAAATGCCCCAATGGCACAGGTACGCGCCCGAGCAGGCGCTCCAGCAGTCCGGCGTAATGCGAGGCCGCGCCGGGGTGGGCGACAAGGAGAAGTCCGACATTCATTGCAGCAGTGTAGCGAATGGATGTGACGGCGGGCAGCGGGTGCTTGATGGGCTTGCGTGAGCGGGGGGCGCGTTCTTCCACGCGCGAGGGGCCGGCCAGCGAGATCAGAGCCGGAACAAGGGCTGCAGCATCCGCGCCAGCCAGCTGGAAAAGCGCAGCGGCGCGTCGGTCGCCGCCACGCAGATGCAGGGCACGCCCGGGGCGGTGACGGGCTGGTGTTCGATGTCGCAATCCAGGTCGGCCACGTCGCCGGGAGCGAAGTGGCCGAGCGTGTCGTCGTAGGCACCTTGCAGGATCATGGTCAGTTCGTTCTGGCCGTGGCTGTGCATCGGGATGCTGCGTCCGGCCGCGCTGCGCAGCAGGATCAGGTCGCTGTCCTGCACTTGGGCGGCGCGGATCACCTGCACGCCGGGGCCGATCGCACGCCAGCGCAGGCGACTGTAGCGCTCGCCGAAATACGGATGCAGGGCCGCGGGCAGCAGGTCCGGATCGTGCCGGACGGGTGCGGGGCGCGGGGGGGAGGGCAGGGACGATGGTTCAGTCTGCAAGCGGGCGAGCATGTTCTGGCGTGCGGCGTCGGGCAGCGGTTCGCCTTCCTGCTGGCGCAGCAACTGGCCCCCGATGCCCTCGGCCAGGCGCAGGTGCCGGCGGCATTCGCGGCAGATGTCCAGGTGCGCGCGCGCGACCACGGCGAATCCCGTCGGCAGTGCGCCGCAGGCGTAGCCGATCAGGGTGGAATGGTCCAGGTGATGATGCGGGTTCATCGGGACGGCTCCGGATCATTGACCAGGGCGGTCTTGAGCTTCTCGAAGGCGCGGCGCAGGGTGGATTTGACCGTGCCCAGCGGCAGGCGAAGTTCGGCGGCGATTTCGCTGTGACTCCTGGATTCCAGGTACGACATGCGGATCATCCGCGCCGCCTCCGCGGGCAGCATGTCGATGGCACGGGCCAGGGTGGCGTGGTCGGCGCGGGCATCGGGGCCGTCTTCGTCGTCGCGGCCGATCTCCATGAGTTCGATGTCGTCATCGGCAGGTTGCCAGCCGCCCTGGCGTCGGTTGGCGTCGATGTGCAGGTTGCGTGCGATGCGGAACAGCCAGGTGGACAGCCCGGCCAACGCCGGATCGAAGGTGGCGGCATTGCGCCAGGCACGCAGCATGGCCTCCTGCACCAGTTCCTCGGCCTGGGCCGCCGGCAGTTTCAGGCCAAGCAGGTACCGATGCAGCCGGGGCGCGAAGTGGTCGTAGATACCCATGAAGCCGTCCGCATTCTGCGTTGCGGCCACCCTGGCCATCTGGGCGGACCAGAAGGCGTCGTCGTCGTGCCGTGATGGACGTGGTCGGTTCACACGGTTCAGCGCCTGGAGCGACGCGATTTTTCCGCTGCTGTGGGTGAGTCGCATGATAGGTCGTGGCGATGGCGGGCCGATAGGGAAGGTCTGAACAAGTCGTCATCCCAGCGAAAGCTGGGATCCAGCTCTTGCTCAACTCATTGAAAAAAATGGATTCCAGCTTTCGCTGGAATGACGGGAAAGGACTTGTTCAGATGATCCATAGCCGCCCATGTCGGTATCTACGCAGGGGAGGGCCGATCGGATGCATCCGAGGACGCGGTGTGTCGGGCGCGGGTGCGTTCCAGGGCATCCAGCGCGGCCTGGCGGCTGGATGCCAGGTCCACGATGGGGGGCGGATAGTCGCGCGGAGGCGTTCCTCCGGTCCATGGGGCATGGCGGTGTGCCGGGGGCAGCGCCGCCAGTTCCGGCACCCAGCGCGCGATGTAGTCGCCCTGCGGATCGAACTTCTGCGCCTGCAGCACCGGATTGAATACGCGGTAGTAGGGCGCGGCATCGGCACCGGTGCCGGCCACCCATTGCCAGCCGAGCGAGTTGTTGGCCAGGCTGGCATCCAGCAGCGTGTCCCAGAACCAGCGCGCGCCATGCCGCCAGTGCAGGCGCAGGTTCTTGGTCAGCAGGCTGGCCACGATCATGCGCACGCGGTTGTGCATCCAGCCGGTGTGCCACAACTCGCGCATGCCGGCATCGACGATGGGGATGCCGGTGCGGCCCTGCTGCCAGGCCGCCAGTTGATCCGGTGCCGGTTGCATCCAGGGGAAATCATCGAAGCGCGGGTTGAAGTTGGTTTCGGGCGTATGTGGGAAGTGGTGCAGCAGGTGGTGGGCGAATTCGCGCCAGCCCAGTTCGCGCAGGTAGGCGTCACGGTCCGCCACGGCGGGGTTGTTTTCGAGGTGATGCACGACGCGCCAGGGTGCGATCTCGCCGAAATGCAGGTGCGGCGACAGGCGCGAGGTGCCGGGAGTATCCGGCCGGTCGCGCTGGTGGTGGTAGCCGTCCAGCGCGTGGGCCGAAAAGCGCGCCAGTGCGGCGTGCGCGCCCTGTTCGCCCGGGGTCCAACGCGACCAGAAACCGGCGTCCCAGGGCAGGCTTGGTGAAAGTTGCAGCGCGTCTATCGTGAGCACGCCGGGAATCGCCGGCGGTGCGGGCAGGCGTGCGGGTGCCTGGGTACAGGCGGGCAGTCGCCAGTGCGCCAGTGCGGTGCGCCAGAAGGGGGTGAAGACGCGGTAGGGATCGCCGCTCTTGGTCTCCACCTGCCAGGGTTCGAACAGCAGCGCGCCGTTGTGGCTCTGCGCTTGCACGCCGAGGTGTTGCAGGCTGCGCTTGACGATCGTGTCGCGCGCCTCGATGGCCGGTTCGTAGCGCCGGTTCCAGAACACGGCTCGTGCGCCTGTCTGCGCCTGTATCGCCCGCAAGGTATCCAGCGACGGGCCGCGAAACAGGTGCAGGCGCGAGCCGCGTGTTTCCAGGTCGGCGGCCAGTGCCTTCAGCGAGCGGTGACGCCAAGTATCGGATGCGGCACCCGGCGCCCAGTCGCCTTCTTCCTCCGGCGCATGGATGTACACCGGTACCGGCACCAGATCGGCCCGCAGCGCCGCGTGCAGGGCGGGATTGTCGGCCAGGCGCAGATCGTTTCGGAACCAGACCAGGGCGTGGGTCATCGTGGGAACGGCTCGTTGCAAGGGTGGCGAACTTTACGCGGCATGGCGCGTGGTGGATGCATCCGATGGCGTTCGATGCGCGTAACGGCAGGCAGCATTCTGTCCGGAGCCATCCATTTGATCGTCGCACGCGCTTTTTTCGTCCTGCTCGGATGCGCCGGGGCCGCCGTCGCGTCGGCGCAGCCCCAGGTCGGGCTGGCGTATCCGCTGGAGGGTGGGGCGCTGCTCTACCGCGAGGAACACTGGCGCCTGGAGATCGACGGCATCGCGACCCGCATCGTGTTGTACCGCTGCCCGGATGGCCTGCCTTTCGCACGCAAAAAGGTGCGGGAAACCGCCGCTGCGGCGTCGCCGGATTTCGAGTTGCTGGATGCGCGCGATGGTTACCGCGAAGGAGTGCGCGGCGTGGCGGGCGGACGCGAGGCGTTCTGGCAGGCCGATGCCGATGCCATTGTCATGGCGCAGGCGTCCGTGCCCGACGCAGGTACGGTGATCGATGCCGGCTTCGATGCCTATGTCCGCACGCACTGGGATGATCTTCTTGCCGGCTCACGGCACCAGGCCAGGTTCCTGTTGCCCAGTGCGTTGCGCCAGTTTCCGGTGCGGTTGCGTCAGCATGGTGAGGGTGCGGGCGTGGGCGAAATCGGGTTCCAGATGCGGCTGGATGCCTGGTACGGGTTCGCCGCGCCGCAGACCCGCGTGTTCTACCGTGAATCCGATCGCCGCCTGCTGCGCTTCGAGGGAACCGGCAGCATTCGCGATGCGCGCGGCAGGCATCGGCCGGTGCGGATCGTGTTTGCGCAGGAGCTGCACGAACAGGCCGCATCGCGGCAGCAGGCGCTGGATGCATTGCAGGTGCCGCTGGACGGGCGTTGTCGTACCTGAGCCGGATGCGCGGTCAGCGCGAAAGAATCCGCCCGGCACCTGCATCCAATTCCCGCACGCCTGCGTAAGCACTGCAACGATCAAGGCGGAAGGCGGGCGATGACGGAGGAGCGGAAAATGGCGGCAAGCGGCATGTTTGCCTCGATACGGCACTGGTTCGATACCCAATCCGATCCGATCAAGGCCGGAAACGGCGACGATACCCGCATCGACTGGCTGCGCGCGATGCCCTTCATCGTGCTGCACCTGGGCTGCCTGGGCGTTTTCGTGGTCGGCGTTTCTCCGGTGGCGCTGGCGACGGCGGTGGTGTTGTACGCGCTGCGCATGTTCGCGCTGACCGGGTTCTACCACCGTTATTTTTCCCATCGCACGTTCCGTACCTCGCGCACGATGCAGTTCGTCTTCGCGCTGGTCGGTGCCTCCTGTGTGCAGCGCGGGCCACTTTGGTGGGCGGCGCATCATCGCCACCATCATCGTCATGCCGACACCCCAGGCGATCCGCATTCGCCCCGGGTGCGCGGTCTGCTGTGGAGTCACATGGGCTGGTTCCTCACGCCGGCAGGCTTCCGTACCGATCTATCGCGCGTGCAAGATCTGGCCCGCTTCCCGGAACTGCGCTGGCTGGATCGCTACGACACCGCGGTACCGCTGGCACTGGCGGCGGCACTGTTCGGGCTGGGCGCGCTGCTGGAGCACATCGCGCCGCAACTGGGCACCGATGGGCCGCAGATGCTGGTGTGGGGGTTCTTCGTCTCCACCGTGGCGCTGTTCCACGCCACGGTCACGATCAATTCGCTGTCGCATCGCTACGGCACGCGCCGCTTCGATACCGCCGACGACAGCCGCAACAACCTCTGGCTGGCGCTGCTCACCTTCGGAGAGGGCTGGCACAACAACCATCATTTCTACCCGACCTCGACCCGCCAGGGTTTCTTCTGGTGGGAGATCGACCTGACCTACTGCGGGCTGCGCGCGATGGCGTGGCTGGGCCTGGTGCGCGACCTGAAGCCGGTGCCGGCCCGGGTGCTGGAAAGGGCGCGGCCATGAGCCTGCGCATTGCCATCGTCGGATCGGGCATCGCCGGGTTGGCCTGCGCCTGGCTGCTGTCGCAACGGTACCAGGTGACGTTGTTCGAGGCCGACGATCGCCTGGGTGGGCATACCCACACCCACGACATCGAACTGTCTGGCCGTCGCCATGCCGTGGATACCGGCTTCATCGTGCACAACCGGCCGCACTATCCGTTGTTGTCGAGGATGTTCGACGAACTGGGCGTGGCCACCGCACCCACGACGATGAGCTTTTCGGTACACAGCGCGGCCAGCGGGCTGGAATACAACGCCACCTCGCTCGATGCCCTGTTCTGCCAGCGCCGCAATCTGGTCTCGCCGCGTTTCCTCGGCATGGTGAGGGATATCTTCCGTTTCTATCGCATCGCCCCGCGGCTGCTGGAGGGCGATGGACCGGGGCCAACGCTGGGCGAGTATCTGGAACGCCATCGCTTCGGTGCCGTCTTCCGCGACGAGCATCTGGTGCCGATGGCCTCGGCGCTGTGGTCTTCGCCCTCATGGCAGGTACTGGAATTTCCGGCGCGCTATCTGGTGCAGTTCATGCACAACCACCGGATGTTGCAGGCCGGCGGGCGTCCGCCGTGGCGAGTGGTGGCGGGCGGCTCGGCACGGTACGTCCAAGCCCTGCAAAGGAACTGGAACGCGACGGTGCGCCTGTCCACGCCGGTGCGTGCGGTGCATCGCCACGCGCAGGGTGTGACCGTGCACACCGATGGTGCGAACGAGCCGTTCGACCATGCCGTGCTGGCCTGCCACAGCGATCAGGCCCTGGCCCTGCTGGCCGACGCGGATGCGCGCGAAACCGACATCCTCGGTGCCATCCTGTATCAGGACAACGACGTGGTGCTGCACACCGATGCGCGCGTCCTGCCTCGCAACCGCAAGGCCTGGGCCGCATGGAACGCGCACGTGCCGCGCGATCCGGCCGATGCCTGCACCGTCAGCTACTGCATGAACCTGTTGCAGGGGCTGGATGCGGCCGAGCCGCTGGTGGTGACGCTGAACCGCACTGGTGCCATCGACCCGGCCCGCATCCTGCGGCGCATGCACTACCGGCATCCGGTCTACAGCGCCGCATCGGTCGCGGCGCAGGCGCGGCGGGCACAGATCCAGGGCCAGCGCCGCACCTGGTTCGCCGGTGCCTATTGGGGCTGGGGCTTCCACGAGGACGGCATGCGCAGCGCCGTGGACGTGGCGCAGGCGCTGGGCGTGGCGTGGCCGGCCGCGTCCGTGGCGATGGAGGGCGCACAGCCATGAATGCGGCGGCGATGGTCCGTGCCGATGGAAACGATGCGCCGATCCTGCACAGCGCGATCTATTCGGGCATCGTGGTGCATCGTCGCCACGCACCGCGCGCGCATGCCTTCCGCTACCGCATGGCGCAGTTGTACCTGGATCTGGACGAGATCGACCGGGTTTTTGCCGAACGCTGGCTCTGGTCCAGCACGGGCCGCAATGTGGCCGAGTTCCGCCGCAGCGACTACCTCGGTCCGGCGCAGGTGCCGTTGGCCGAAGCGGTGCGGGATCGGGTGGAGCGCAGCATCGGATACCGCCCCGCCGGGCCGATCCGGTTGCTGACGCATCTGCGCTATTTCGGCTACGTGTTCAATCCGGTGAGCTTCTACTACTGCCATGCCGCCGATGGCGAAACCCTCGATTGCATCGTGGCCGAGATCACCAACACGCCCTGGCGCGAACGCCACGCCTATGTGCTGCCAATGGAGCAGGCGCAGCGACGTGGTTCGGTCCTGCACTGGGCGTTTTCCAAGGGCTTCCACGTTTCGCCGTTCATGGCTATGGAACGCGATTACCGCTGGGCGTTCACCCCGCCGGGCGAGCGATTGCGCGTCCACATGCAGGTGCAGGACAAGGGTCGGCGCGAGTTCGACGCCACGTTGTCGCTGCATCGCCAGCCGTTGACCGCCGCCAACCTGGCCGGCGTGCTGTGGCGCTATCCGGCCATGACGGCACAGGTCATCGTGGCCATCCACTGGCAGGCGCTGCGTCTGTGGTTCAAGCGCACGCCGTTCCATCCCCATCCCGATACCCCTTCCGATTCCCCGCGAGGTTCCGCATGAGCGATCTGGCCGATACCCCCGTCCTTCCGTCACTGCGCTACGGCGCGTTCGACAGGTTCCTTCGGGCGCGCCTGCTGCAACGGATGGCGGGCTTGCAGGGTGCCGGCCTGCGGCTATCGGATGCGCTGGGCGAGGTGACATTGGGGGTGCCGGATGCGAAGGAAGCCGCCGTGCATGTCGAAGTGTGCGACCCCGGGTTCTACCATGCCGTAGCCGGCAACGGCAGCGTGGGGGCGGCCGAGGCCTACATGGATGGGCTGTGGCGATGCAGCGATCTGGTCGGGCTGGTGCGATTGCTGGTGCGCAACCGCGACCTGCTCGACGGCATGGAAAGCGGCAGCGCGCGGTTGGGCGGCTGGGCGATGCGCGCGCTGCATGCGCTGCGCGGCAACAGCCGCAGCGGCGCGCGACGCAACATCGCGGCCCATTACGACCTGGGCAATGCCTTCTTCTCGCTGTTCCTGTCCGAGGACCTGATGTACTCCTCGGCCCTGTTCGAGCATCCGGACGACACGCTGGAACAGGCTTCCACGCGCAAGCTCGATGTCATCTGCCGCAAGCTCCAGTTGCAGCCTGGCGATCGGGTGGTGGAAATCGGCAGCGGCTGGGGCGGCTTCGCGCTGCATGCCGCGCGCCATTACGGCTGCCACGTCACCACCGCCACGATCTCGCGCGAGCAGCATGCGCTGGCCTGTGAGCGGGTGGTGCAGGCGGGTTTGCAAGATCACGTCACGGTGTTGCTGGAGGACTACCGCGACCTTGCCGGGCAATTCGACAAGCTGGTGTCCATCGAGATGATCGAGGCTGTCGGTGCGCCGTACCTGGATGGCTATTTCGCCAAGATCGGCCAGTTGCTCAAGCCCGATGGCCTGGCGCTGTTGCAGGCCATCACCATCGAGGACCACCGCTACGCGCAGGCGCTGCGCTCGGTGGATTTCATCAAGCGCCACGTGTTCCCCGGATCGTTCATTCCTTCCATCCAGGCCATGCTCGCGGCCAAGACCCGGTCCACCGATCTGGCATTGCTGCACCTGGCCGATTTCGGCGGCTGCTATGCACGCACCCTGCACGCGTGGCGCGAGCGTTTCCTCGCGCGGTTGCCGCAGGTGCGTGCACAGGGTTTCGACGAACGTTTCATCCGCATGTGGGAGTTCTACCTGGCCTATTGCGAGGGCGGCTTTCGCGAGCGCTCCATCGGCGTGGCGCACTTGCTGTTCGCCAAGCCGGGGCGGCGCGAAGCGGGCTTTGTGGCCGATGCCGGCGTACGGATCAGCGCATGAACGTCGGAATCGCCCTGTTGTCGGTGTGGTTGCTGGCGGCATTGATGCAGGCCGGCGGCTGGACCTGGCAGCAGCGGCAGCGCAATGCCGGCATCGTCGATGCGCTCTGGGCCGGAGGCGTGGGCATGGCCGCGGTGCTGATGGCCGTGCTGGGCGATGGCGCGCTCTGGTCGCGCATCACGCTGGCGGTGCTGGGTGGAGCCTGGAGCCTGCGTCTGGCCATTCACCTGTGGCGGCGGATGGGGAGCGAAGGCGAGGATGGCCGCTATGCGCACCTGCGCACGCTCTGGGGCGATGCGGGCGGGCGCTGGTTCGCCTTCTTCCAGGCCCAGGCGCTGCTGGTGCTGCTGTTCGCACTGCCGTTCCTGGCGGTGGCGCGCAATCCGCAGGATGGGCCGACGCCGTGGTGGATGGCCGGTGTGCTGGTCTGGCTGGGCAGCGTGGCCGGTGAGGCCGTTGCCGATGCGCAACTGGCGCGCTTCCGGCGCGACCCGCGCAACCGTGGCCGGGTCTGCCGTGTCGGGTGGTGGCGCTATTCGCGCCATCCCAACTATTTCTTTGAATGGCTGCACTGGTTCGCCTACGCGCTGCTGGCAGTGGGTTCGCCGCTGGCGTGGCTGGCCTGGAGCGGGCCGGTGCTGATGTTCGTGTTCCTGCGCTGGCTGAGCGGGATTCCGTTCACCGAGATGCAGGCCCTGCGCACGCGCGGCCAGGACTATCACCACTACCAGCGCACGACGCCGATGTTCTTCCCCTGGTTCCCGAGGAAATCTCCATGAGTACCGCCAACGACCTGCCGGCACACACGCTGGACGCCTTGCCCATCGACCGCGCCGCGCCCGGCCTGCTCGGCCTGGCCGAGCGCGGCCTGGTACCCGATGCCCTGTTGCGCCTGGGCATCCGACGCCTGTGCGCGCAGCGCCTGCGCGAAGAGGCGGGCGGCGGCATCGAGGCGCAGTCCGCTCGCTTCCTGCGGCAGTTGGCGGCATTGCGCGACAGTCCGGTGGCGATCCACCCCGATGCGGCCAACCGACAGCATTACGAGCTGCCGCCGGCTTTTTTCCAGCAGTGTCTCGGCCCAAGGCTGAAGTATTCCTGCTGCCTCTACCCGAACGGCGACGAAACCCTGGCGCAGGCTGAGGAGGCGATGCTGGCGCTGTATGGCGAGCGCGCCGGGCTGGCCGATGGCCAGGACATCCTCGAACTGGGCTGCGGCTGGGGATCGCTGACGCTGTGGATGGCGCAGCGCTACCCGAATGCGCACATCACGGCGGTATCCAACTCCCGCCCGCAACGCGAGTTCATCCTGTCGCGCTGTGCCGAACGCGGCCTTCGCAACGTACGCGTGCTGACCTGCGACGTGAATCGGCTGGAACTGGAGGCGGAGCGTTTCGACCGCTGCGTGTCGATCGAGATGTTCGAGCACGTGCGCAACTACGAGACGCTGCTCTCGCGCATCGCCGGCTGGTTGCGTCCGCAGGGGCAACTGTTCGTGCACATCTTCTGCCACCGCACCCTGCTGTATCCGTTCGAAACCGCTGGCGACGACAACTGGATGGGCCGGCATTTCTTCACCGGAGGCCTGATGCCCTCGGCCGACACGCTGGCGTTCTTCCAGCGCGACCTGGCGCTGGAGGAACGTTGGCTGCTGGATGGCCGCCACTACCAGCGCACCGCCAACCACTGGTTGCAACGCCAGGACGCGAGCCGCGATGCGCTGATGCAGGTGCTGATACCGGCCTACGGCGCGACGGCGGCGCTGTGGTTCCAGCGCTGGCGCATGTTCTGGATGGCCTGCGCCGAGCTGTTCGGCTATGCCGGCGGGCAGCAGTGGTTGGTGGCGCACTACCGTTTCGCCAAGGCGGGTGGGCGATGAGCCGGCTCGTGGCGATCACCGGCATGGCCGTGGCCGCGCTTGCCGGCTGTGCGCATCAGCCGCCGACGGTGACGCCGGTGGCGCATGTCGATATCGAGCGCTACATGGGCGATTGGTACGTCATCGCGCATGTGCCCAGCCGTGCCGAGCGCGAGGCGTTCAATGCAGTGGAAAGCTATGCGCTCGATGCCAAGGGCCGGGTGCAGACCACCTTCCGTTTCCGCGAAGGCGGTTTCGATGCGCCACTGGAAACCATGCGTCCGGTGGGTTTCGTGCGGCCCAGCACCGGCAATGCGGTCTGGGGCATGCGTTTCGTCTGGCCGGTCAAGGCCGAGTTCGTGATCGTGCATCTGGATGCGGACTATCGCGCCACCATCGTGGCGCGCAGCAAGCGCGATTACGCCTGGATCATGGCGCGCACGCCGCAGATCGATGACGTCGAGTACGAGGCGCTGGTGCAGGCCCTGGTGGACATCGGCTATGCGCGCGAGTCGGTGCGAAAGGTGCCCCAGCAGTGGCCGGAAGTGCGCAACGACCGGCCGCCGCTGCCGCCGCGCTGAGTCTTACTCGCGCCGCAGTTCGGCGACGAAGGCGTCGTAATCGGCGGGGACCGGGTCGGCGTGAGCCGGGCGCTGCAACAGTTCGGCCAGCGCCGGCGGCGGCGCCACATGGGCGCCGACGAGGGGCTCGACGATGCTCTCGAACTTGGCGGGATGCGCGGTGGCGGCAACGGCCCAGCTGCCATCCAGTGCGAGGCTGGTGCGGGGCCGCGGCTACCTGCGCGGTATCGAGGATATCGAGAGCCTGGTTCTGCGCGCCGAAGGGGGCGCACCGGTGCTGATCGGCGACGTCGCCCGGGTCGAACTGGTACCCGATGAGCGCCGTGGCATCGTCGACCTGGACGGCGAAGGCGACGTTGTGGGCGGGATCGTCATTGCGCGCTTCGGCGAAAACGCCCTGGCCGTGATCGGGGGGGTGAAGGACAAGATCGCCCAGCTTGCGAGTGGACTCCCCGAGGGCGTCAGCGTCCAGGCGGTCTACGACCGCTCCGATCTCATCGTGCGCGCGATCAAGACGCTACGCACGACGCTGCTCGAGGAGAGCCTGATCGTCGCACTGGTGTGCCTGGTATTCCTGTTCCATGCCCGCAGCGCGCTGGTCGCGATCGTCATGCTGCCGGTCGGCGTTCTGATCGCGGTGATCGCCATGCGTGC
>NZ_JBBHDV010000025.1:2500-5289 GCF_037478135.1 Denitratimonas organivorans
CGAACCCGGGGAACTGAAATATCTAAGTACCCGGAGGAAAAGAAATCAACCGAGATTCCCTGAGTAGTGACGAGCGAACGGGGAACAGCCCAAAAGTCGATTACGTTCTATCCAAACGGTCTGGAAAGTCCGGCCATAGAAGGTGATAGCCCTGTAGGTTAAAGGGCGTAGTCGATGATAAGTGAGTAGGGCGGGGCACGAGAAACCCTGTCTGAACATGGGGGGACCATCCTCCAAGGCTAAATACTACTGACCGACCGATAGTGAACCAGTACCGTGAGGGAAAGGCGAAAAGAACCCCGGAGAGGGGAGTGAAATAGAACCTGAAACCGTATGCGTACAAGCAGTGGGAGCCCCTTCGTGGGGTGACTGCGTACCTTTTGTATAATGGGTCAGCGACTTACATTACGTGGCGAGCTTAACCGTATAGGGGAGGCGAAGCGAAAGCGAGTCTGAATAGGGCGAATAGTCGCGTGGTGTAGACCCGAAACCGAGTGATCTATCCATGACCAGGATGAAGGTGCGGTAACACGCACTGGAGGTCCGAACCCACTCCCGTTGAAAAGGTAGGGGATGAGTTGTGGATAGGAGTGAAAGGCTAATCAAACTCGGAGATAGCTGGTTCTCCTCGAAAGCTATTTAGGTAGCGCCTCGTGTATCACTGCTGGGGGTAGAGCACTGTTATGGCTAGCGGGTCATCGCGACTTAGCAAACCATGGCAAACTCCGAATACCAGCAAGTGCGAGCACGGGAGACACACGGCGGGTGCTAACGTCCGTCGTGAAAAGGGAAACAACCCAGACCATCAGCTAAGGTCCCCAAATTACTGCTCAGTGGGAAACGAAGTGGGAAGGTATAGACAGCCAGGAGGTTGGCTTAGAAGCAGCCACCCTTTAAAGAAAGCGTAATAGCTCACTGGTCGAATCGGCCTGCGCGGAAGATTTAACGGGGCTAAGCAGTATACCGAAGCTATGGGTGCACACTTTGTGTGCGCGGTAGAGGAGCGTTCCGTACGCCTGCGAAGGTGAGTCGAGAGGCTTGCTGGAGGTATCGGAAGTGCGAATGCTGACATGAGTAACGATAATGCGGGTGAAAAGCCCGCACGCCGAAAGCCCAAGGTTTCCTAGCGCAACGTTCATCGGCGCAGGGTGAGTCGGCCCCTAAGGCGAGGGCGAAAGCCGTAGTCGATGGGAAGCTGGTTAATATTCCAGCACCTCGCGTGACTGCGATGGAGAGACGGAGAAGGGTAGGTGTACCGGGCGTTGGTTGTCCCGGGGAAAGGCGGTAGGTGGAGGACTTAGGCAAATCCGGGTCCTCTTAACACCGAGCACCGAGACCAGTCCTTATGGATGAAGTCACTGATCCCACGCTTCCAGGAAAATCTTCTAAGCTTCAGGTCACGCAGACCGTACCGTAAACCGACACAGGTAGGCAGGGTGAGAATCCTCAGGCGCTTGAGAGAACTCGGGTGAAGGAACTAGGCAACATAGCACCGTAACTTCGGGAGAAGGTGCGCCCCTGATGGTGGCTCGTGCGAGCTATAGCTGTCGGGGGCCGCAGTGACCAGGCCGCTGCAACTGTTTATCAAAAACACAGGACTCTGCAAACACGAAAGTGGACGTATAGGGTCTGACGCCTGCCCGGTGCCGGAAGGTTAATTGATGGGGTCAGCCGCAAGGTGAAGCTCTTGATCGAAGCCCCGGTAAACGGCGGCCGTAACTATAACGGTCCTAAGGTAGCGAAATTCCTTGTCGGGTAAGTTCCGACCTGCACGAATGGCGTAATGATGGCGGCGCTGTCTCCACCCGAGACTCAGTGAAATTGAAATCGCTGTGAAGATGCAGCGTTCCCGCGGCAAGACGGAAAGACCCCGTGAACCTTTACTATAGCTTTACACTGAACGTTGAGTTCATCTGTGTAGGATAGGTGGGAGGCTTTGAAGTGTCGGCGCCAGCTGGCATGGAGCCATCCTTGAAATACCACCCTGATGTGCTTGACGTTCTAACCTCGACCCGTTATCCGGGCCAGGGACCGTGTATGGTGGGTAGTTTGACTGGGGCGGTCTCCTCCCAAAGAGTAACGGAGGAGCTCGAAGGTACGCTCAGCGCGGTCGGACATCGCGCATTGTGTGCAAAGGCATAAGCGTGCTTGACTGCGAGATCGACGGATCAAGCAGGTACGAAAGTAGGACTTAGTGATCCGGTGGTTCTGTATGGAAGGGCCATCGCTCAACGGATAAAAGGTACTCCGGGGATAACAGGCTGATACCGCCCAAGAGTTCATATCGACGGCGGTGTTTGGCACCTCGATGTCGGCTCATCACATCCTGGGGCTGTAGTCGGTCCCAAGGGTATGGCTGTTCGCCATTTAAAGTGGTACGCGAGCTGGGTTCAGAACGTCGTGAGACAGTTCGGTCCCTATCTGTCGTGGGCGTTGGAGATTTGAGAGGGGCTGCTCCTAGTACGAGAGGACCGGAGTGGACGAACCTCTGGTGTTCCGGTTGTCACGCCAGTGGCATTGCCGGGTAGCTACGTTCGGAAGCGATAACTGCTGAAAGCATCTAAGCGGGAAGCGCGCCTCAAGATGAGATCTCCCGGGGCCTTGAGCCCCCTGAAGGAACGATGAAGACTACGTCGTTGATAGGCTGGGTGTGTAAGTGCAGCAATGCATTGAGCTAACCAGTACTAATGATCCGTGAGGCTTGATCATATAACCTCAAGTGGCTTCTCCTCGATGACACATCGAGACTTCACTTAAACCTTGTTACGTCCCATCCCCATGAGAGCGTG
>NZ_JBBHDV010000026.1:0-2407 GCF_037478135.1 Denitratimonas organivorans
TACAGGGGGCATCTGGCATAGCGTGTCAATCAGCCACCCACTGACGCATCCACGGTGAGGTGGGGTGAGCAAAAAGTTTACAGGTGGCGGCGACCTACATCGCCGTGCCCAACTCGCCATCAACCTTGGGCAGCGTCGGATGAACGCGATGGCATTTTCTCAGTAGGCCGCTGCATCAACGGGTGGTGTTCATTTGGACGTACTCGGTTGTTGCTGGCCCAACTCGTCACGCCTTGAGACGCGTCGCGTTTTCGAGCAGCGCTTTGACATTCTCCTTGCGGCACGGCCCGCATTCGCGCTTCCTTTGGCTCTGAACCGACATAAGCCGGTCTAGTCGCGGAATCGTGTTCTGGTAGGTATCGGCTTCGGTGCTGAGCGCGTTAATGCGCCAACCACCGTCCCAGGCCATTTGGCCTGGGGCCAAAATCGATGAGCCGTCGTTGTTCCCCCGATCGACAAGTTGCTTGAAGCAAGCTGTCGTTACTTGCCTCGGACCCTAGGTCCGTCCTCGTCAGCCACGGCCTGAATCCGTGCGCGTCCTCTTGCGTGCTCTGTACGCATCCCTCGCCCGTATCGGGCTATTTCCTCCTACCTGTCTTGTACCGGCTTCCAGCACCGGGCGCACTGCTGTGCGCGAACGCGTGGTGAAACGAATTAATTAAACGTGAAAGTGAAGGTGACTTCTGAATATGAGTAGAAACCCACAGGAGAACTGCAATGGAAGGTATCGAACGAATTAAATCAGCCCGTAACAATGAGTTGAAAGTAGGCCAGCTTTATACATGGGACGGACATGCACTTGTGGCGGTCCCACCTTCGGAACAGGTCAAGGTACCGATAACACTCGAGGCTATGGATGCTGTGAGGAAGGTGCGATCTCAATCCACTCGGGAAGGGTTTCGCCCGTGTTTGATGGTCACCGCCAGTTGGATGCTCTTGGCGGCCTTGTCCGAGGTCGAGGATTTGCCCGATCAGGTCATTGATTACGGCCTCTCCGTCTACGCAAAGCTGAGCCGGCGAAAAGATCGCTCCTGATCTGTTTCGCCCTTCGTGGCCATACACATGTCTTGTCGCATTGGTGCAGCTGGCCTGCATCGGTCGACATCCGAGGCTGCGACATCCCGTCCACCGGTGGCAGGTGGAAGCGCCGGGATGACATGAAATTCGAGGCGTTGTCGGAGCGCCTTGCCTCGCCGTAGGGCGAGCCTTCCCGAGGAAGGGCGAGCTGGTGCCAGAAATGGGGCCAGGTCAGCGCACACACCCTTTGAAGTAGAGCCAGGTCGCAAGACCGAACGCGCACGCCATTTAACCCATTCATTCAACGAGGAATTGACCATGACAGGCCATACCACGATTACCGGCGGCTGGAAGAAAACCCTCACCGCTGTTCTGAAGGACCACAACGGCAGGCGCGTCGATGGTGATAGAGCCAGTGACGATACCCGCCGCAAGCGCGGCCAGGTCTTGATGCAGGGCTTCGCGCAGCTACGTGATATGAAATTCAGGCTTAACAATGTCCGCCAGTTCAAGGGCCGACACATGCAAGCCCTTGTCGATCACTGGGTCGCCGAGGGGCTGTCGCCCTCGGTGATCCAGAACCGGATCTCCATCTTCCGGACTTTCTGCGGTTGGCTCGGCAAGCCTGGGGTGATCCTCGCCTCCGTTCACTACGTGACCGATCCCAAGCATGTCACGCGCTCCTCCATCGCGACTCATGACAAGAGTTGGTCGGCGCAAGGGATCGATCCGGTAGCGGTCATGGATCGTGTTCGCCAGATCGAACCGTGGGTCGCGATGGCATTGGTTCTGCAATGGACGCTTGGCCTTCGGGTGAGGGAATCGCTGATGTTTCGCCCATGGGTGGCAGATCTTGGACAGGTCGTGGACGTTACTCGGGGCACCAAAGGCGGACGCCAGCGCACCCTCAAGATCACGGAACCCGGACAGCGCAAAGCGCTTGATGACGCCAAGATGTTCGTATCTGGCCCGGATGCTTCAATTGCACCGGAAGCTCTTACGCTCAAGCAGGCCAAAAACCGGCTCTATGCGGTGCTGCGCAAGGCAGGCGTCACCAGGCACAACGGCATGACTGCACATGGATTGCGGCATGAGTTTGCCAACGCCTATTTCGAAGCATTGGCCCGCTATCCCTCGCCTGTGCGTGGTGGACCAGCTCCGGTGGACCGGGCCATCGAGCGCCATGCACGCTTGGAAACCGCCGAAGCCTTGGGCCACAGCCGGGAGAGCATCACCACGCACTATCTGGGCAGATAACTGCCTGCTGGGCCAAACCGCCCATTTTTCTTGAGGATTCGCGTATTGGGCCATCGGTCAATCCGCTGCCATTGCACCAGCAGGATACGCGACATGCTGCGTCAATCACCAATGGCGATTTATTGCCCCTGGG
>NZ_JBBHDV010000027.1:0-1358 GCF_037478135.1 Denitratimonas organivorans
CCCGGTGCGCGATGGTAGCTGCCAGCTGGGTCAACTGCGCGGTGGTGGGCGCACGGGCGCGGTGCAGGCGCAGTTCGCGCCGCGGCAGCTCGGTGGCTTCCACGTACACGCCGTCGAGCCACAGCATGTGGAAGTGGATGGCAATGACAACTATCCGAAGCGGTCGGCGTGTGCAGCCTGCTTCGGCGACGTTCTGACGGGGCCCATGGCCCCGTCATTATTGGTCAGCTTAGCTTAGGTTGTACTGTTTGCGAGTAACGGGTTGTATCTATGTGATACGGATTGCTATTTCACTCGGTTTTGTACATGTGAACGTCGCGCTGGGGAAAGGGAATGGAAATGCCTTCCGCATCAAAGGCTTTTTTCACACGCTCTTGCATGTCCCAGTAAAACGGCCATAAGTCCCCAGACTTTGTCCAGGCCCGAACAGTAAGGTCAACAGAGCTGTCTCCAAGGCCGCCCACCACAATTAGTGGTGCAGGGTCTTTGAGCGCACGCTCATCTTCTTCGATAAGGCGCTTGCAAATGCTCTTGGCTTTGTCGATATCGTCGTTGTATCCAATGCCGAATTTCATATCGCAACGGCGTGTGTCGTAGACGCTCATGTTGGTCAGGCTGGAGTTGGATAATTCGCCGTTGGGGATCACTACGCGGCGATTATCAAAGGTGTCCACAACCGTGTAGAGAATACTGATTTCACGCACTGAGCCCAGAAAGCCCTGAGCTTCAATCACATCGCCCACCTTGAACGGTTTGAAAATCAGAATCAGCACGCCACCGGCAAAGTTCCCCAGGCTGCCTTGCAGAGCAAGACCAACAGCCAAGCCTGCGGCACCAATGATAGCGACAAAGGAGGTAGTGGCGATGCCTACCATGGAGGCTACAGAAATCAGCAGCAGAATCTTGAGAACAGCGTTAATCAACCCGCACAAAAACTTGTTAAGGGTAGGGTCTTTCTTGCCAAGCTTGGCATCCAGAACGTTCACAAAGCGATTGATCAGCCATAGGCCGATAATCAGCGTAATAATGGCTAGCAAAACTTTTGGGGCATAGGTCATGACCAGTGCAATGGCCTGATCCACATATTCAGAAGCGCGCCCGTCAGCGCTAAATAGGTCTTCCATAGGGACTCCTTGTAATTCCTGTTCTTAGTTGATTGTCGTTTTAGTCTGGTTCCGGTGCCGCCGGATCAGTTCACGCCTTTTTATAGCAGACAAGGCGGCCGGGGTATATCGGAGTTGCAGCGGAGACGCGAATAGGAAGTTCAAACGCCCTTTTCGAGCAGTCTGCTGGGTAGGCGGCGGTCGCGCAAGCCCCGTTTTGGGCACGGATCGGACGTCTGTGAGTGGGATTTCGGC
>NZ_JBBHDV010000028.1:0-1246 GCF_037478135.1 Denitratimonas organivorans
GCTTCGATGAGCCAGACTGAAGGTGTTCGCCATCAGGACACGGGATCACGGGAGGAGTCCGACATGCACGCTACCACTAAAGTTGTTCGCAATGAATCGTCCGCCGCCGTCACGCTGGCGGTGGACTTGGCCAAGGATGTGTTCGAGCTGGCCTTTGCCGATGCGGCAGGGCGCATCGTCGAGCGCAAGCGGCTCAAGCGCAAGCCGTTCGCTCAGTGCCTGCAAAACCGTGCGCCGCTGCGCGTGGTGATGGAAGCCTGCGGCTCGGCTCATGCCTGGGCGCGGCGGTTTGCCCGGCTTGGTCATGCGGTGGAACTGCTGCCCGCGCAGCACGTTCGTCCCTATGTTCGCCGCAACAAGACCGACCGCGCCGATGCCGCCGGGCTGCTGGAAGCGGCGCGCTGCGGGGATATCCGCCCGGTGCCGGTGAAGACGCCCGCGCAGCAGGGTACGCAGGGCCTGCACCGCATCCGCGAGCACCACAAGGCTGAGCGTACCGCCGCGATCAACACCGTGCGCGGGCTGCTGCGCGAGTTCGGGTTCGCCATTCCCGCCGGGGCCGACAAGGTGCGGCCTGCGGTGCTGGCGGCGCTGGAAGATGGCGACAACGATATCCCGATGGACCTGCGCCATGCCCTGGCCGGCCTGCTGGATCGCATCACCGATTGTCAGGAGGCGATGGGCGGCATCGAGAAGCAACTGGCCGAGATCGCCCGACGCGACACCCGCAGCCAACGCCTGATGGCGGCCAGCGGCGTGGGCCTGATCACCGCCACCGCGATGAGCGCGGGCATCGGCGACTTCGCCCGGTTTCCCAGCGGCAGACACTTCGCCAGCGCGCTGGGCCTGACCCCGCGCGAGTATTCCAGTGGCGGCAGCCGCAAGCTCGGGCGCATCACCAAGCGCGGCGATGTGTACCTGCGCACGCTGCTGATCCACGGTGCGCGTTCGGCCCTGGTGGCGGCGCACACCGCCCGAAAACGCGGCCAGCCGCTGGATCGTACCCAGCACTGGGCGCTGGCACTGGCCGAGCGCAAAGGCCACAACAAGGCCGCAGTGGCGCTGGCGAACAAGACCGCGCGCCGATTGTGGGCCGCCGAACATCACGGTACGAGTTTCGATCCCGAACACGTCAGCCGGCGTGAGCAAGCTGCCGGCTGATTCCCTTCCACCTCAACCCAATTACCGCGTTACCGATTCACCGCAGCAAGAAACACCGCAATACCGTTTACCCGTTCTGCTGTTG
>NZ_JBBHDV010000029.1:0-1042 GCF_037478135.1 Denitratimonas organivorans
GGCGGATTCAACCCTGAAGTGCAATTTCCTTGAACCGAAGCGGGCCAGGTGCCGTAGGCTGGGCCGCTCCACGACCAAGCGAAGTTGCCCATGTCCTATCGACACCTGACCCAGGAAGAACGCTACCAGATCGCTGCGCTGCTGAGTGCAGGATTGTCCAATGTCGCCATTGCCAGACAGCTTGGCCGCCACCCCAGCACCATTGGCCGGGAGCGGCGACGCAACACCGGCGAGCGGACCTATCGTGCCGCATCCGCGCACAAGGCGGCCCAGACCCGTCGTCACCATGCCAGCTCACGTCCCCAGTTACCGGCGGAGGCGTTCGCCCAGATCGAGCACGGCGTGAGCCAGCAGTGGAGCCCGGTGCAAATCCGGGGGCGGTGTCAGCTGCTGGGGATGGCCGTGCCCAGCCACACCACCATCTATCGCTACATCCACCGGCACAGCTTGCGACATCGCCTGCGCCTGCCCAAGCGGCGGCGCGGCTATGGCCGTCATCGGGTCCAGCGCTTTGCCGACCGCACCCCGATCAGCGAACGCCCTCAAGCGGTCCAGGACATGACCCAGTTCGGGCATTGGGAGGTGGATACGGTGCGTCCAGGCAAGGGAAGCGGCGTGCTGGTGACCATGAACGAGCGCCTCAGCGGCCTGCTGTGTCTGGGGTGGAGCCCCACGGGCAAGGCCCAGGATGTCGCCGATACAGTGGCGGCGTGTCTGACCCCCTACCGCAGGCACGTCCATACCCTTACCAGCGACCGGGGCAGTGAGTTCGCCGATGGGGATTTCATCGAACTGGCACTGGAGGCCACGCTGTACATGGCCGATCCGCACGCCCCCTGGCAGCGGGCACGCAACGAACACCTCAACGGCCTGGTGCGTGAGTACTTCCCGCGCAAGCGCAACTTCTCAACCATCCTGCCGGAGGAGATACGCAACGCCCAGGACGCACTCAACAACAGACCCCGGAAACGCCACCGCTTCCTCACCCCTTTCGAGGTATTCTTTCACCACTCACGCGTTGCACTTCGCGGTTGAATCCGCC